>JAATFG010000082.1 GCA_015655355.1 Lysobacterales bacterium
AGAGCGCAATTCCTGATCTGCTAATCTCGTTGTATTTCACGAGTTGCGCGAGATTATAGTTCCGGCTAGAGCGCAATTCCTGATC
Source organism: Lysobacterales bacterium (assembly GCA_015655355.1). GTDB lineage: Bacteria > Pseudomonadota > Gammaproteobacteria > Xanthomonadales > Xanthomonadaceae > Pseudoxanthomonas_A. The sequence goes on from JAATFG010000082.1 coordinate 86, forward strand.
TGCTAATCTCCGGCTGCACAGCGTGCACTTGTGAACCTAAGTTCCGGCTAGAGCGCAATTCCTGATCTGCTAATCTCTTGTAAATCTGCTGCCCCGGATTGAAAGAAGTTCCGGCTAGAGCGCAATTCCTGATCTGCTAATCTCACCGCGCCCGCATCACGCAACCGTGGAAAAGTTCCGGCTAGAGCGCAATTCCTGATCTGCTAATCTCCCGAGCAAGCCGTATGTCGTGCATGATGGCGTTCCGGCTAGAGCGCAATTCCTGATCTGCTAATCTCTCGGCGACACGCGCACCGACCTCAACAGGAGTTCCGGCTAGAGCGCAATTCCTGATCTGCTAATCTCTGTAGTGCCATAAGCCGCTGATTCCAGTGGCTTTTTGGTCTCTGCGGTGGGCAAAAACTGGCTTCATGGGGTCAGAAAAGCTGGAATTGCTCTGGATTTTCGGCCTTGGGGCGGCGCTTCCTGTTCTCGAAACGGATGATGCCCGCGTACTGCTTGTCGGTGAAGTAGAGCACATACACCTTGCCGCCGTTGGGCAAAACCGCTTGCACTCGACGAGTGGTGGTGTCGGCTTGCTCGCGGCCTTCGACGAAGCGCAGGTACACCGAATACTGGCAGCGCTCGAAGCCCAGATCGAGCAAATCGTGGCGGAAATCATTGGCGGCCTTCACCGCTTCCTGCGTGTCCACCGGCAAATCGAACATGACCAGTACCCACATCAGCCGATACCCGCTCAAGGGCCGGCTGGGCGGGCGCGGGCCTTCAGGCTTCGTCGGCAATGGCTGGTAGCGTTTGGTCCGCGCCATCGTCGTCGGCCTCGGTCGGCATGGCCTTGCTCCCCAGCCAGGCGGAAACATTCGCGGCCTTGTCGTGCGGCAAGGCCAGGTTCTTGCGCTGCTTCTCGAACACTTGCGCCAAGGATAGGCACATTCGTTCGATGGCGACCGTGACCGGACTCAAACCTTCGTCGGTCTGGATGCCGCGAGCCATCATCAAGGCCAGCTCGCGCTTGTTGCCGGCATCGACTTCGTAGCGACCAAGGTCGGCCAGTTGCCGCACCTGCGCATCCACCAGCGGGCGAAATGGTTCCATCAGGTCGTCGACCAGTCGCAGCGCATTTCCGTCGTTGGCGTGATGCAGTGGCAGGCCCGGATGCAGTCCAGTGGCGAGCAGATGTCGCGCGATCGTGGCGCGCAGCACGGTATAGCCGTAATTGAGCAAGGCATTGATGCCATCGCCGTCCTGATCGCGGCGGAATTGCTTGCCGAACAACAGGCTCCAATAACGGCGCGCGCCGACGCCTTCCATGTTGCGCGCATCGCCGGACGTGACTTTGGGAATCAGCGCACGCAACGGCGGCTCCGGCAAGCCGTAAGCGCCCAATGTTGCGGCTTGCATGCCGAGCTTGCTGCGCACGATGTCCTGCCACAGTCGTTTCTTCGTCGGCAGCGACGCGGCGACTTGCGCATCGATGCGCGCGCCCTGGCGGTGATGGCTGTCCACCGCGCAAATGATGCCGGCAGGCATGTGGTTCTTGCCGCAAAGCACGATCGGACAGCCGCGTTCGACCAGGGCAAGCAGCATGTTGTTGCTGTAAACCAAGCCATGTGCATTGCAAATCAAGGCGGCGACATCGTCCAAGGGAACGCGACCTTGTTCGACATCGCGATGCGAAACCACCAAGAACCCGCGATCCTTGTGCAGGTAGCGCGAATCACCGGCGATTTCGACGATGCGGCCGATCATGTTTCGGACGGATGATCCAGCAAGGATTGCAATGCCGTTTTTGCCTGTTGAGCAAGATCAGGCAATTTTTGATGAATCGTTTTCCAGATGATTTCGTAATCAACATCGTGATAGCCGTGCGCCACCACGTTTCTCAACTTGTAAGCATCAGAAAGCGGAATTTCGGGGTGGCTGGCAACGAATTCGGCAAAACGTTGCCGGATGTGCTTGCTGGCCTCGCCGATGACCTCGAAGTTGCGTATCACGGCATCCTGCATCATGCGGTTCATCAGGAATGAATCGAAATCTTTGCCGTCCACATACCCGGCAATGCGCACTTGAGCCTCGATGATGTCGGCGAGATAGTCGTGCAGCCGGCGTTCTTCATGCCTCATACCGGTCGAGCCTCGGCAAGAATCTCGTCGCGGTAACGAGGGCGCAAGGCTTTTGGAGTTACAAGGTCAACGGGAACCCCGAGCAGTTGTTCCAATTCATGAAGGATGCCGCCAAGGTCGAACAGGCTGGTTTCCGGCGTCGGGTCGACCAGCAAGTCGAGGTCGCTACCATCGGTGTCATCGCCGTGCAGCACCGAGCCGAACACACGCGGATTGGTTGCGCGATGCGCCAGCACGATCCGGCGGATCGCATCGCGGTGGGCTTCGAGGGCAGCGGACGGTTTCATGCGGAAAATCCTAGCGCATCGGGCGATTGGCTGTCATTCCTTGAAGCCGGGGTCGTTGACGTAGCCGAGGATGTCTACGCCTACCACACGAGCTGCAAGCGGGCGCAAAGCATCTGGTGATTTTTGCAGGTAGGAAAATTGAACTTCAGGGTTACGATTGCGTGCGTCAACATTAGATTCGTTGTGCGCAGCCATATTGATTTTCCCATCTGAGAATTTTGCAATGCGCATGATCTTGAACTTTCCTTCGTGCTCCAGTTTGAGCAGGTCTCCCTTGCGTAAACGCATCACCAACGGCTTGCCATTGCGCGCGGTTTTGGCGTTGAGCTTGAAATCCGGTCGGTTGGCATCGTAGGTGCTGACCACGTCGCCATTCCACTTGCCGTTGTCCTCACGAAAAATGTCGTAGCAGTAGTTGCCGTCGCCCTTTACGTAACGATAGGGCTGTTTTGTCATGCGATCTTCGATGGCGATGACCGAAAGCTTTTCCTGCATCTGCACGTGGCGGATGCCGGTGCGTTGCGCATAGGCTTCAAGCGCGGCCTTGATCTCTTTGCTAGGAGTGTTGGCGAACAACGCAGTCAATTCATCGCGGATGGCATCACCGGCGATGTTGCCAACATTGCTGGAAGTGATTGCGAAAATGGGTTTGCGCGTTGAAACCTTCATCACGCCTTTTTTGTCAGCATCGCCACGCTTGCCGTAATTGGTGTCGTTGTGCAGCGCATCCTCGCGACCATGATCCGGCTTGTGCGATACCACGATCTTACTGATCACGCTCGCTAGTTCATCGCGGAAGCTAGGCCATGGCTCCTGCAGGTCTTTCAGGAGACGATGTCCGCCCAAATCCTCGGCGCTGGCCGCAGCGGCGGAAATCTTCTGGATCAGCGAGCGGTTGCAGATGGCAATGACCGCCGCATCCACCGCATGGTGGCGATGGTCGTCGCGGTTCTTGCGCGGGTCGTCCGGGTTGAGGATTTTGTTCAGGCCGAACTTGTCGCGGATCATCGCGGTCAAACGTCCCGTCGCCACCCACACCTTGTTCGGCGGGCAAACCGCGGTGAGGTATTGGCGTGCAACGCGGGAAAGATACGCGGTGTCGGTGAGGTGGCGATCAAGGAAATCCTTTTCGCCGAGGAAACTTTCCAGTGCGTTTTCCTCGAAGCGCTTGGCCTTGTTGCGATTGCCGAAACGCGCGGCGCGCTCCTTGATGCCCTGCCAGTTGTAGATGCCCGGCGAATGGCCGAAGGCCTTGAACGGCGTCTGATTCTTCTTGTCGCGGTTGGCGCGGCTCAGGCACAGCACCTTGTTGCTCAAACTGTCGTCCAGCGAGCGCGAAAACGGCAGGATGTGGTCGATCTCGATGTCGCCATTGAACAATTGCGCCATGCTCATTCGTTGGCCGGAATAGATGCAATACCGATCCATCGCGTCGTCCTTGCCGAGTTCGTCCCACAACGTCAGGCGCTGGCGATTCTCGCGATTCTCGCGCTGGTTCATGCCGCGCAGGCGTTCGTTGAGCTTGTCGTTGCGTTCCTGATTCTGTTTTTGTTCGCTCTCCAGATCACGGCGCTTCTGCCCGGACAAACCGAAGTCGCGCGCAAGCTCGACGATGATTTCGGTCGGTTGTCCCCAGCGGCGGATGATTTCGTTGACCAGTTGCCGCAACTGGTTCAGGCCGATGTGTACGGTGGGATTGGCGATCTTACCGAATCGGCGCTCGTCTTCGTTGTGAGCTTTCGGCGTCGGCGAGGTATAGCCGCGCAGGAGTTGCCCGTAATACGGCAGGCGTTCGTGGACGACACCATCGTAGCCATCGGAATGGTTGTAGCCGGCCTGTTTCGCCGCCTTGTCGTAAGTGATGACAGACGCCTCCATGATCGGCACGATTTTCTCCAGCGCCTTGCGGCTGAGGCTGGCGTAATCGTCCGGCAGGCTGATCTTGACGATGGAGTCGATGGCTTCGGTGCCGAAAGGCGCGGGCAAGTTGGCCAATGCATCGCGCCAAGCCTGCACTTGCGGGCGGCTCCCGCGCAGGATTTCCTTTTCCATGGTGGCCAGGCTTGCCGGCAATTCTTGCAATGCCTTGCGCAATACATCGTCGTCGCTGGCTTCCTCAACCAGCACGGCCAGCGCTTCCTGTTGCAGGCTGCTCAGCTTTGACCACGATGCACCGGCCGCAGCGGCCAGTAACGCGGTGGCATCGCCTTTGAAGCCGCTGCGCTTGCTGTCTTTCTCGAAATTGAATTTCGCGCTGCGCGACAGGCTGATGGCCTTGCCCATTTGCGCGAAGGTCATCGGTTTGCCGGTGTGCGTGGTCAGGGCTTGCAGCAGCGTGTTGCGCTCATCCAAGGTCAGGCTGCGTTCGTCGCCATCCTCGATGATGTGCGAATGATTCAGGTCTTGCAGCAAGCGGAAACGCTGGAACAGCGGAGAACACACCGGAATGCGCGATTCATCCGGCTCGAACGGACACATGCCCGGTTCCACCGGCAGCAGCTTGCGTTGAAACAGCAGCGTGTCGCGCAACCAGGCGCGTGCTTCATCGGTGCAGACGTCAGGATGATGCGGTGCTTGCGCAGACCACAGCGCATCGAATTCTTCTTCGACCATCGTCCGCTGCGTATAGAGCAGGTAATCCTTGCCGTCGGCGGTGCTGCGGGCGCGCACGGTTTCGCGCTGCTCATGGCGCTTTGCGAGATATTCGCCCAGCGTGCGGCAACCGGATTCGGCAATCAGGTTGCGGGTTTTCTTGATGGCCCCCTTGATCTTGCCGGATTCGTTTTCGTCCTCGCCCTTGGTCTTGCGGCTGCTCTTGAAGCCGCGGCGTTTGGCCAGGTGATACAGCGCGCGGCCAAGCTCGAATATCGTCAACGGCTGGTCCAGCCCTTTGCGGCGCAATTCGTAGGGATCCAGCGCCGAGAGCTTCAGGCGTTCCTCGTCGTCCATCGGCATCAGGTCAAAGCGGATCAATCCTTCCATGAAGCGTGCCTGCCGCTTGAGCGCGCGATCGTGGCGGCGGCGCATCTGTCGTTTCTGGCGCCTGTCTGCGGCAAGCGAGGCCAGCGTTTTCGGACTGCGTCCGTCAGAGAAAATCCGCGAACCGGCGCGAATGATGCCGATGGGCTGGTCGTTCTCGTCCAGCCGCAACACGCACCAGCCGATGGAATTGGTGCCGATGTCCAGGCCCAGGCGATAGCGCTGCTTGAATTTCATGCGTCCTCCCCATTGACGAACAATCTCCCCAGCGCTAGTTTAACCACACCAAGTAGATCAGGAATTGCGCTCTTTCCGGCAACAAGCAGAAAGATGCACCAAATCAGAAGGGTCAGCCCAACGGCTGGCCCTTTGTCTTTTTAGCGCAGGGCCGTCTCAAAAGTTGAGATGCGGCGCAACATGCAAATGCCTGTTTCGGCTTCGCGCATAATGCGCGCTCCCCAGTAGCCGGATTTCGCCGTGACCGACTCCACGCCGCTCCCCGCCCGCAAGGCCGCGCTGGCCTTCATCTTCGTCACCGTGCTGATCGACATCCTGAGCTTCGGCGTCATCATCCCGGTGTTGCCAGGGCTGGTACGCGGCTTCACCGGCGGCGATTTCGTCAAGGCGTCGCACTGGATCGGCATCTTCGGCACGCTGTTCGCGGCGATCCAGTTCGTGAGCTCGCCGATCCAGGGCACGCTGTCCGACCGTTTCGGGCGCAGGCCGGTGATCCTGTTGTCGTGCTTCGGTCTCGGCACGGACTTCATCCTGATGTCGCTGGCGCAATCGCTGCCGTGGCTGCTGGTCGCGCGGATTTTCTCCGGCCTGTTCTCGGCGAGCTTCAGCACCGCCAACGCCTACATCGCCGACGTGACGCCGCCGGAGCAGCGCGCGAAGGGCTACGGCATGATCGGCGCGGCGTTCGGCATCGGCTTCATCATCGGCCCGATCATCGGCGGCCTGCTCGGCGGCTGGCATTTGCGCGCCCCGTTCGTGTTCGCCGCGTGCCTGTCGCTGGCCAATTTCCTGTACGGCTGGTTCGTGCTGCCGGAATCGCTGCCGAAGGAAAAGCGCACGCCGAAGTTCGACTGGTCGCACGCCAATCCAGTCGGTTCGCTGCTGTTGTTGCGCAAATTCCCGCACGTGTTCGGCCTCGCCGCAGTGGTGTTGATCGCCAACCTCGCGCAGTATGTGTATCCGAGCGTGGCGGTGTTGTCCGCCGAATACCGCTTCGGCTGGAACGAACGCCAGGTCAGCGGCATGCTCGCGCTGGTCGGCGTGTGCGGCACGGTCGTGCAGGCGGTGCTGATCGGCAAGGTCGTGCCGAAACTCGGCGAACGCCGCACGCTGCTGTTCGGCCTGGCTTGCGGCATCGTCGGCTTCGCCATCTACGGCATCGTGCCGTACGGCTGGATGTTCCTGTGCGGGATTCCGATCAGCGCGCTGTGGGGTCTGGCCGGCCCATCGACGCAAGCGCTGATCAGCGCGTCAGTTACGCCGGACGCGCAAGGCCGCGTGCAGGGCGCGCTGATGTCGCTGGTGTCGTTCGCCGGCATCTTCGCGCCGCTGATGTTCGCCGGCACCTTCGGGCACTTCATCAGCCCGGATGCATCGGTGCATCTGCCTGGTGCGCCGTGGTTGCTGGCGGCGGCATGGCTGTTCGTCGGTTTGCTGATCGGCTGGCGGTTCGCAAGGCCCGCGCCAAAACCGGTCTGATCACTTCGTGCGCAAGCGCACCGCATCGGCCCAGCGTTTCGCGACGGCCGGTGAAGTGATGCACACCGCTTCGTCGGTGACGGTGGTGACCGCGCGTTCTAGCAACTGGATATCGGCTTCGTGCTGGCGGGCGACGTGCGGGTCCTCGAAGAAGATCGCGCGCTGGCAGCGGCGTTCGAGCACGAGGTCGGCGATCTGCGCGTCGCCGCCCATCGGCCCGCTCAGGTAGCGCGCGACCCACGGCGTGCCTTGCGGCCAGCCACGGCTCCACGCCATTTCGTTGAGGCGCTGGCTGGTGGTACCGGTGCCGATGCGCTGGGCGAAGCGCGAAAGCACGTCGAAGTTCTCCGCGGCGAAGGCCAGCATCGCCGGCTTCATCGCGTCGTGCGCGATCAAGGCCAGGGTCTGCGATTCCAGTGCGTGCAGCGCATCGGCGCCGCGATCCGGCGCAAGCCCCGCGTGGATGCGTTCGACCTCGATGAAATCGCGCGCGCTCGCCACGGTCGAAATGAACGGCTTGGCATGGATCACGCACTGGCGCTTGAGCGCGATCGCTTCGGGGAAAATCGACGAAGGATCGACCGGATCGATGAAGTAGATCGCGCCATCGAGCGTGCGCTCGTCGCCCGGCATGCCGACCACTTCGGCGACGAGTTTCATCAACCCGCCGTCGCGGCCATACGGATAGCGCTTCAAGCCGGCGTGGCCGCGCAGCATGCCGGCCGCGGCGATCGCATCGTGGGTGCGACCGACCGCATGCAGGCCGAGGTCCAATTCGCGGATGCTGGATTCGCAGGCGCGCAGCCAGCGGAACAGTGCTGCATTCTCTTCGTTGTGGTGCAGTTTGTTCGCGGCAAGGCCAAGGCGCATGGTCGTCGTCATCGGTGGCGATGACGACGAGTGTACGGTTTCACTTCGCCGGGTTCATTGCGCCGTTGGTCGCGGCGACGCTGGTATTCGTTTGGTCCGGCACGAACTTCAGCACGTCGCCGTTGATGCAGTAGCGCTTGCCGGTCGGCGGCGGGCCATCGTCGAACACGTGGCCGAGGTGGATGCCGGAACTGGTGCTGATCACTTCGGTGCGGACCATGCCGTCGCTGTCGTCCTCGCGTTCGATCACTGCGCCTGGAATCGGGTCGAAGAAACTCGGCCAGCCGGTGCCGCTGTGGAATTTGGTGCCGCTGCGGAACAGCGCCGCACCGCTGACCGGATCGACGTAGGTGCCACTGCGCTGCTCGTCGAGGTTGCTGCCGGTGTAGGGGATTTCGGTGCCCTTCTCGAACGCGATCCGGCGTTGCTCCGGGGTCAGCAACTGCTGGCCGAGCCAGCCCCAGAAGCGGTGCTGGTCGCCGTTGTAGCCGGTGTAGCGGGACGTTTCCTTGCCATCCTCGAACAGCACGATGGTCGGCGTGGCGAACAGTGGCTTGGCCAGCGTCCAGCCGGTCGGCGCTTGCGTGCTCAGCGTGCTGACGATCGGCACGTTGCCATGCCATTTCGATTGCACCTCTTCGTGGAATTTCTTGCAGTACGGGCAATCGACCGCCTCGAACACCACGAGCTGTTTGTCGTGTGCGAGCTTCGATGAATCCAGCGGCGGCTCCTTCGCATTCGCGGTGATCGTGCTGGCGTCGGCATCGGTTTTGCCGGCCATCGCCACGTGCGGATACTTCACGCCGGTGCCACCGAGGCCGCAATAGCCGTCGGGATGTTTCTCGAGGTAATGCTGGTGGTATTCCTCGGCGGTGTTCCAGTTGCGCAGCGGCGCGATCTCGGTGGTGATGGTGCCGTAGCCGGCCTTGCTCAACACGGCCTGGTACGCGTCGCGGGTTTTCAGCGCGAGCGCGTGCTGGGTTTCGTCGCTGTAGAAGATCGCGCTGCGGTAATTGCTGCCGACATCATTCCCCTGGCGATTGCCCTGGGTCGGGTCGTGGTTTTCCCAGAAGCCGATCAGCACGTTTTCCAGCGTGGTCTTGCCCGGGTCGTAGACGACCCTGACCACTTCGGCGTGGTTCTTCGCGCGGCTTTCGCCGTCGGCAATGCGTTCTTCCTGCGCATGCAGGTCTTCGTAATGCACTTTCGGCGCATCGCCGCCGGCGTAGCCGTCCTCGACGTCGACCACGCCCGGCAGCGCGGACATGCGTTTCTCCGCGCCCCAGAAACAGCCCATGCCGAGCACGATGCTTTCGGTCTTCGCGTTCGGGTCCGGCGCGGGCTTCGGTGGCTCGGCGTTGCCCGCCGCGCAGGCGGCGAGCAGCAGCGCGATGGCCGTCGCGCCGAGGGATTTGCGGGTATCGCGGGTGTTCATGGTCGCCTCACGGGTTGTGGCGGGAATGCGGGGGTCGATGTCTACCTTAAGACGAACGTGCGGGGTGGATTATTCCCGCGTGTCCGGCGTTCATGGCCGCGCGTCCGCGGCGGCGACCCGTCGGTCCGCCGATGACGCGGCGCGCGCGAGCAAATGATCGAGGCTGGCGCGTCCCGGCCCGGCGACCAGCAGCCAGAACAGCACCAGCGCATACAGCACTTCGTCCAGTTCGACGAAGTCGTCGAGCGTGTGCACGTCCGGCAGGACGACGATGACGAGGGCAACGAGCATGTTGACGATCATCGGCACGCAAGCCACGCGCGTGCACAGGCCGAGCATGAGCAACGCGCCGCCGACGAGATCGGTCGCGGCACTCAGGTAGGCGTTGAACGACGGCCAGATGATGTGCCAATTGGCGAAGCGCTGTGTGAAAAAGTCGTGGTTGTGCCACTTGGCCAGCCCGGTTTCCAGCCAGAAATAGCCGAACACCAGACGCAGCAGCAGGCGCGGCAGCCAATCGAGGCGCTGCGAGAAGCGCGCGACGGTTTCGTGGACGCGCTGCGGGAGGGTTTGCGTTTGTCGCATTGTTCTTTCCTCAGTCGGGATGGGTGTCGGTGGCGGCGACCAGACCGTCTTCGAGCCAGCGCTTGAGCAGGCCGATCGCGTGCATTGCCGCATCGTCATGGCGGGATTGCAGCCGTTCGCACAGTTGCGCGAACGTAGCGCCGGCTTGCGCCAGTTGCAGCAGTGCGGCTTCGTCGGCGTCCAGGCGGCGCCAGTGCACGATGCGTTCGCGGCGCCACAGCAGCCAATCGGCTTCGTCGCCCTCGCGCAGCGGCGGCAAGGTTTCGCCGCGATTGAACGCACCGGCCAGCGCCGGCACCGAGGCGGGCAGGCGCAACAATCGCAACGCCGGTTGCAGGCGCAGGCGCAAGTGCGGCCACGCGGACGGCGGCAAGGCGGCCAGCGTTTCCAGCGCCAGTCGCGGTGCATCGGCGGCGTCGAACGCTTCGCCTTGCTGCCACTCGAAATGCGCCAATCGTGCCGCCAGCGGCGCGTGCGCATCCAGCCAGCCGGGGAAATCCTGCCCGAAACCGCGCGCCGATTTGTGCGTCGATGGATGCGCACGCAGATAGGCTTCGCTCCATTCGGCGAAAACCTCGTCGCCGACGTGGACGTGCAGCGCCGGGAAATCGTTGCCGAGCACTTCAAGCAGGCGCAGGCGATACGCATCGGCGTAGATGCGCAAGCGCGCCTCGCGGCGTTCGTCGCGCATGAAGGCGGAAACCGCGGCATCACCGTGCTGCAACCAGCGCTGCAACGCGATCTGCTTTTGGAATGAAGGCATCGGCATCGTGTTCATGCCGCTTCGCTCCGTCGCAGAACCGATGCGGCGACGGTGCGCGCCCGGTCGAGTTCGCCGAGCAATTCGGCGTAGGCGGGAATGTTGTCGTCGCGCTCGATCATCGCCGGCACCTCGCCGAAGCGGCGCAGCGCGTGCGCGTACAAATCCCATACTTCGGGGCAGACCGGCGCGTCGTGGGTGTCGATCAGCAGGCCGCTGCCGGATGCGTCGACGGCATGTCCGGCGAGGTGGATCTGCATGACCGCGTTCGCCGGCAATGCATCGAGCATCGCGAATGCATCGAAACCATGGTTGACGCTGTTGACGTAGACGTTGTTGACGTCGAGCAGCAGCGCGCAGCCGGATTCGGCAACGATGGCGGCAAGGAATTGCGCTTCATCCAGCGTGTCGCCGTCGAAGCGCAGGTAGCTGGAGACGTTTTCGAGCAGGAATTGGCGGCCGAGCACGTCCTGCACGGTACGCAGGCGCGCGGCGACGTGGCGTACCGTTTCCTCGGTTTGCGGCAGCGGCAACAAATCGTGCAGGTTGATGCCGTCGCCGCCGGTCCAGCACAGGTGATCGGAGACGAGTGCGGGGCGCACGCGTTTTTCCAGCACGGCGAGTTGGTGCAGGTAATCGCGGTCGAGCGCGTCGCGGCCGCCGATGTCGAGCGACACGCCGTGCATCGCCAGCGGAAAACGCTCGGCGATGCGGTCGAGCCAGTACAAAGGCGCACCACCGGCGACGAAATAGTTCTCGCTGATGATCTCGAACCAGTCCGGCGCGCATGACGACGTCAATGCGTCTTCGTAGTGTTGTGCGCGCAGGCCAAGGCCGAAGCCGTGCAATTTCGCGTTCATCGTGGTGCTCCTGGCGGACGGCTCCCGCGACGCGTGGTCGTCACGGGAGCCGTGCGGTTCACGCGTCGGTTTTCGGCGTGGTGGCCGGCTTTTCCGCCTTCGGCAGCTCGAACTTGCCGCCGACGAGCTTGCAGTCGTGCTTGTCCGCTTCGGTGAAGCCCTGGCCCTTGCACGCGTTCTGGCCCTTGCAGGCGTTGGCCGCGCTCTTGCACGCGCCCTGGCCCTTGCAGGCATTGGCGCCGACGCAGTGGCCGATCTTGGCGCTGCCGGTTTCGCCGGCGATGGCCGCGATTGGCGCGGTCAGCAACAGCGCGGCGGCGGCCATCGCCACCGACAGGCCGGAGAGTTGCTTCTGGGTGTTCATGGGTGTGCCTCGAAAATGATGGACGCCGCCGGATCGACGGCGACGCCATTACAGTCCGCGGCGGGCGTCGTAGATATTCCCGCGCATCCCGGCTTCATGCCCGAACGTCCGGCGTCCCGGCACGTGGACGAACGGGCATGAACGCGGGACGCGGCGACCGTGGCCGCCGCCGCCGTGCTGGCCTAGGATGTCCGGCATGCAAGCCAGTGCCGTTCCCGACGCCATCGACCGCGTGCTCGAAACCGTGCTCGGCGCGTACCGCATGCGCGTGGAGATCACTGCCGACGTGCGCTATTGCGGCACCTGGTTCGAGCGCGAGCCGGACACCCGCCACGGCCAGTTCCACCTGGTCACCGAAGGCGAATGCTGGGTCAGCGGCGCGGCGCTGGAGGTGCCGGTGCAGCTCGGTGCGGGCGATTTGATCGTGTTCCCGAGCGGCGTGCGCCATCTGCTGTCCTCGCACGCCGATGCGCACGCCGCCGATGCCGCCCGCGACATCGATGACGCCGACACGCGCATGCTGTGCGGCGAACTGGAATTCCTCAGCGGCAGCGGCAATCCGATCTTCAGTGCGCTGCCGCGGCATTTCGTGGTGCGTTCGCGCGAGAGCGGCGAGGAATTCCGCCAGCTTGCCGAACTGCTCGCGGCGAACAGCCGCAATCGTGGCTGGGGCCAGCAGGCGGTGCAGAACAAGCTCGCCGATTCGCTGTTCACGATGGCGGTGTGCGAATACGTGCGCCGTTCCGACCAACCGCGCGGCCTGCTCGCCGCACTGGTCGATGTACGCCTGTCGAAGGCCTTGAGTGCGGTGCACGAACGTCCGGGCGAAGAGTGGACGATCCAGTCGATGGCGCAGGTCGCCGGCATGTCGCGCACCGCGTTCGCCGAATTGTTCGCGCAGGTGGTCGGCGTGCCGCCGATCCATTACCTCGCGCAGTGGCGCGCGAACGAAGCGCGCCGGCTGCTGCGCAACCGGCGCTTTTCGGTCGCGCAGATCGCGGAGATGCTCGGTTACCGCAGCGAAGCGGCGTTCCGTCGCTTCTTCAAGCGCGTCGAAGGCGTTGGCCCCGGACGCGTGCGCGGCGGCGACGACTGAGCTGCACCGCGACCAAGGCGACGCGGCAATTCGCGCGCCGCATCGCCCTCCGGTGGATGCCGCCTTACTGGGTCACGGCGAGCGCCGCAACGATGCTTGCCGCCGCGTCGCGGCCTTCGGCCACGGCAGTGACGACCAGGTCGGCGCCGCGCACGCAGTCGCCGCCGGCGAACAGCTTCGGATTCGTCGTCTGGTAGGGCAGGCGGCCGTCGCTGCCATCGGCGGTGGTGGCGATGCGTCCGTTCGGCGAACCTTGCACGCCCGCATCGCTCAACCACTGAGGCACGCTCGGCGAGAAGCCGAAGGCGATGATGACCACGTCCGCTTCCAGCAGCGATTCGCTGGCTTCGATCGCAATCGCGTTCTGGCGGCCGCGTTCGTCCGCTTTGCCGAGTTTCGTTTCGACCACCTGCACGCCGATCATGTTGCCGTTCGCATCGGCTTCGATCGAAAGCGGCTGGCGGTTGAACAGGAAGCGCACCCCTTCTTCGCGCGCGTTCGCCACTTCGCGCGCGGAGCCGGGCATGTTCGCTTCGTCGCGGCGATAGGTGCAGGTGACGCTCGCCGCGCCCAGGCGGATCGCGCTGCGCACGCAATCCATGCCGGTGTCGCCGCCGCCGAGCACGACCACGCGCTTGCCGTGCAGATCCGGCAGCGCGAGCTTGTCTTCCCAGCCGGCGATGGCGCGACCCCACGGGTCGTTGCCGCCGACGATGCGCCCGTTCTGCACCAGGAACGGCAGCGCCGGCAACACGTTCGGCAATTCCTGCCCGGGCAGGCCGCCGTCGGTGTAGCGGTACGCGCCGGTGCCGAGGAACACCGCATCGAATTCGTCCAACAACTCCGCAAGCTGCACGTCCTTGCCGACTTCGACGCCGAGCTTGAATTCCACGCCCATGTCTTCGAGCACGTCGCGGCGGCGTGCGATGACGCTCTTGTCGAGCTTGAAATTCGGGATGCCGAAATGGAGCAGGCCGCCGATCTGTTCGTAGCGGTCGAACACCACCGCGTCGATGCCGGCGCGCGCCAGCCTGTCCGCGCAACTCAGACCCGCAGGTCCTGCGCCGATGATCGCCACGCGTTTGCCGGTTTTCTCGACCCCGCGCAAATCCGGGCGCCAGCCCTTGTCCAGCGCGGTGTCGACGATGTATTTCTCGACCGCGCCAATCGTCACCGCGCCGAACTCTTCCAGCGTGCAACTGCCTTCGCACAGGCGGTCCTGCGGACACACGCGGCCGCACACTTCCGGCAGCGGATTGGTCGAATGGCACAAGTCGGCCGCTTCGTCCAGACGGTTTTCCTGCACCAGTTGCAGCCATTGCGGGATCGCGTTGTGCACCGGGCATTTCCAGCTGCAATACGGATTGCCGCAATCGAGGCAGCGCCCGGCCTGATGCTGCGCATCGCCGAGGCCGAACTTGCCGTACAACTCGTTCCAGTCGCCGTGGGTGCGCAGTTCCAGCGGAATGCGCTGCGGCATGCGCCGCGGCAGGTCGAGGAACTGGAAGGCTTGCTTCTTGCTCATGCGGCGTTCCTCAGGGCTTCGGTCAGCGATTCGATGCTCGCCGCCTTCGGTTTCACCAGCCAGAACTTGCCGATGTAATCGCGGAATTCGTCGAGGATCTGCTGCGCCCAGATCGAACCGGTCAGTTCGCGGTGGCGCTGGATCAACTGGTGGATGTGCTGGCGATAGGTCTCGAAGCCTTCGCCGCTGATGCGGTAGATGTCGATCAGTTCGTGGTTGTAGCGGTCGACGAAATCGCGGTCGATGTCGAGCACGTAGGCCAGGCCGCCGGTGAAGCCGGCGCCGAAATTCAGGCCGACCTTGCCCAGCACCAGCACCACGCCATCGGTCATGTATTCGCAGCAGTGGTCGCCGGCGCCTTCGATCACCGCCAGCGCGCCGGAATTGCGCACGCCGAAGCGCTCGCCGGCGCGGCCGGCGGCGTACAGTTCGCCCCCCGTCGCGCCGTACAGGCAGGTGTTGCCGACGATCGGGGTGTTGCGCGCCTCGAAGCGCGCGCCGCGCGGCGGACGCACGACCAGGCGGCCGCCGGCCATGCCCTTGCCGACGTAGTCGTTGGCTTCGCCTTCCAGTTCCATCTGCAGGCCGCCGGCGTTGAACGCGCCGAAACTCTGCCCGGCGCTGCCGCGGAAATGCAGGTTGATCGGTGCTTCGCCCATGCCCTGGTTGCCGTGCGCGCGCGCGATCGAACCGGACAAACGCGCGCCGATGCTGCGGTCGGTGTTGTGGATCAGGAAACGATGATCGCCGCCGCGCTTGTTGGCGATGGCATCGCGCAGCAGGCCATCCATTTGCGTCGCCAGCGAATCCGGCGATTCGTACAGGCGCTGCGCGGCGCAGTTCAATCCGTCGAACGACGCCGGCGCGAGCAGGCGCGACAGGTCGACCTTCACGCCGGGGCGTGGCGTTGCGTCGGTTTGATGGAGCAGGTCGGTGCGGCCGACGATTTCGTCCAGCGATTTCGCGCCGAGATACGCCAGCCACTGCCGCACTTCTTCGCTGAGCAGGCGGAAGAAGTTTTCGACGCGTTCCGGCAGGCCGGTGAAGTATTGCTCGCGCAAACGCTCGTCCTGCGTCGCCACGCCGGTCGCGCAGTTGTTGAGATGGCAGATGCGCAGGTATTTGCAGCCGAGCACGATCATCGGCGCGGTGCCGAAGCCGAAGCTGTCGGCGCCGAGCAGCGCGGCCTTGACCACGTCGAGGCCGGTCTTGAGGCCGCCGTCGGTTTGCAGGATGCAGCGATCGCGCAACTGGTTCGCGACCAGTGCCTGGTGCGCTTCGGCCAGACCCAGTTCCCACGGCACGCCGGCGTAGCGGATCGACGAAATCGGCGAGGCGCCGGTACCGCCGTCGTGGCCGGAAATGGTGATGAGGTCGGCACCGGCCTTGACCACGCCGGAGGCAATCGTGCCGACGCCGGCATGCGACACCAGCTTCACCGAGATCAGCGCGTTCGGATTCACCTGGCGCAGATCGAAAATCAGCTGCGCCAGATCCTCGATCGAATAGATGTCGTGATGCGGCGGCGGCGAAATCAAGCCGATGCCGGGCTTGGCGTAGCGCAGGCGCGCGATCAGTTCGTTGACCTTGTGGCCGGGCAACTGGCCGCCTTCGCCGGGCTTGGCGCCCTGCGCGACCTTGATCTGCAGCACTTCGGCATTGACCAGGTATTCGGGCGTGACGCCGAAGCGGCCGGACGCGACCTGCTTGATCTTGCTGCGCTTGTCGGTGCCGTAGCGCGCCGGGTCTTCGCCGCCTTCGCCGGAATTGCTGCGTCCGCCCAAACGGTTCATCGCGACCGCCAGGGCTTCATGCGCTTCCGGCGACAGCGCGCCGAGCGAAATCGCGGCGGTGTCGAAGCGGCGCAGCAAGTCGCTCGCGTCGGCGACCTGGTCGAGCGGCGTCGGCGCCTCCGCCTTCTTCAATGCGAGCAGATCGCGCAACGTGGAAACGGGGCGGTCGTTCACCACTTCTGCGTAGCGCTGCCAGTCCTCGAATTTGCCCGTGCGCGTGGCCTTCTGCAACGACATCACCACGTCCGGGTTGTACATGTGGTATTCGCCGCCATGCACGTACTTGAGGTAGCCGCCGGTTTCCGGCGGGGATGCATCGTTCCACGCGGCCGCGTCGAGCAGGCGCGCCTTGTCGTCGAGCAGGGCGAAGCCGGAACCGCCGATGCGCGAGGGCGTGTCGGGAAAGCACAGCTCGACCACTTCCTCGTCGAGGCCGACGATCTCGAACAGTTGCGCTCCGCGATACGACGCGATCGTCGCGATGCCCATCTTCGAGATGATCTTCGACAAGCCCTTGTAGACGCCCTTGCGGTAGCTGCGGCCGAGCTCGCGCTGCACGCCGGCCTTCTTCAGCGACAGGATGCCGCGGCGGCCCATGTCGAACAGGGTCTGGTACGACAGGTACGGATACACCGCGGTCGCGCCGAAGCCGAGCAGGCAGGCCATGTGGTGCGCGTCGCGCGCGGTGCCGGTTTCGACGATCAGGTTGGCATCGCAGCGCAGGCCGACCTTGCTCAGGTGGTGGTGCACCGCGCCGGTGGCGAGCAGCGCGTGCACCATCGGCCGGCCCGGCTGCGGGTAGCGGTCGGACAGCAGCAACAGCACGTTGCCTTCGCGCGCGGCCTGTTCGGCGTCGCGGCAGATGCGATCGATCGCGGATTTCAGGTCTTCTTCCGGCGCGTAGGACAGGTCGATCAACCGGCTCTTGCCTTCGTAATGCGGCATTTTCAGCATCTGCCGCAACTTGCGCTGGGACAGGATCGGCGAGTTGAGGATGATGTGGTTCACCGTCTCCGGGCCGGCGTGGAAGATGTTGGTCTCCTTGCCGAGCTGGGTGGTCAGCGACATCACGCAGTCTTCGCGCAGCGGGTCGATCGGCGGGTTGGTGACTTGCGCGAAGGCCTGGCGGAAGTAGTCGTACAGCGGGCGGTTCTTTTGCGACAGCACCGCCATCGGCGTGTCGTCGCCCATCGAGCCGGTCGCTTCGGCCTCGGTTTCGGCGAGCGGACGCAGGATGTTCTCGATCTCCTCGCTCGTCAGCTGGAACAGCTTGTGGTAGCTGCGCAGGGTTTTTTCGTCGAACGGTTCCTCGGCCAGCGACGGGTCGATCAGTTCGGTCTGCAGGTAGGTCACGCCCTTCTGCAGCCACTGCTTGTACGGCGCGCGGCCGCGGTTGATGCGGTCGATCGCGTCGCTGTCGAGCAGGTCGCCGCGCTTGAGGTCGATCGCCATCATTTCGCCGGGGCCGAGCTTGCCCTTGCGCACGATGCGCTCGGCCGGCAATTCCCACACGCCGGCTTCGCTGGCGACGAGGAAATGCCGATCCGAGGTCAGTAGCCAGCGCGCCGGGCGCAGGCCGTTGCGGTCGAGCGTGGCCACCGCGTAGCGCGCGTCCATGCCGACGATGCCGGCGGGGCCGTCCCACGGTTCGGTGTTCAATCCGTAGAACTCGTAGAACGCGGCCAGGTCCGGGTCCTTGAATTCCAGCGATTGCGTCGCCGGTGGAACCAGGATGCGCAAGGCTTGAATCAACTCCATGCCGCCGGCGACGAGGATTTCCAGCATCGCGTCCAGCGATTGCGAATCCGAACCCTTCATCGGGATGATCGGATCGAATTCGGTCAGGTCGAAGCGCGGCGTCTTCCACACCTTGCTGCGCGCCTGCGCCCAGCGCCGGTTGCCTTCGATGGTGTTGATCTCGCCGTTGTGCGCGAGCAGGCGGAACGGATGCGCCAGCGGCCAGCGCGGCATCGTGTTGGTGGAAAAGCGCTGGTGGAAAACCACGGCGCTGGAGGTCAGGTCGCTGCGCTGCAGATCCGTGTAGAACGCAGTGAGCTTGTCCGGCAGCACCATGCCCTTGTAGCCGATCGCGTGCGGGGTCAGCGTCACCACGTAGAAATCGGCGTGTTCGCGCAATTGCTGTTCGGCGCGGCGGCGGGCGACGAACAACGCCATCGCGAACGCGGCCTGATCCTGCGCGTCGCCGGCATCGACGAAAACCTGTTCGATGCGCGGCAGCGTCTGCTTGGCCAATTCGCCGCACACCGACGCGTCGGTCGGCGGCACGCGCCAGCCGCGTGGTTGCGCGCCGGCTTTTTCCAGTTGCGTTTCGAGTTCGGCACGGCATTGCGCGGCAGCGGCTTCGTCGCGCGGCAGGAACACCAGGCCCGAGGCGAATTGCCTGCCGGTCTCGATGCCCGCTTCGCGCGCCAGCGCACGCAGGAAACCTTCCGGTTTGCGCAGCAGCAGGCCGCAACCGTCGCCGGTCAAACCGTCGGCGGCGACGCCGCCGCGATGGGTCATGCGCGAAAGCGCCTGGATCGCGGTATCGACGATCGCGCGCGAGGGCTGGTCGTCGAGCTGCGCGATCATGCCGAAACCGCAGGCATCGCGTTCGTCGTTGGGATCGTAAAGCCCGATTGGCTGAGGGGCCATTGCTTGGCAACCTGTGGCGGACGGCGATGCCGCGCTCGCACCTGTGCCGCGCTGGAGAACATCACCGGGCCAACGACTACAGCACAGTCGTCAACTTGGTGCAATCACCGTTGCGCAAGCAACTTACAGGCCGCTTGCTGGTGCGTGATTGGTTTGTGCGGGGAGCGGGATCACAGGCATCGCGCGTGTCCGGCCCGGCGCAGCGCATCGGGCGTTCGCAAGACGCGCGCGGCAGTGCCGCGCAAGCACGTCGTGCTCACCCACAGCGCGCGTTCACGCCGACGCCCTTGGCGTCGACTTCGATGTTCAGCCGCGACGCATTGAAGTCCATCGTCACCGGCTGGCCGGGCTTGAGCACGCGCACGCTGGTCGCGCTGCTGTCCTTCCGCGCCTGTTCGGCCTCGCGGTCGGCGATCGGCTTGCCGACCACCCACTGCGCCTGGGTGGCATCGCAGCTGCCGGCGTTGATGGTGGCCACGCTGCCGGCCGGTGCCGGTTGCGCGTCGGCGGCGGCGCGCTGTGCGGACTGGGCGAGGGCCTGCTCCTGTTCGTCCGGTTGCGGCTGCGAACATCCGGTCAACAAACCGGTGGCCAGCAAGGTCAGGGCGGCAAGCATGGCGGAAAAAGCAAAACGCTGCGTCATGGGAGGCTCCGGATCGGGGTGGATGCCTTGGGCTGGAAACGGCGGTGCGTCCCGGACGCGCCGCCACCATTCAAGCATGTGTCGCGCCTGCGCTGCTCCGCAACGGAAAAGGCGGGATTGCTCCCGCCTCTTCGCCGTCGTGTCAAAAAACCGCGGTTACGCCTTCGCGGCGGCGTAGCGGCGCGCCACTTCGGCCCAGTTGACCACGTTGTAGAACGCGGCGATGTATTCCGGGCGGCGGTTCTGGTACTTCAGGTAGTAGGCGTGTTCCCATACGTCCAGCGCCAGGATCGGGGTGTTGCCCGAACCGACGCCCTGGGTCAGCGGGCTGTCCTGGTTGGCGGACGATTCGACCAGCAGCTTGCCGCTCTTGTCGGTGCTCAGCCACGCCCAGCCGCTGCCGAAGCGGGTCAACGCGGCCTTGGTGAAGGCTTCCTTGAATGCGTCGAGGCCGCCGAGGTCGCGATCGATGGCCGCGGCCAGTTCGCCTTCCGGCGCGCCGCCACCGCCTTGGCCGGCCGGGGCCATCACGGTCCAGAACAGGCTGTGGTTGGCGTGGCCGCCGGCGTTGTTGCGCACCGGGCCCTTCAGGTTGTCCGGCAGCGAATCCAGCGCGGCGATCAGCTCTTCGGCGCTCTTGCCGTCGAACGGCGTGTCCTTGACCGCGGCGATCAGGTTGTTGATGTAGGTCTGGTGATGCTTGCTGTGGTGGATTTCCATCGTCTGCGCGTCGATGTGCGGTTCGAGCGCGGTGTAGGCATACGGCAAGGCAGGCAGGGTGTAGGACATGATCGTGCTCCGGGTTGAAAACTGTGGCGGACAGTCTAACGCCATGCGCGTTGCCGTGAAGTGGCAAACGCGCAACGCAGCAAATTGCCTCGCCGCATGACCTGAGGCGGGGTCATTGTCCCGGATGGTGCGCCGGTCCGCTGTGGCCGACCAGTTGTTCCGGATAGAAATACACCTCGCGCAGGTCGCCGCTGGCGTAGCGCGCGATGCCGTCGCGGAAGTGCGGCGAATCGATGTCCCCGCTTTCGCCGCCGGCCATCACCGCATGCGCGCTGACCTTGTCGCCGAACTCGACCACGGCGACGAAGCTGTTGCCGCTGGTGCCGTAATAACGCTTGGTGCCTTCCTGGCGGCGCGCGCCGAACGAGGCCAGCGAACCCCATTGGCTGGACACGAACGGCACCGGCGTCGATGGCGCATCGTCGGAGAACTTCGGCGCGATGTCGTCGCTGAGGCGCTGGAAGCGGTTGATTTGGCCCCACGGCGTTTTCCAGCTGCCGAAGTCGGACGACAGGCGGTCCGACGCGGTCG
The DNA here is from genome assembly GCA_015655355.1 of Lysobacterales bacterium. GTDB lineage: Bacteria > Pseudomonadota > Gammaproteobacteria > Xanthomonadales > Xanthomonadaceae > Pseudoxanthomonas_A. The sequence goes on from JAATFG010000082.1 coordinate 21,097, forward strand.
CGAGCGCGTCGAGTTTCCGTGTCGGCGTGGTTTTCCCGCTGGCGTAGTCGAGCCAGTCGATGCCTGCGGCGCGCGCGGCGGCGGCCGATTGCGCATACAGCGTTTCGCCCCAGAACACGGCGAGCGAGGTTTCGGCCGAGTCCGCGCCCCAGCGATAATCCCAGTGCCGCAGCAGCTCGATTTGATCCTTCAATTTCGATTTCAGCGGATCGGATGCAGGCGCATCGTCATATGCTTCCACCAGCGTCGGCACCAGTTGCGCGAACGCGGGCAAGTACGAATCGAACGCTGCCGCGCGCAGTGATTCCGCGGTGAAGTCGTTCTTTCCTTGCAGCAACATCACGGCATGGATGCCGCGCGGGTTTTCGCCGGCGCTGTCCATGTAGCGCGGGAAATCCTCGCGTTTCGGGCTCAGCGGGCCGGCCACCGAATACGGCCAGTTGTTGGTGTTCTGCAGCCAGCCGTTGCCCGGATTGATCGCGTTCGGGCGTTCGTTCAAGTCGAGCAGACGTCCCCAGCCGGTCGCCGGATCCGAGCCATCGACCGGCTGGGTGTAGTCGAAGCGGTCGTCGCGCCTGGGAATGAATTGCGGATGCAGGTAGGCGATATCGCCCTTGTTGTCGGCGTACAGCGTGTTGTTCGACGAATTGGCCTTCCAGGTTTCCGCGACTTTCAGGAACCCGGGCAAATCGCGGGTCTTGGTGCGCAGGAAGGATTGGCTGAGCGCTTCGATCGGCTTGTTCATCAGCGCGATCGAGATCCACTTGCCGTCCTTGTCCACGCGCACGACCGGGCCGTGGTGGGTGAAGTAGGCGGTGAAGGTTTTCTGCGCCAGCTTGCCATCGGCATCGCGATACGGCACGACGATGGTTTTCGTCGTCAGCGGGCGCTGCGCGTTGCCGTACTTGTAGGACAGTTGGCCGTCCTTGCGCGTCACCGTTTCGGCGAACTCATCGACCACGTCCACGCCGCTGGAGGTGTGCATCCAGCCTTGGGTTCGGTTGAAGCCCTGGTAGATGAAGAACTGGCCCCACGTCGCCGCGCCGTAGGCATCCAGGCCTTCCTTGCTCTGCATCTGCAGCTCGGCGCGGAAGTAGAACGAGGTGTGCGGATTGATCAGCAGCAACGCGTGGCCATCCTTGGTGCGCGACGGGGCGATGACGATGCCGTTGGAGCCGGTCGGTTCGACGTAGCGTTCCTGCACCGCGGCGACCCGCTCCGGCACCTGCGGCGTCGGGTTGCCGTAAAACGCCTGCAATTCCCTGGTCGAAACGCGTTCGATGTCGCCGCCGATGCTGCCTTCGGTGAAGCTCAGCGCCATCCACGGCTCGAAGTGCGCAATCACGCGCGGATGCACGTCGGGGTGCGTGGCGAGGTAATAATTGAGGCCGTCGGCCCAGGCGTCCATCAGCTTGCGCAGCCATGCCGGGCTTTGCGCGTACTTCGCCCTGAGTTCGACCGGATCGACAAAAAGCTTCTGGCGCAAATCCTGATAGACGAGGCCTTCGCCGTCCGCTTCGGCGGAGCGGCCGAGCGCCAGCAGGTAGTTGTTCTCGACGCGATTGAAGTCGTCCTCGGCCTGCGCGTAGATCATGCCGAACACCGCGTCGGCATCGGTCCGGCCGCTGACGTGGGCGATGCCCCAATCGTCGCGGACGATGCTCACGCGTTGCGCTTCGGCCTTCAGTGCGGCGCTGTTGTCCTTCGCGAAGGCGGGAACGGTGGCGAGCAGCGCCGCCAGCACGATGAGGGCGTGGGCCTTGCGCACGTCCGATTCTCCCGGAGTCCTGCCGTGCTTACCGCTCATTCGCCACCACCGGGCTGCCCGGTGGCAGGATGTAGCAGGCCTTCGCGCTCTTGCACGCATCGGCCTGGATTTCGGCGATCTGCCGGGTCAGGTATTGCTGCGGCGACAGGCCCATCTTCTGCCGGTACGCATCGTCGGCCGCGGCGGTGGCTTCCTGCTCGGCCTTGCGTTGTTCTTCGGCGATCGTGGCCTGTTGCAGCGTCTTCACCCGCTGCTGCTGCGCGGCGGTCTCGTTCATCTGCGCCAGCACGTTCGGGTTCGGCTTGGCGCGGCCGAGCGAGATGTTGATGATCTCCACGTCGATGCCTTGTTGCCGGACCTCGGAGCGGATCGCTTCGGTCACGGCATCGTCGATCTGCTTGGCCGTGTCCGGGTTGGACATCATGCTGGTCATGTCGTGGCGCTTCACCTGGTCGCGCACGATGGCCGCGTATTGCGTGCTGATGTTGTTCTGGAACCAGTTGGTGCCCTTGGCCGAAAGCAGGCGCGGCGCATTGGTGATGCGGTACTGGATGGCGGTCTCGAAGTCGAGCAGGATGTTGTCCGAGCTGGAATAGTCGTCGAACGCGACCTGTATGGTCTGCGGCGTGGTCGGCACGTACAGCGCTTGGGTCGAAAACCACGTATAGCTGCGGCCGGTCGGACGCACGTCGTCCATGCGCACGCCGCCATGCCCGAACACGATCGGCTTGTCGACCAGCACGGCCTCGTAGCCGACTTCCGGCGACACCACGGTGCAGGCGGGCAACAGCGCGGCGGCACACAACGCCAGCGCAAGCTTGAACATCGGTTTCATCGGGTTCCCCATTCGCGAAAGCGTGGGGAAGTTATAGCCGATTTGACCGCGGCAAAGGCAGCGTTGGTTTCAGTTGCGCCACTTCGCCAGCAGTTCCGCCTCGCGTGCCTTCGCCGCCTTCAGGTGCTTGCCCTTGACGTGGCCGTAGCCGCGGATGTGTTCGGGCACGCTGGCGATGTCCACCGCGAGCTCGAGCTTGCCTGCATCGAGAGATTGCAGCAGTTCGTTCACGACGCTTTCGTATTCGCCGACCAGCGCGCGCTCGTGCTTGCGCTCGGTGGTGTAGCCGAACACGTCGAGCGCGCCGCCGCGCAGGAACTTGAGCTTGGCCAGCAGCTTGAACGCGCCCATCGTCCACGCGCCGTAGTCGCTCTTGATCATGCGGCCGTTCGCATCCTTCTTGGCGAACAGCGGTGGGGCGAGGTGGAACTTGAGTTTGTAGTCGCCCTCGAACCGCTGCGCGACCTGCTCGCGGAACTTGCCGTCGACGAACAGGCGCGCGACTTCGTATTCGTCCTTGTATGCCATCAGCTTGAACAGGTAGCGCGCCACGGCCTCGGTCAGCGCGGTCGAGCCGGGTGCCTTTTCCCGTTCGGCCTTGCGTACCTTCTCGACCCGTTGCGCGTAGCGCTGCGCGTAGGCGGCGTTCTGGTAGTCGGTGAGGAAGGCGGTGCGGCGGGCGATGGTCTCGTCGAGCGAGCGCGACAGCTTGGAGTCGTCCAGCGGCGCGAATTCTTCCGATGCGAGTTGCGGCAACGGTACCAGGTTCGCGAGTTGCGGCGATGCGATGCCGGCCGCATCGAGCACGGCTTGCGCATCCACCGCCATCAAGCGGCCCCACGCGAACGCGGTCTGGTTCATCTCCACCGCGGCGCCGTTGAGTTCGACCGCGCGCATCAGCGCGTCGAAGGAAATCGGCACCCAGCCGCGTTGCCACGCGTAGCCGAGCATGAAGAGGTTGGTGGCGATCGCGTCGCCGAGCAACGCGGTGGCGAGCTTGGTCGCGTCGAGCAGCACCGGGTCTTCGCCGCCGAGGGCGAGCTTGACGCTGGCGACGATGTCGCTGGCCGGGAACTGCATGTCCGGGTGCCAGATGAAGGGGCCGGGCATCGCTTCGTAGCTGTTGAGCACGACATGGCTGCGCTCGCCGCGCACCTTCGACAGCGCCCAGTAGTCGTTGACCACGACCATGTCGCAGCCGAGCACCAGGTCCGCTTCGCCGGCGGCGATGCGCACCGCGTGCAGTTCGCCCGGTTCGCGCGCGATGCGGATGTGGGTGGTGACCGCGCCGCCTTTTTGCGCCAGCCCGGTCTGATCGAGCACCGTCGCGCCCTTGCCTTCGAGGTGGCCGGCCATGCCCAGCAGCGCGCCGATGGTGACCACGCCGGTGCCGCCGACGCCGGTGATCAGGATGTTCCAGGGCTGCGACAAGTCCGTGGTGAACTGCGGTTCCGGCAGCGCGGAAAGTTTTTCCGCGGCCTTCGACTTCTTGCCTTTCTTGAGCTGGCCGCCTTCGACGGTGACAAAGCTCGGGCAGAAGCCTTCGACGCAGCTGAAATCCTTGTTGCAATTGCTCTGGTCGATGTCGCGCTTGCGCCCGAATTCGGTTTCCTTCGGCAATACCGAGACGCAGAAGCTCTTTTCGCCGCAATCGCCGCAGCCTTCGCAGACCAGCGAATTGATCACCACGCGCTTGGCCGGGTCGACCAGCTTGCCGCGCTTGCGCCGGCGCCGTTTCTCGGTTGCGCAGACCTGGTCGTAGATCAGGATCGAGGTGCCCTTCACTTCGCGCAGCATTTTCTGCACGTCGTCGAGCTGGCGGCGGTCGAAGAACTCCACGCCGCCCGGGAAGATCGAGGGGTCGCTCCACTTGCCGATCTCGTCGCTGACCACGACGATCTTCTGCACGCCTTCGGCGCGCATCTGCTGCGCGATGTCCGGCACCGACAACGGGCCATCCACCGGCTGCCCGCCGGTCATCGCCACCGCGTCGTTGTAGAGGATCTTGTAGGTGATGTTGACGCCGGCGGCGATGGATTGGCGGATCGCCAGATAACCGCTGTGGTAATACGTGCCGTCGCCGAGGTTCTGGAACACGTGTTGGGTGTCGGTGAACCACGCCTGCCCCGCCCACGGCACGCCTTCGGCGCCCATGTGGGTGAAGGTGTCGGTGTTGCGGTCCATCCACGTGACCATGTAATGGCAGCCGATGCCGCCCATCGCGCGCGAACCGTCGGGCACTTTCGTCGAGGTGTTGTGCGGGCAGCCCGAGCAGTAATGCGGCACGCGCGGGAAATCGGCGCGCGGCAAGGCCATTTCGGCCTCTTTTTCCTCCATCCAGCGCAGGCGCTGTTCGATGGATTCGGTATTGAAGAAGCGCTGGATGCGCTTGCCGATCACGCCGGCAATCGTCGCGGGCGTGAGTTCGCCGGTGCTCGGCAGGATCCACTGGCCCTGTTCGTCGTACTTGCCGACGATGCTCGGGCGCGCGCCCCAGTTTTGCGGCCAGTTGTAGAACTGCTCCTTCATCTGCTGCTCGATGAAGGCCTTTTTCTCTTCGACGACGACGATGTCTTCCAGCCCGCGCGCGAATTGGGCGATGCCCTGCGGTTCCAGCGGCCAGGTCATGCCGACCTTGTACACGCGGATGCCGATGTCGCGGCACGCCTGTTCGTCGAGGCCGAGGTATTCCAGCGCCTGCAACACGTCCAGATAGCTCTTGCCGGTGGTGACGATGCCGAGTCGTGCGCGCGGCGAATCCATCACCAGGGTGTCGAGCTTGTTCGCGCGGGCGAAGGCCTGCGCGGCGCGCATCGCGTAGCGGTGCAGGCGCATTTCCTGGTTCAGCGGCGGGTCCGGCCAGCGGATGTTGAGCCCGCCTTCGGGCAGCTCGAAATCCTCGGGAATGATGATTTGCCGTGAAATCGGGCTGATCACGTCAACGGACGCGGAGGATTCCACGGTTTCGGCGATGGTCTTGAAGCCGATCCAGCGCCCGGTGTAGCGCGACATCGCCCAGCCGACCAGGCCCAGATCCAGGATGTCCTGCACGCCGGCCGGGTTGAGCACCGGCATCATCGCGCTGACGAATTCTTCTTCGCTGCCATGCGGCAGCGTGGAGCTGCGGCAGGCATGGTCGTCGGCGGCCATCGCCAGCACCCCGCCGAACGGCGCGGTGCCCGCCGCGTTCGCGTGCTTGAACGCATCGCCGCTGCGGTCCACGCCCGGGCCCTTGCCGTACCACACGCCGAATACGCCATCGACCTTGGCGCCGGGGAACAGGTTGGTCTGCTGCGTGCCCCAGACCATCGTCGCGGCGAGGTCTTCGTTGAGGCCGGGCTGGAAGCGCACCTTGGCGTTTTCCAGATGTTTCTTCGCGCGCCACAGTTCCAGGTCGAAGCCGCCCAGCGGCGAGCCGCGATAGCCGCTGACGAAGCCGGCGGTGTTCAGGCCCGCGGCTTCGTCGCGCAGTTTCTGCATCAACGGCAGGCGCACCAGCGCCTGCACGCCGGAAAGATAGATGCGGCCATCGACGCGGGTGTACTTGTGTTCGAGCGTGTAGTCCCTGTCGCGCACGCCGGATGGCAACGCGGTGGTGGACGAGGGCGACTGGAGTTCGGTGGTGCTGGTCATGGAAGTCCCGGATGCAGCTTCGTTTCGATTGTAACAGCGTGGATTCCTTGCCCAAGTGCAACTTTAGACGTTCAGCCGGGGCGTGCGCGAGGGGATCGATGCGTGGCAATGCCGCGATGCGACCCCGGTCATGCGCCGAAACCGCGATCTGCGCCGATAATGCGAGATCCCCGTGCCGCTTGCTTGCATTGCCGATGGCCTTCGATGCGTTCGCCCTGATCCTCGCGCTGCTGTTCCTCGGCATCGTGTTCGCACGGCTGAAGATGTTCCCGGCCAATGCGTCCGAAACGCTCAACGGCGTGGTGTTGTACCTGTGCCTGCCGGCGGCGATCCTGCTGTACGTGCCGCGCCTGCACGTCGACGCGTCGCTGGCGGGGTTGATCGCCACGCCGTGGCTGCTGATCGTGGCGACGGTGCTGCTGGTGACGCTGTGCGGCAAGCTGTTCGGTTTCAGAAAAGGCGAACACGCCGCGCTGCTGATGTGCGTGGGCCTCGGCAACACCAGCTTCATCGGCTACCCGATGATCCGCGCGCTGCTCGGCGACGAAGCGCTGCCGGACGCGGTGGTGTACGACCAGCTCGGCACCTTCCTGTTGCTGTCCACCTACGGCCTGTACGTCTGCGCGCGCTACGCCGGCGACGCGCCGCCGAGCTTCAAGGCCATCGCGCTGCGCGTTGCAAAATTCCCCCCGTGCATCGCGTTGTTGCTGGCGTTGACGGTGATGCCGGCCGACCCGCCGCACTGGATCGCGGCGGGCCTGCAGCGCCTGAGCGATGCGATGCTGCCGCTGGTGATGGTCGCGGTCGGCCTGAGCATCAAGTTCGCAATGCCGCGCGACGAATTGAAGCCGCTGCTCGCCGGCATTGCATTGAAGTTGGTGGTGATGCCGTTGCTCGCGCTCGGCCTGGCGCTGCTGTTCCACTTGTCCGCGCGGCAGATTCAGGTGAGCGTGTTGCAGGCATCGATGCCGTGCATGATTTCCGCCGCCGCGCTGGCGATGGCGCACAACCTGGCACCGCGCCTGTGCGCCGCGCTGGTCGGCTACAGTCTGGTGGCTTCGCTGGTCACGTTGCCGGCGTGGATGTGGCTGTTGCAGCATTTCATTTGACGAGGAGAGAGTTCGATGCCGAAGCGCCTGCTGCCGCTGTCCGTGTTTCTCGCCGCGCTGGGTTGCGCGCCCGCGTTCGCGCAGGAGGCGGCGCCGGCGTATTCGCAGCCGATCGCGCAGGTGCGCGTGGCATTCGACAAGGACGGCATCACCGCCACCCGCAGCGAAGGCTTTGCCGATTTGGCGACCAAGCGCGCGGTGACGGCGGACGATCCGGTGCGCATCGCCTCGATTTCCAAGTTCGTCACCAGCATTGCGGCGATGAAGCTGGTCGAGGAGAAGAAAATAGACCTCGACGCCGACGTGTCCAAGTACCTCGGCTTCAAGCTGCGCAACCCGAATTTCCCGCGTGACAGGATCACGCTGCGGATGATGCTCTCGCACACCAGCAGCCTCACCGACGGCGCCGGCTACTGGCAGGTGCCGGCCGACGGCAGCTACAGGGACATGATCCTGTCCGACCCGAAGGCGTGGGACGCGCAGCACAGGCCTGGCAGCTACTGGCGCTACACCAACCTCAATTTCCCGCTGATCGGCCAGGCGCTGGAAGCGGCCAGCGGCGAGCGCTTCGACCTGTTGCTGCAACGCGTGGTGCTCAAGCCGCTCGGCATCGATGCGTGCTATGGCTGGATCACCTGCGACGAGGCCACCGCCGCGCGTGCCGTGGTGCTGTACGAAAACGGCAAGCCCGAAGTCGACGACAACCGCGGCAAGAAACCGGCGTGCGGGGTGACGCGGGCGAAGGATGGCTCCTGCGACCTGTCGAACTACAAACCCGGCACGCAAGGCGGCATCTTCGGCCCGCAGGGCGGGCTGCGCATTTCCGCGAACGGGCTGGCGAAGATCGGCCGCATGCTGCTGAATGACGGCACGGTCGATGGCGTGCAAATCCTGAAACCCGAAAGCGTGCGCACGATGACCGTGCCGCAGTGGACCCTGCGCGACGGCAACGGCTTCACCACCGAGGAAGACGACCCGGTGCGCAACGCCAAGGGCGAGTTCTGCCGCTACGGTTTGGCCACGCAGACGCTGGCCACGCCCGGCCCGAACTGCGGCGACGATCCGTTCGGCGACGGCATCGCCCGCGTCGGCCATTCCGGCAACGCCTACGGCATGCTCGCCGGCCTGTGGCTCGATCGCGAACACGGCACCGGCGTGGCCTATTTCTCCACCGGCAACGACCATCCGGCGCCGGGTGAACATTCGGCGTTCAGCGCGATCGAGGAACGGCAGGCGCAGGGCAGGTGATGACTGCAAGCTTGCCATTTTTTGCCACGCGGACTAGGGTGCGCGCATGAGCACGATGAACATCTCCTTGCCGGATGAACTCAAGGATTTCGTCGATGCGCGCATCAAGGCCGAGGGCTAAGGCCGAGGGCTTTGGCAGCAGCAGCGAATACATGCGCGCGTTGATCCGGCGCGACCGTGACCGCGAGCAATTCCGCCAATACCTGCTGGACGGCGTGGCTTCCAAACCCGCTGGGCGCATGGATGCGGTGTATTTCACCAAGCTGCGCGAACAGGTCGCCAAGGCTGGCAAGCCGCAAGCGTGAAACCGGCGATTCGTTCCGAGCTGGCGCAAGCCGACATCCAGCACGCACTGGATGACTATCTGGGCGAATCGCCACGTGCGGCATCGGGATTCCTCGACGCGCTCGAAGCGGCGGTCCGCCACATTGAAATCCATCCGTCCATGTGGTTCGCCGCGCTATGCGCACGAACTGGATATCCCGCAATTGCGCCACTGGTGTTTGCACAAGTATCCCTACGCCTTGTTCTACATCGAGCACGTTGACCATCTGGATGTGATCCGTTGCGTGCATCTGCACCGCGACATTCCATCGACCTTGCAGGGCGATGCCTGATCCGGACCTCCCCATCGGTACCCGTGCCGGTGTACGCTCCCGGAAACGGGCAACCTCCCGGCAATGAGGAGAGCGCATGAAGACGATTCTGGTCGCCAGCTCCAAGGGCGGCGCGGGCAAGACCACCGTGGCCAGCAACCTGGCCGCGAAGTTCGCATTGGACGGGCACAAGACCGTGCTGGTCGATGCCGACCCGCAGGGCTCCTCGACGCGCTGGGCGCAGCGCCGGGTGGAAATGCCCAGCGCCGTGCTCGCCGTCGACGGCAGCGGCCGCAAGGCGAGCTGGCGCAAGCACGTGCCGGAGGACGCCGAGGTCGTGGTGATCGACGCGCCGGCGGGGGCACAGGCGGCCGAGCTGGAATCCTTCCTCGACGCGGCCGATGCGGTGGTGGTGCCGGTGATGCCGTCCGGGCTGGACATCGAGGCCACGGTCGGCTTCCTCAACACCCTGGCCGAGGTGCCGCGCGTGCACAAGCGCAAGCTGCCGGTCGGGCTGGTCCTCAACCGCAGCAAGCCGTGGACCCAGACCAGCCGGCAGGCGGTCGAGATGCTGCAATCCTGGCCTTATCCGGTTGTCACACAATTGCGCGACAGTCAGGCCTACGTGGTGATGGCCGGGCTGGGCCGCAGCCTGTTCGACTATCACTCAGTGGCCGTGCGCGATCATCAAGGCGATTGGGAGCCACTGCTGCAGTGGCTCGACAACTCCTGAGACAATTCCCTTCCCCCGAATGGATGCCTGCCCGTGCGTGAACTGATCCTGCTGCGCCATGCGCATGCCGAACCGGCGAATTACGGGCAAGCCGACATCGACCGGCCGCTGTCGCCAGTGGGCCTGGCCGAAGCCGAAGCGGCCGGGCGCTGGTTGCGTCAGCACCGCCTGGTGCCCGACCGGGTGCTGTGTTCGCCGGCGCGGCGCACCCGCGAGACGCTGGCGAACGTGCTGGAAGTGGTCGGTTTCGTCGAGCAACGGCTGGCCGAACCGATCTACGACGCCAGCGCCGGCACCCTGATCAACGTCATCGATGCGCACCCGGACGTGCAGCGCCTGCTGCTGGTCGGGCACAACCCGGGCCTCGAGCACCTGGTCGCGCTGCTCGCCGATGGCCGCAGCGGCGACTATCGCGGCATGCCGCCGGCCGGCATCGCGGTGCTGCACCTGGCCGACGACGCGGCGGTCGAGCCGGGCGCGGCGACGCTGGTGGATTTCTGGTGGCCATGATCCGGCGGGGCGCGATCGCGATGCGCGGGCTGCCGGCCATCGTCCTGCTCGTCCCGGCGCTGTGCGGCGCGGCGCAAACGCCGCCGGCCGCCGCGCCCGCCAGCGTGGCGCCGCCGCCGATCGCCGAATCGATCCCGGCAACGCAGTCGATGAGCTTCGATCCGGCGCACACGCACCTGGGCTTCAAGCTGCGCACGCGCTGGGGGCAGGCCCTGGAAGGCTGGTTCCCGCATTACGACGCCAGCGTCACCGTGTTGCCCGATGGCCGCCACCAGGTGCAGCTGAATTTGTACGTGGCCGACGTCGACGTCAACGACAGCCCGCGCTACAGCGACATGGCGCGCAGCGACAGTTTCTTCAACGCGCGCCAGTTCCCGGTGGTGACGTGGACGTCCGATCCCTACGATGCCTCGCTGGTCGACCGCGGCGGGCACATGCCCGGCACGCTGACCATCCGCGGCACGAGCCGGCCCAAGACCCTGGAACTCAAGGCGCCGCCGTCCGGCTGCGTGCGTCCGGGCTACGATTGCGACGTGCTCGCCAGCGGCGAAGTCGAACGCGGCGACTACGGCATGAACGGCTGGAAGCTGGCGATCGACAACCACGTCGAATTCGTGCTGCGCATGCGCCTGCACCCGGTGGCGGTTTCCTCGGTGACGCCGTGATGCGACGGGTGTTGCGTCTGGCCGCGGCATCGTGCCTGTTGCTGCTCGCCGGTTGTTCTTCGCTGTCGCCGCTGCAGCACGAGCGCGCGGTCAACATCGCCGCGCAGGCGCGCAGCGAGCAAGTCGACTGCAGCGACGAAACCGACCACTGCGCGCTGGTCTCGCCGCTGCACGCGCTCGGCGACGAGGCGCTGGCCGCATCGACGGCGGACGCGCCGAAGCACTACGCGCTGATGATCGACGAGGGCGAGGATTCGCTGCTGGCGCGCCTGAACCTGATCCGCAGCGCGAAGAAAAGCATCGACCTGCAAACCTACATCTTCGACAAGGACGATTCCTCGCGCATCGTCCTCGACGAACTGCTCGCCGCGGCCAAGCGCGGCGTGCAGGTGCGCATGCTGATCGACCAGCTCTCGGCGATCGGCGATTTGCAGATCCTCGCCGCGCTGGCCGGCGCGCACCAGAACTTCGCCTTGCGCGTGTACAACCCGACCTTCAACAAGGCCACGCTCAACTACCTCGACTATGCCGGCAGCGTGCTGTGCTGCTTCCGCCGCTTCAACCAGCGCATGCACACCAAGCTGTTGCTGGTCGACGACGCCATCGGCATCACCGGCGGGCGCAATTACCAGGACGATTACTTCGACTGGGACAGCCAGTATGATTTCCGCGACCGCGACGTGCTCATCGCCGGCCCGGCCGCGCGGACGATGGCGGCGAGCTTCGAGGAATTCTGGAACACGCGGCGCAGCGTGCCGGTCGAGCGCCTCAACGACGTCGGCCGCGTGCTGCTGGCGCAGGGCGTGCCGGCGCTGCCGCCGGAGCAGTTCCTGCGGCCCGCGCGCGCGGCGGAAATGCGCGCGGCGGCCAGCGACGACGCGATCGTCGAGCGCAGGCTGGTGCAGCCGGCGCTGCCGGTCGGCGCGGTCGACTACATCGCCGACCTGCCGCAGAAGCACCGCAGCGATTTCCACACCGCCAAGCTGCAGCCGACGCCGGAACTGGAAACCCTGATCGAAGGCGCGCAACACGACGTGCTGCTGCAGACGCCGTACCTGGTCATGTCGAAGAAGGCGCGCCAGGTGTTCGCCGAACTGCACAAGCGCAGCGACGCGCCGACGGTGACGGTGGCGACCAACTCGCTGGCCTCGACCGACAACCCGATCGTCTATGCGGTCTCGCACAAGTACAAGCGCATGTACCTGCGCGAGCTCGGCTTCCACATCCACGAACTCAAGCCGTTCCCGACCGACGAACCGATCGATTACGCCGGCCTGTCGCCGGAAGCCGACGACGAGCCGTTCGACCAGGACAGCGTCACCGGCGAGGAACTGTTCTCCAACCTCGAAGGCGAAACCAAGCTGCGCAGGCTGCGCCGCGCCGAATCGCGACCATCGTTCCTCAGCTCCGGTTCGTCGAGCCGGCCGGTGCCGCTGAAACGCCCCGGCCTGCGCATCGGCCTGCACGCCAAGTCGATGGTGATCGACGGCCACATCGCCCTGATCGGCACCCACAACTTCGACCCGCGCTCCGTGCGCTACAACACCGAGGCGGTGGTCATCATCGACGACGAAAGATTCGCGCAACGCCTGCAAGCCAGCATCGACCGCGACATCGACCCGGTCAATTCGTGGACGATCGCCCGGCGCGAGCGCGTGCCGATCCTGTCCGACCTGAGCAACGGCATCGACAGCGTGTCCTCGTCGCTGCCGATCTTCGACCTGTGGCCGTTCCGCTACGCGACCAGCTACGACTTCGTGCCCGGCCCGGACTGCCCGCAGCCGTTGCCGAGCAACGACCCGAAGTTCTACCAGTGCTATCGCACGGTCGGCGATTTCCCCGAAGTCGGGCTTGGTCCGAAAACCGTGTTCGTGCGCGTGCTGATGGCGTTCGGCGCCGGCCTCGTGCCGATTCTCTGATTGCCGTCGCAACACCATGCAACACAGGGTTGCGTTCATTGCCGCGCGCGACATGGCCGCGATTGCGCGACAATGCGGTTTTCCTCGTGGAGCATCGGTCGTCATGGCATTCCGCAATCTTCCGGTCAGCATCGAACAACTCAATCGCGGCGCGCAGGGCAACATGGTCGGCGCGCTCGGCATTGTCTTCACCGAGGCCGGCGACGACTGGATCCGCGCGACGATGCCGGTCAACGAGAAGACCAAGCAGCCGTTCGGCCTGCTGCACGGCGGCGCATCGGTGGTGCTTGCCGAGACGCTGGGCAGCATGGCCGGCTGGCTGTGCGTGGACGGCGAAACCGAAGCGGTGGTCGGCATCGACATCAACGCCAACCACCTGCGCGCCGCGCGCGACGGCATCGTCACCGGCACGGTGCGCCCGCTGCACGTCGGCCGCAGCACGCAGGTGTGGGAAATCAGGATCGAAAACCCGGAAGGCAAGCTCGTCTGCATCTCGCGCCTGACCACCGCGGTCGTGCCGAAGAAGTAGCGCGGCGCATGCAACGGACTGTCGCCGTGCCGGCATCGCCGCGCTCGGCGCTCGGCCGTAAGCTGCCGGCATGACTTCCGCATCGTTGCCATCGTTGTACGTTTCGCACGGCTCGCCGATGCACGCGCTGCAGGCCGGCCGCGTCGGCGAATGCTGGGCGCGGCTGGGTCGCGACTTGCCGCGTCCGCGCGCGATCGTCGTCGCTTCGGCGCATTACCTGATGCGTGCGCCCTGCATTGGCGGCGCGGAAAAACCCGAGACCCTCCACGATTTCGGCGGCTTCCCCGACGCGCTGTACCGCCTGCACTATCCGGCGCCGGGTTCGGCGCAACTGGCGAACGCCATCGCGCGGCTGTACGCGCAGGCCGGGATCGAGGCGCACATCGAAGCCGATCGCGGTTTCGACCACGGCGTGTGGACGCCGCTGCTGTACATGTATCCGGAGGCGGACATTCCGGTCGTTTCCGTGTCGATCCAGCCGCGGCTCGGCCCGGAACACCAATTCAAGCTCGGCCGTGCGCTGGCGTCGCTGCGCGAACAGGGCGTGCTGCTGATCGGCAGTGGCAGCATCACCCACAACCTGCACGACTGGCGCACCTATCAGGACGGCGGCGAAGCGCCTTACGTGCGTCCGTTCACCGGCTGGGTCGAGGACAAGCTGCACGCCGACGACATCGCCGCAATGCTCGATTACCGCAAGCAGGCGCCGTTCGCCGAACACGCGCATCCGACCGATGAACACCTGCTGCCGCTGTTCTTCGCGATGGGCGCGGCCGGCGGCGACGCCTTGCACGCGCAGCGCATCGACGCGGGCATCGACGCCGGGATGATGGCGATGGACGTGTACCGCTTCGGCCAATGATCGCCATGCCCGCGCAGACGGCGGGCATCCACCGGCTTTCGTCTTGGGTCGCAGGTGCGATGCCGCGGCAACTCAGATCAGCGTGAGCAAGGTCGCGGCGATTGGCGCTTCGATCTTCGGCGACAGCAATTCGTCGGCACGGGTGCGGCCGAGGTTCAACGCCGCGATCGGCTTGCCGGCCTTGTGCGCGGCGTGGACGAAGCGCAGGCCCGAATACACCATCAGCGACGAGCCGACGACCAGCACCGCATCGCTGGCGTGCAGGTGCTTCATTGCATCGAGCACGCGTTCGCGCGGCACGTTCTCGCCGAAGAACACCACGTCCGGCTTCAGCGTGCCGCCGCAGATTTCGCATGCGGGAATCGCGAACGCGGAGAAATCGGCTTCGATGTCGGCATCGCCATCCGGCGCGACCGTCGCCATGCGTGGCAGCCAACCGGGATTGGCCTGTTCCAGGCGCGCTTGCAGCGACGCGCGGTCGCTGTGCGCTTCACAGTCCATGCATCGAACGGTGTCGAGCCGCCCATGCAGATCAATGACGCGCGTGCTGCCTGCGCGCTGGTGCAGGCCATCGACGTTCTGGGTCAGCAGCATTTCGATCCTGCCGCGGCGTTCGAGTTCGGCCAGTGCGCGATGCGCGGCGTTCGGTTGCGCGGTGACGAAAAAACTCCAGCCGAGCATGCTCCGCGCCCAATAGCGCTTGCGCACCGCCAGATCGCCCATGAACGCCTGGAAGGTGACCGGCGGCTGCCGCTTCCACTGCCCGTCCGCATCGCGGTAATCGGGAATGCCCGAATCGGTGCTGACGCCGGCGCCGGTGAGCACGAACAGCTTTTCGTGCGCGGCAACGAATTCGCGCAGGGGATCGATGGCGTTCACTCGCTGCGCGGCGGATGCGGCGCAAAGCGGCCATAGGGCTTGCTGTCGTCGGCGTGCTTGCGCAGCACGCGCGCGGCGAGCGAGGCGAACGCGAGCAACAGCAGGCAGAAACCGCCGACCGCGTTCCATTGGCCGTGTTCCCAGCACCAGCCGCTGGCCAGGCCGAGCACGCTGGAGCCGACGTAGTACGCCAGCAGGTACAGCGATGCGGCGTGGCTTTTCGAGCTGTGGCCGAGCCGGCTGACCCATGCGCTCGCCGCCGAATGGGCGACGAAGAAACCGGCGGTGAGCAGGGCGATGCCGAGGATGATCGCGGCCAGCCGGTGCGTCATCGTCAAGGCCACGCCGACGAAGGCGGCGATGGTGCCGAGCGAGACCACCGGGCCGCGGCCGATGCGGTCGGACAACTGGCCGCTGAGCGACGAAGAGAAGATGCCGAACACGTACACGCCGAAGATCAGCGCCAGCGCGCTCTGGCTGAGGCCGAATTCCGCCCCGCCGAGGCGGAAGCCGATGTAGTTGTAGACGCTGACGAAGGCGCCCATTTCGCAGAACGGGATCACGAACAGCCACAGCAGGTATTTGTTGCGCAGGTGCGCGGACCAATGGCCGAAGTGGTATTTCAGGTCGGCGCCGCGCTTGCGCACGAAGTTGCGCGAAGCCGGCAGCAACAGCACGAAGCCGATCGCGCACAGCAGGTCGAACGCGCTCAACGACGCCAATGCGATGCGCCAGCCGAAATGGTCGGTGAGGAAGCCCACGGCGATGCGCCCCATCATCCCGCCGAAGGCGTTGCCGCCGATGTACAGGCCGGTCGCCGCGCCGAGTTTTTCCGCCGGCAATTCCTCGGCCATGTACACCATCGCCACCGCCGGCATGCCGCCGAGCGCGATGCCCGACAACGCGCGCAATGCCACCAGCGCGCCCCACTGCGGCATCCACGCCGCGGCGAAGTTCAACAGCGCCGCGCACAGGATCGAGGCGAACATCAGCCCGCGCCGGCCGAGGTTTTCCGACAGCGCGCCGGCGCAGAAGATCGACAGCGCCAGGCACGCGGTGGCCAGCGACACCGGCAGCGAACTGGTCGCCGCGTCGAGGTGGAATTCGCGGGCGAATTCCGGCAGCAGCGGCTGCGCGCAATACAGCAGCGAGAACGTGGCGAAACCGCCGACGAAGAACGCCGCGCGGATGCGGCCCGATGCCGGTTGCGCGGCGATGTCGGTGGATCGTGATGGCATGGGGGAATTCGGTTCTTCTTGCGGTCAATCGGCGCGCAGCGCATCCAGCGATTCGCGTTCGAGCGCGGCGTACAGCGCGAACGGATCGTTGACCTTTGCGCCGAGCGCGGCCTCGAATTCGGTTTGGTTGTCGTGCGCGGCGTAGGCGCGTTGTTCGGCGCCGCCGAGGTTGCTCTGGAAGATGCCCGCCGCGCTCACCGGCAGGAAATCCTCGTACACGATCGGGTCGGCGATCAATTCGCCGTCGGCGCTCTTCGTGTAGCGGAAATAGCCGAGTTGCTGCGCGCGCAGTTCGTCCAGCGTGTCGGGGAAATCGGCGAAGGCGTCGGCGAGCTTCGCGTCGTAATCGCCGCCCGTGCTGCCGGCGCCTTCGAGTGCGCGCACCTTCGCCAGGCATGCGTCGTACAGCGCGCGGCCCTTCGGCGTCAGCGCCAGTCCGCGCTGCTCGATCTCGCCGAAGCGCGCGGTGTGCATGCCGGCGGCGACTTCGCCATCGCCGGCCGGAAAGTTCACCGCTTCGTTGAGCGCGGTGAAGCTGGTCTGGCGCAGCAGGATCGGCGCCTTGCGCGGCGGCGGGCCTTCGATCACGGCTTTCGCCTTGATCCCGCGCGCGAGCATTTCCGCTTGCGCGGCGTCGATGTCGAGCGTGCGCGGGGTCAGGTGGTTGATGTGCGGGCCGTGGAAGCTGACCACGTCGGCGATCAGCTTGTGCGCGTCGCTGAGCGCGCGGTAGGTCGCCAATGGCACGGTCGCGTCCGAATGCCAGCGGAAGGTTTCCAGCGCTTCGGCGACGAAACGCCGTGCATCGGCTTCATCAAGGCCGCCTTGCGCTTCGGCCCTGGCGATCAGTTCGCGCGCGCCGGCGGTGAAGATGTCGCGCCTGGCGAGGATGGCTTCGGCCTGTGCGCGCAGTTCGGCATCCTCGATCAATTCGAGGCGCAGCAGCGAGCAGAACACGCGGAACGGATTGGCCGCCAGCGATGCGGATGCAAGCGGGCGGAATGCGGTCGAATGCACCGGCACGCCGGCCACGCTCAAGTCGTAATAGCCGACCGGGAACATGCCCATCACCGCGAACAGGCGGCGCAGCATCGACAGTTCGGCGGCGCTGCCGACGCGGATCGCGCCGTGGCGTTCGAGGTCGATGCGCTTGAGTTCATCGTTGCGTTCGATCCGCGCCGCCAGTTGCGCGTCGTGCGCCAGCGTGTCGGCATTGACCTGCGCGACCAGTTGCATCAACTCGCCGTACAGCGGCACCTCGGCGCGGTACATGTCGGACATCGCCTGTGCGAACAGGCTGCGGATGCGGTCGGGGCGGGCGAAGGCGGTCATGACAACTCGCGTGCGATGGGCGTGCGCCCATTTTCGCCGATTTGCGCGCGCGCTGCCTTGCCGCGCAGGTCAGTCCGTGATTGCCGCCGCGCCGGTCGGCTCGACCGAGCTCACGCCTTCGACCGCGAGCACGCGCGCGGCCGCGGCCTGCAGGCGTTCGCGCTCGACCTCGGTGGCGCAGCGCACGTCGAGCACGCTGCCGGCGCCGTCGTGTTTGAGCAGCAGGCGCTTGAACGGCAATTGCGCCGCGGCCAGCGCCTGTTCGATCGGCGCCAGCGCGGCGTTATTGGTGAAGGCGATGCGCAGGCCGCCGTTGCGCAGGCGCCGGCGTTGCAGGTAACGGCGCTCCAGCGGCTTGAGCAGGGCGAGGATGATCCACAGCATCGCGGTGGCGATGCTCGCCGCGGCGTACAGGCCGCTGCCGGCGGCCAGGCCGATCGAGGCGACCGCCCACAAGCCGGCGGCGGTGGTGAGGCCGCGAATGACTTGCTCGCGTTCGAGGAACAGGATCGTGCCGGCGCCGAGGAAGCCGACCCCGCTGACCACCTGCGCGGCGATGCGCGAGGGGTCGAGGATCACGTGTTGCTGGCCGAGCACGTCGTTGAAGCCGAACGCGGAGACGATGATCGCCAGCGCCGAGCCGACGCAGACCAGCATGTGCGTGCGCAGGCCGGCGGCCCATTCGAGGCGGCCGCGGTTGACGCCGATGATGCCGCCGAGCAGCGCGGCCAGCAGCAGGCGCACGGCGATTTCCCAGGTTGGCAGCATGTGGTTCTCCTTCGGTTGCACGGGTGTTGCGTTCATTCTGGCGCTTGGCGCCGGCGCGCGCACGGCGGCAAGCCATGCTCCACTACAATGCCGAATCCTCCGCCTGCCCGACCGGACTTGCCGTGACGCTCCGCCGAATCCTGCTGTTGATCGCATTGCTGGCGCTGGCCGCGTGCGCGAAGAAGGCCGTCGAACCCGCGCCGGGCCAGGCGGTGTCGCTGGCCGCCGCGCAGGTGCGCACGTTGCCGCACGACGTGCTGGTGTCCGGGCCGGTCGCCGCGGTCGAGGAAATGCAGTTGGGCGTCGAGCTGTCCGGCCTGCGCATCACCGCGCTCAACGTCGATGTCGGCCAGGGCGTGCGCAGGAACCAGGTGTTGCTCAGCCTCGACCATCGCGCGCTGGATGCGAACCTGGCGCAGGCGAAGGCGTCGCTCGACGTCGCCCAGGCCAACTACAAGCGCGCGCAGACGCTGGCGACGCAGCAACTGATCGCCACGTCCGACGTCGACAGCTTGCGCGCGCAACTGGCGCAGGCGCAGGCGAATGCGGCGACCACGCAATTGCAGCGCGATTTCGCCGACCTGCACGCGCCGGCCGACGGCGTGATCTCGGTGCGCAACGTGCTGCCGGGACAAGTCGTTTCCGCCGGCGTCGAACTGCTTGGCCTGATCCGCGACAGCAAGCTCGAATGGCGCGCCGAACTGGGCGAGGAGCCGCTGTCGCGCGTGCGCGTCGGCGATGCGGTGAGGATCGATTACCACGGCGCGCAGGTCGTCGGCCGCATCCGCGCGGTCAGCCCCGGCGTCGACGCGAGCACGCGCACCGGCACGATCTATGCGGATTTGCCGCAGCCCGGCGCGCTCAAGACCGGCATCTACGTCGAAGGCCGCATCGTCACCGGCGCCGGCCCTGCGCTGGTGGTGCCGAACGCGGCGGTGGTCTCGCGCGACGGCCACGATTACGTGTTCGTGCCCGTCGCCAATGACGCGGTGGCGCGCAAGCGCGTGGACACCGCGGCGGGCGCGGATGGCTTCGTGCAGATCCTCGACGGCCTGAAGGAAGGCGACAAGGTCGTGGTCGATGGCGCCGGCTTCCTCGGCGACGGCGACAGGATCCGCATCGTCGCGCCGCAAGGCACCGCGCCATGAATTTCTCCGCGTGGGCGATCAAGCGCCCGTTGCCGGCGGTGTTGGCCTTCTTCGTGCTGTGCGTCAGCGGCCTGGTCGGCTTCAAGCAACTGGCGGTCGCGCGCTATCCCGACGTCGCCTTCCCGATGACCACGGTGACGGTGATCTGGCCCGGCGCGGCGCCGTCGCAGCTGGAAGCGCAGGTCACCCGCTACGTCGAGGACAGCGTGGCGACGATCCCGAACGTGAAGCGGGTGATGTCGGTCGTCACCGACGGCACCAGTTCCACCCAGATCGAATTCTTCCTCGGCACCGACCTCAACACCGCGCTCGACGACACCCGCGACGCGGTCACGCGCGTGCGCACCGAACTGCCGCAGGACATCCAGGAACCGGTGATCGACAAGATCGACATCGGTGGCTCGCTGATGACCTGGGCGGTGGTCGCGCCGAATTTGAGCGTGGACGAGGCCAGCTGGTTCGTCGACCACGACGTCTCGCGCGCGATGTACGGCGTGCAGGGCGTGGCCCAGGTGTCGCGCATCGGCGGCGTCGACCGGCAAGTGCGCGTCGACCTCGACCCGAACAAGCTGCTGGCCTATGGCGTCACCGCCGGCGCGGTGTCGCAGCAACTGGCCAACATCCAGGTCGAACTGGCCGGCGGCAAGACCGAACTCGACGGCGGCGAGCAGGCCATCCGCACCGTCGCCACCGTCGCCGATGCGCAGGCGCTGCGCGGTTACAGCATCAGCCTGCCGGACGGGCGTTCGGTGCGTTTGTCGGACCTCGCCGCGATCAGCGATGCCGCCGCCGACCCGACCCAGGCGGCGCTGCTCGACGGCAAACCCATCGTCAGCTTCTCGCTCTCGCGCACCCGCGGTTCCAGCGAAGTCACCGTCGAAAAAGGCGTGCTGAAGGCGCTCGACGCGTTGAAGGCCGCGCATCCGGGCGTGGATTTCAGGCTCGTCACCACCTCGGTCGAGGACACCCACCGCTCCTACGATTCGTCGATGGAAATGCTGTACGAAGGCGCGATCCTCGCCCTGCTCGTGGTGTGGCTGTTCCTGCGCGACTGGCGGGCGACCTGGGTGAGCGCGCTGGCGCTGCCGCTGTCGATCATTCCCACCTTCGCGGTGATGTGGTGGTTCGGCTTCAGCCTCAACCTGCTGACCTTGCTGGCGCTGTCGGTCGTGGTCGGCATCCTCGTCGACGACGCCATCGTCGAGATCGAGAACATCGTGCGCCACCTGCGCATGGGCAAGCCGCCGCTGGAAGCGGCGAGGGACGCGGCCGGCGAAATCGGCAACGCGGTGATCGCCACCTCGATGACCCTGGCCGCGGTGTTCGTGCCGGTCGCGTTCATGCCCGGCATCGCCGGCAAGTTCTTCCGCGAGTTCGGCTGGACCGCGGCCACCGCGGTGCTGTTCTCGCTGCTGGTGGCGCGCCTGCTGACGCCGATGATGGCCGCGTACCTGCTCAAGCCGGTAGATGAAAAACGCGTGCATCACGGCGAGGGCAGGTTGATGGCGTGGTACCTCGGCTGGGTCGACGCGGCGTTGCGGCACCGCATGCGCACGCTGCTGATCGCGGTCGGGTTCTTCATTCTTTCGCTGGCACTGCTGCCGCTGATCCCGACCACCTTCATCCCGACCTCGGACATCGGCCGCAGCAACCTGATGCTGGAGCTGCCGCCGGGCGCGCCGATCGAACGCACCGTCGCCGTGGCCGAGCGCGCGCGCAAGGAATTGCAGGCCGGCATTCCCGAGTTGAAGCAGGTCTACACGATGGTCGGCAGCAACCTCGACGTCGGCGATCCGTCCAAGACCGGCGTCGCCGGCGCGCGCAAGGCCACGTTGATCCTCGACTGGGGCCACGAGAAGGAACGCAAGCGTTCGCAGCGCGAGCTCGAAGCGGACGTGCGCAAGCGCCTTGCGGATTTGCCCGGCGTGCGCTTGAGCTACGTCAGCAACGAGCCGGGCGACCAGATGCAACTGGTGCTGGCCGGCGACGACCCGCGCGTGCTCGATGCGACCGCGATCGAGGTCCAGCGCGAAATGCGCGCGCTGCCGGGCCTCGGCAACGTGTCCTCGTCGGCCTCGCTGCTGCGTCCGGAAATCCAGATCATTCCCGACGCCGCCCGCGCCGCCGACCTGGGCGTGAGCACCGCCGCGATCGCCGCCGCCGCGCGCGTGGCCACCGCCGGCGACTACGCGCAGTTCATGGCCAAGCTGAACCTGCCGGACCGGCAGGTGCCGATCCACGTCGGCTTCGCCCAGGACGTGCTGCGCGACCCGGCCCTGATCGGGCAGTTGCGCGTGCCCGGCAAGAACGGCGCGGTGCCGCTGGCGTCGGTCGCCGACATCCGCCTCGGCAGCGGGCCGTCGGAGATTTCACGCTACCAGCGCCAGCGCGACGTGGTCCTCGTCGCCGAACTCAACGGGCGCCCGCTCGGCGACACGATGCAGGCGGTCAACAAGCTGCCGGCGATGCAGCACCTGCCGGCGGGCATCAGCACGATCAACGCCGGCGACAACGAAGTGTTCGTCGAGATGTTCCTCGGCTTCGTGATGGCGATGTTCGCCGGGCTGGCCTGCATCTACATGGTGCTGCTGTTGCTGTTCAACCACGCGCTGATGCCGGTCACCATCCTCGCCGCGGTGCCGCTGTGCGCCGGCGGCGCGTTCGGCGCGCTGCTGGTGACCCACAACATGCTGTCGCTGCCGGCGCTGATCGGCTTGCTGATGCTGATCGGCATCGCCACCAAGAACTCGATCCTGCTGGTCGACTACGCGGTGATGGCCGAGGACGAGCACGGCCTGAGCCAGCACGACGCGCTGATCGACGCCTGCCGCAAGCGCGCCCAGCCGATCATCATGACCACGGTGGCGATGGGCGCGGGCATGCTCCCGATCGCGCTGGGCCTGGCCGAGAACTCCAGCTTCCGCGCGCCGATGGCGATCTCGGTGATCGGCGGCCTGATCACCTCCACGCTGCTGAGCCTGATCGTGATCCCGGCCGCGTACACCGTCGTCGACGACATCGGCGAATGGGCCGCGCGCAAGTTCCGCCACGCCTCCTCGCATCCGCGCGCGCCGCACTGAGGCGCGCGCGGCCGCCGCCGGGAACGCCACAATCGCCTCGGAGAACGCCGGCTTTAGACTGTGCGCATGAGCGATGTTCCCGACGACGATCCGCGCCCAAGCGAACCCATGCCTCCCGGCCCCAACGAATGCTGCGAAAGCGGCTGCCCGATCTGCGTGCTCGATCTCTACGCCGACGAATTGCGCGACTACCGCGAGAAACTCGCCGCGTGGAAGGCGCGCCATCCTGGCGCGGCGTGAGCCGGCAGCGGGCGAAGCCGCAGCCGTATCGGTAGTTGTATCGGCGATAATGGCCGCCTGTTTCGCATCGCCAGGAGCCTTCGCATGAAATCCCGTGCCGCCGTCGCCTTCGCCGCAGGCGAACCCCTGCAGATCGTCGAGATCGACGTCGCGCCGCCGAAGGCCGGCGAAGTCCTCGTCAAGATCACCCACACCGGCGTATGCCATACCGACGCCTTCACCTTGAGCGGCGACGATCCGGAAGGCTTGTTTCCCGTCGTGCTCGGCCATGAAGGTGCGGGCATCGTGGTCGAAGTCGGCGAAGGCGTGACCAGCGTCAAGCCGGGCGACCACGTGATTCCGCTGTACACCGCCGAATGCGGCGAATGCCTGTTCTGCAAGAGCGGCAAGACCAACCTGTGCGTCGCCGTGCGCGCCACCCAGGGCAAGGGCGTGATGCCGGACGGCACTACCCGCTTCAGCTACAACGGCCAGCCGATCCATCACTACATGGGTTGCAGCACCTTCAGCGAATACACCGTGGTCGCCGAAGTGTCGCTGGCGAAGATCAACCCGGCAGCGAATCCCGAGCACGTGTGCCTGCTCGGCTGCGGCGTCACCACCGGCATCGGCGCGGTGCACAACACGGCGAAGGTGCAGGAAGGCGATTCGGTCGCGGTGTTCGGCCTGGGCGGCATCGGCCTGGCGGCGATCCAGGGCGCGCGCCAAGCCAAGGCCGGTCGCATCATCGCCATCGATACCAACCCGTCGAAGTTCGCGCTGGCCAGCCAATTCGGCGCGACCGATTGCATCAATCCGAAGGATCACGACAGGCCGATCCAGCAGGTGATCGTCGAGATGACCGGCTGGGGCGTCGATCATTCGTTCGAGTGCATCGGCAACGTCAACGTGATGCGCGCCGCGCTGGAATGCGCGCACCGCGGCTGGGGCCAGAGCGTGATCATCGGCGTGGCCGGCGCGGGGCAGGAAATCAGCACGCGTCCGTTCCAGTTGGTCACCGGCCGCAAGTGGCTGGGCACCGCGTTCGGCGGGGTCAAGGGCCGCTCGCAGCTGCCGGGCATGGTCGAGGACGCGATGAAGGGCAAGATCGAACTGGCGCCGTTCGTCACCCACACGATGGCGCTGGACGAGATCAACGACGCGTTCGAGCTGATGCACGCCGGCAAGTCGATCCGCAGCGTCGTGCATTTCTGATGCAACGCATCGAACACCGCGCCTGCTTCGGCGGCTGGCAGGACGTGTACCGCCACCAATCGCGCACGCTGGGTTGCGCGATGAACGTCGGCGTCTATCTGCCGCCGCAGGCTGCGCACGAAAAACGGCCGGTGCTGTACTGGCTGTCCGGCCTGACCTGCACCGAGCAGAACTTCATCACCAAGGCCGGCGCGCAGCGTTACGCGGCCGAGCACGGCCTGATCCTGGTCGCGCCGGACACCAGCCCGCGCGGTGACGACGTGGCCGATGCCGACGCTTACGACCTTGGCAAGGGTGCCGGTTTCTACCTCGACGCCACGCAGGTGCCGTGGGCCGCGCATTACCGCATGCACGACTACGTCGTCGCGGAATTGCCGGCGCTGATCGAAGCGAACTTCAACGCGACCGAGGCGCGCGGCATTTCCGGCCACTCGATGGGCGGCCACGGCGCGCTGACGATTGCGCTGAAGCACCCCGGCCGCTACCACAGCGTGTCGGCGTTCTCGCCGATCGTTGCGCCGACGCAAGTGCCGTGGGGCGAAAAGGCGTTCGCCGCGTATCTTGGCGAGGATCGCGAAGCGTGGAAGCAATACGACGCGGTCGAACTGATCGCGCAGGCGCAGGGCCAACCGGTCGAAAACAAGCTGCCGCTGCTGATCGAGCAGGGTGGCGCCGACGAATTCCTCGCCACCCAGCTCAAGCCGCAGTTGTTGCAAGCCGCGGCGGCGGCGGCGGGACATCCGCTGCAATTCAACCTGCGTGACGGCTACGACCACAGCTACTACTTCATCGCCAGCTTCATCGGCGGGCACATTGCCCACCACGCCCGCGCGTTGAAATGAGGCGGCGCCAGCCCGGCACGGCATGAGCTCATGACGGCTGCGCATTTGCAGCCATCGCGCGGCCTCGCCAGCATGGCGGTTCCTGCTATCGAGTGGAATCGCCCATGCGCATCGCATCGCTGGCCTTGCTGGCCCTTTCCGTCCTGCCGCTCGCATCGCCGGCAGCCACGCCCGGGGCGAAACCGTGGACCGGGCAATGGCAGGCGGTCGCCGACAACGGCACGCTGCGGATTCCGTTCCGCTACGAAATCGTCGACGGCCAGCGCGGCCTCGAAGGCCGCTTCTTCAACGGCGACGATGCCATTGCATCGAGCGCGGCCACGCTCGACGGCAACCACCTGCAACTGCGCTATGACGCCTTCGAGCGCGTGCTCGACCTGCAGCGGCAGGCCGATGGCAGCTTCGCCGGCACCTATGCGCCGGCCGATGCGGATGCGAAAGCCGCGCCGTGGAAGATTTCCGCCCGTCGTGCCGGCGCGCCCGAGGCCGTGGACAAGGGCGCGCCGCAGATCGACGGCGTGTGGATCCTGCCGGCGCAGAGCAAGAAGGCCAACGAATACGCGTGGCGCTTCATCGCCCACCAGCAGGGCGGCCAGCTCAGCGCGTCGGTGCTGCGCGTCGGCGGCGATACCGGTGCGCTGACCGGCACCTGGCGGGACGGGCAGTGGAACCTCGCCAACTTCTCCGGCAACCGCGCGGCGCTGGCGACGGTCAAGCCGGCGCACGACGACAAGGGCAATGCCACGCTCGACGTCGCGCTGTCGGATTCCCACGGGGGGTTCTCGCATTACGCCGCGTATCGCCCGGACGTGGCGAAGAAACTCGGCCTGCCCGATGCGGCGGACCTGTCCACGCATACCGGCGTGCGCGACGCGGACGAAGTGTTCGCGTGGAGCTTCAAGGACTTGAACGGCAACCTGGTGTCGAACACCGACGCGCGCTTCAAGGACAAGGTGGTGCTGGTCGACGTGAGCGGCAGCTGGTGCCCGAATTGCCACGACGAAGCGCCGTTCCTCGACGCGCTGTACAAGAAGTACCACGCGCGCGGCCTCAAAATCGTCACCCTCGATTTCGAGGACCCGGACGAATACGCCGATCCGGCGCGGCTGCGCGCCTTCATCGCCCGATACAAGCCGGCGTTCCCGGTGCTGCTCGCCGGCACCACCGAGCAGGCGCAGGAAAAACTGCCGCAGGCGGTGAACCTGGATTCGTGGCCGACCACGTTCTTCATCGGCCGCGACGGCAAGGTCAAGCACGCGCACAGCGGTTTCTCGGCGAAGGCGACCGGCCAGTTCAACGCGGACGTGCACGCCGAATTCGAGCGGCAGATCGAAACCTTGCTGGCGCGGAAGTGATCACGGTTTTCTTTCCATTCCCCACGACGGCCGGCCCATGTCCTCCCACTCGATCAAGCCGTTCGCGCTGACCGGCGTTCTGCTCGCGCTCGCGTTCAACGCGCAGGCGCAATACCGCGACGAAGCCCGGCCCGACGGCATCACCGAGCAATCGAAGCAACTCTTGCTCGGCCAGCCCTATGCCGGCAAAGCCGGGCCGACGCCGAAACTCGCCGACGGCCATCCTTCGCTCAATGGCGTGTGGAAGCTGCTGCACGAAGACGCCAGGCCCGATGGCAACCTCGGCAAGGACCTGCCGAACTTCCAGTTGCCCTACACCGCCAATGGCAAGGCGCAGCTCGCCGCGAACTACAAGCAGATCGACCCGGAAGCCAAGTGCATCATCGTCGGCATTCCGCGCGCGCTGACCGAGGTGCTGCCGTTCGAGATCGTGCAGACGTCGCGGCGTTTGGCGACGCTCGGCCAATTCGGCTGGCATCGCTGGGTGTGGACCGACGGCCGCCAGCCGCCGAGCGATCCGGATCCGCGCTACACCGGCAACGCGGTCGGGCATTGGGAAGGCGACACGCTCGTCATTCGTTCAACCGCTTTCCACGACAGCAGCGACGGCAAGGCCTGGCTCGACGACAACGCCAATCCGATCGGCAGCGATGCGGTGCTGGTCGAACGCTGGACGCGGCCTGACCTGCATCACTTGAATCTCGATCTCGTCTACACCGACGCGGCGTATTACAGCGCGCCGATCCACTACACGCGCCACTTCGTGCTCGCGCCGGAGGGCGAAGCGCTGCCGCAGGTGTCGTGCGAATGGAATACCGATTGGGTCGTCACCAGCCTCGAGCCTGGCCCCGGCAAGATCGGCGCGGACGGCAATCGCTATTTCGGCCCGGACAAGCAGATCGTGCCGGATTGGCCGCTGGGTTCGGTGTCCGACCCGACCCGCGCGACCGGCTATTGGCTGTATCGCAAGAACAAGCCGAAGCCGTCGGATTTGCCGGCCGATGCTGCGCAGGCCAAGTGAGGACGCGCCGATGAAGATTCCGATGCAGCACATTCTCGCTTTCGCCGTGCTTGCCGCACTGAGTTTCGGCATCGAGGCGCAGACCAAGGACCCGAGCGGACGCGTCGGCGGCGCGCCGGATGCGAGCGACGAAGACCTGTTCAAGCCGCTGAACTACAAGGGCCCGCCGTTGCCGACGCCGCGCCTGGCCGATGGCCACCCGGACCTGAGCGGCTTCTGGCAAGGCCAGCACAACCAGGGCGTGCCCGGTGGCAATTTCGGCAAGGATTATCCGGATTTCGTTTTGCCATACACCGAGCTGGGCAAGCGCGCGCTGATCTACAGCCAGAACCACACGCCCGACCCGGATGCGATCTGCACGCCCGGCGGCATTCCGCGCCACGACGCCAGCGGCCTGCCGTTCGAGGTGCTGACCACGCCGGAGCGCTTCGTTTCGTTCTACCACTACACCACGCACCGCGTCGCGGTGATCGGCAAGAAACGCGCGTTGCCGGCGAATCCGGCGCCGAGTTATTTCGGCACGAACGTGGCGTACTGGGACGGCGACACGCTGGTGATCGAAACCGAAGGCCTGCGTGATTCGAGCATCGACAAGATCTGGCTCGACGAGAACGGCAACCCGACCAGCGATGCGACCACCGTGGTCGAACGCTGGACGCGCCCGGACTACCACCACTTGAGCGTGCAGGTAACGGTGAACGACCCGAGGTACTACAAGGCGCCGATCCACTTCGACCGCACCTGGGATTTCGGCGGCGACGACCGCGGCCTCGGCGAATACTCGTGCAACGAGAACAACATCGACGCGGCGGCGATCGGCCCCGGCGCCGGCGTGATCGGACCGGACGGCAATCGCGGCTACGGCAACGACAAGCCGCTGCCGAAGGATCCGCCGGGACCGGAAGCCTACGGGTTGTGATCGATCACAGCAGCCCGACCGCGCGTCCGCAGATCGCGGTGCCGATCCACAGCAGCACCGCGAGCGCGGCGACGGTTTTCAACGGCTTGCGTTGCACGAAGAACTGTGCAATCACCGCCAGCAATAACAGCAGCGCTTTCAGCCGGAACGCGGGATTGGCGTAGTACTTCAGCGGGTCGGCGACGAACAGCCAGGTGCCTGCGAGCACGGCGACGATCAAGCCGGCGAGCAGCCACGGTTTCAAGGCCTGGGTCGCGCGCGTGATCGAAACGGCGCGAATGCCGAGATTCAGCACGCGCAGGTCGATCAGCAGCGAGGCGCCGACTAGCAGGGCGATGCCGAGCAGGTGCACCGCCATGAACGCGCCGAACCACAGGTAATGCGCCTCGTTGAAGGCGTGCGAAATCGCAGTGTGCGACAGCCATTCGAAAAGCGAACGCGGGAAAGTCATGCGCTTCGACTCAGAAGATGAAGGCGATCAGGCGACCGAACACGAGGATCGCCGCCCACAGCGCCAGCGATGCGCAGCCGGCGATCTTCGCGCGCAGCGGCGGCGCGGGCAGCAGGTTCCAGCGCGCCTCGTTTTTGCCGAATGCGACGTGCCAGGCGCCGATGTTGATTGCGGCCAGAATCAGCAGCACGAACTTGGTCACCAGCATCGGGTTGTTCCAGATCGTCTCGGCTTCGGACAGGAACAGCAGCAGGCCGCTGGCAAACGCGAGGGCCGCGCCGACGAAGGCCAGCGGCAACACCGAATTGCTCAGGCGCGCGATCGGCACCTCGATGAAAACCTTGCCGAGCAGGCGCAGGTCGACCACGGCGATGCTGCCGAGCAGGACGATCACGCCGAGCACGTGCAGCACGTCCAGCGCCGGGTACAGGTACAGCGATTCGCGCACATAGGTGCTGAGCGGCAAGTCGTACAGCCACTCGAAGAAGGCCGGGGTGGTCATGCCGGTGCGCGCTTACGATTTCTTCGCTTGCGCCGGCGCATCCGGTTCGACGCCCTTGCCCTTGTCGCCGGGGCCGCCGTCGCCGGGCGTGCCCCCGTTGATGATGCGGCCATCGGGCAGGGTGACGAGGCGGCCATCGACCAGGTACGTGCCCGGTTTCTTGGTCAGATAACCGTCGACGACCAGGATGTCGCCGATCTTCACGTCGCCGCTCTTGAAACCGCGGCGTGACAGCGCGCCGGGGCCGGCGCCTTCCACCGCCCAGTTGTGCACCGAACCGTCGGAGCTCACCACGTCGATGTGGAAATAGGTGTGCGGATTGGTCCAGTCGATCTTGGTCAGCTTGCCCTTCAGCCGCACCGGCTTGTTCGCGTCGTACAGCGCGGCGAAGGAGTGGTGCGCGAAGGCCGGGGCGGACAGCAGCGCGATGCCGACCAGCGCGGCGCGGAGCAGGTGTTTTTTCATGGCGAACGGAATCGTGGATGGCATCGGAGCATTCTTGCCACTGCCCCGCGCATGCACTAATCACCAATGGTTGTGGCGTCATGTCATCGCGGCGTTTCGTCGCGCGCGCGACCACGCCGAGAATTTTCCGCTCGACCATCGGGGTCCCGATCTTGAACACGCGCCACCTTTTCGCGCTCGCCAGCCTCGGCGTTGCCAGCGCTTTCGGCACCGCCTGCCATCGTCCCGAACCGGCCGCCGCGCCGGCGTCAATCGCGCCTTCGTCGGAGTTTTCCGCGACCAGTGCGCCGGTCGCATCGAACGACCTGCCGGTCGAGCCGCTGGTGACGCTGCAGGACTTGATGAAGCACGAAGTGGATTATTCCGCCGACCGCATCTGGGATGCGAGCGGACGGATCATCACCGCCAAGGGCACGCAGGATTTGCGCCCGAAAACCGACGCGGAGTGGGACGAGGTGCGCCATCACGCCGTGGTGCTGGTCGAAGCGACGAACCTGCTGGTCATTCCGAACCGCAAGGTCGCCGCCGTGCCGTTTCCGTCCGACGGACCGGGCGTGAACAGTTCGGATCAAATCCAGCAGCAGATCGATGCGCACCGTGACCAGTTCGACGCCTTCGCGCTTGGCCTGCGGGCAGTCGCGCAGCAGGAGCTGGCGGCGATAGAAAGGCACGATGCCGACAAGCTGCTGCAACTCGGCGATGACATGGACAGCGCCTGTGAAGCCTGCCACAAGGCCAACTGGTACCCGCATGAGGTAGTGCCACCACCACCGGCCAATCCGCCCTCGCCGTGAGCGTTGCTCCAGAATGGATGAGGAAATGGACGGCGCGACGGTCCGCGCGATCTATCGAGCGACGATCTTGCCGGGCGGGCCGAACACGACGCGCATGCGTTCGCGCCAGCCGCACGTGCGGCGCAATTGGCCGAACATGTCCCGCCACGCATGCAAGGCGATCTTCAGCGGATTGTGGCTGCGCAGCGGCTCGACCAGGCCATAGCGCAGCGGTGCATCGCTGCGTTCGGCGCGGAACGTGCCGAATAGGCGGTCGAACACGATCAGCATGCCGCCGTAGTTGCAATCGAGGTACTCGGGATTGCTCGCGTGGTGCACGCGGTGGTGCGCCGGCGTGTTGAGCACGAACTCGAATGGCCGCGGCAATTTGCCGATCAGTTCGGTGTGCAGCCAGAACTGGTACAGCAGGTTCAGCGACAGCGCGGCCAGCACGCGGCGCACCGGGAAGCCGAGCCAGACCAGCGGCGCGAAGAACACCCCGCCGGCGGTGATCTGCGCGGTCCAGCCGAGCCGGTAGGCCGAGGCGAGGTTGAACTGGTTCGGCGAGTGGTGCACCGAATGGTTCAACCAGAACCAGTGCACGCGGTGGTCGGCGCGGTGCATCCAGTAGTAGCAGAATTCCTGGCCGAGGAAGAGCAGCGCCCATTGCCACCAGTGATCCATCGCGATGTCGGCGATGCGCCAGCGCGCGACCAGCAGCAGCAACGGCCCAATCACGCCGCTGCCGATCAGGGGCCGCAGGAGGCCGCGCCCGAACGCGTCGCCGAGCGAAGCCCAGTACGCCTTCCAATCGTAGTCGTGCCGGCGCCACGACAGCCACGCGCCTTCCGCTGCCGCGATCGCCGGCAGCAGCAGCGGCAGGGCGGACGGCCGCGGCGAAAGCTGGAGCAGGGCGAGCGCGGGCATGGCGATCAGTTCGGCGTGGTCTGCTGCGCGTCGTTGCGGCGTGCGCGGAGTTGCGATGCCATCGCCTTCAGCTCGTCGGCATCGAGATAGCCGTCGTGGTTGCCGTCGAGTTGGTCGAAGCGCTTGGCGATGCGGGGCAACTTGGCCTCGGCTTCGGCCTTGCTGATCCTGCCGTCGTGGTCGGTATCGGCGGCCTGCAGGCGTTCGCGCATCGCCTGTTGCTGGGGGTTGTCGGTCTGCGCCTGTTGCTGGGCGCAGGCGTTGCAAGCGATGCCGAGCAGCAGGACGGCGGCGAGGCTGGAAATGCGCATGGTGGTTTCCTCGATGAAGGAGCGGGTGAGTGGTGCGCCGTCCTTGGCGCGAGGGGAACGCCGGGGAGTGCGATCAGTGCAGCGAGGCGCAATCGACGGTCGCGCCGCTGGCGTTGGTGCAGGTGCCGGTATGGGTGACGGCGCCGTTGCCGACCGTGGTCGTGCCGTCGTACGAGTTGCCGTTGGCGCCGCTCACGCTGGTCGCGCGCGCGCCGGCGACGCTGCCGTCGGCGCTCTTGCTGATGCTGCCGCTGCTGTGGCCGGTGGTGCCGTTGGCGGTGCTGACCGAAGCGCTGCTCTGGTGGCCCGCGCTGCCGTCGGCGTTCTTGTAGGCACTGCCTTGGCGATAGGCGCTGCCGCCGTTGGCGCCTTCGACCGAGGCATGGCTGGCCGCCGCGGCATTGCCGGCGCCGTCGCTGACGACGCGGTGGCCGCGCGCATAGCTGCCGTTGGCGCCGCGTCCTGCCGCACCGCCGGCACTGACGTGGGCGCCATCGGCGGCGGTGCCGGACACGTGCCCGCGGATCCGGCCGGCCATGGCGTCCGTCGAGGCGAGGGTGGAAATGCCGGCCACGAGCAACAGGCTCAGCAACAAGGGGGTCTTTTGCACGTTCATGGGTCTGTCTCCGCAAGGTCGCGTCGCGGAATGCGCCGCGGTGGACACAGCCTGCCCGCTGGCCCGATCGCGGTGTTTGCCGGTTTGCAAGCAAATGTTTCCGCGCCACGGATGCGAAACATTCGCTGGCACAATCGCCGGCGTGTTGTTTCCGGTTCAGCGATAACGTGTCGGCCATGAACGAATCCCCGCCCCGCCTGCTGCTCGTCGACGACGACCCGCGCCTGCGCGACCTGCTGCAGCGCTACCTCGAAGCGCAGGGCTTCGAGGTGCGCGGCGTCGGCGACGGCGCGCAACTGCGCCAGGCGCTGGATCGCGGCCATTACGACCTGATCGTGCTCGACCTGATGCTGCCGGACGAAAGCGGGCTGGACATCTGCCGCAAGCTGCGCGGCCACGGCGACGACACGCCGGTGTTGATGCTGACCGCGAAGGGCGACGAAATCGATCGCATCGTCGGTCTCGAGATCGGCGCCGACGACTACATCCCCAAGCCGGTCAATCCGCGCGAACTGCTGGCGCGCATCCGCGCGGTGCTGCGGCGCACGCCGACGCTCGCCCCCGGCGCGCCGCGGGCGGACGGCGGCGACATCCGCTTCGGCGCGTTCCGCCTCGATTTCGGCACGCGCGAACTGACCCGCGACGGCGAAGCGCTGCGCCTGACCTCCGGCGAATTCGCGGTGCTGGCGGTATTGCTGCGCCATCCGCGCCAGTCGCTGTCGCGCGACCGCCTGATGAGCCTGGCGCGCGGGCGCGAACACGATGCCTTCGAGCGCAGCGTCGATGTCGTCGTCGCCCGCTTGCGCAAGTTGCTCGAAGACGACCCGAAGCAGCCGCGCATCCTGCAGACCGTGTGGGGCGCCGGTTACGTGTTCGTGCCGCCGGAGCCGCAGCCGTGACGCCCGCGCCGCGCAGCGTGTTCGCGCAACTGGCGTGGACGATCACGCTGGTGCTGCTCGGCGCCGGCGCATTGGCCGTGCTGCTGGGCCGCGAATTCGCCACGCGCCCGGCGACGGATCAACTGCTGCGCTCGATCGATGCCTTCGCCACCACCGTGGAGCAACTCGACCGCACCCAGCCGCCGGCGCGCACGCTGCAACTGCTGCGGCAAAGCGGACTGGAAGTGCGCAGCGATCCGCCGCCGCTCGAGCCGGTGCGCTCCGCGCTGGTGCTGCGCATGGTGCAGCGGCGCGTGTCGGCCACGCTTGGCCGGCGCCGCGAAATCCGCTTCGGCCGCGATCCGCGCGGCGCAGTGCTGTGGATGCGGCTGGATACCGCGCCGCCGTTGTGGGTCGCCTTCAGCTACGAGAAAGTGCGCGGCGGCACGCGGCGGTTCTCGGTGCTGCTGCTGTCCGGCTGCGTGCTGCTGGTGTGGCTGGCCGCGGCGTATTTCGCGCGCCGCCTGGTGCAGCCGTTGCGTGCGCTGGCGCAGGCCGCGCCGGGCATCGTCCACGGCGAAGCGCCGCCGTTGCGCGTCGATGGCCCGCGCGAAGTCGCCGAACTGGCCGCTGCGCTGGCCCAGTCCGGCCGCGACGTGCGTGCCGCCGCCGAGGAGCGCGCGCTGATGCTGGCCGGCATTTCCCACGACCTGCGCACGCCGTTGACCCGCCTGCAATTCGCGCTGGAGTTGCTGCCGGACACCGACCCGGCGCTGCGCGCAGGCATGGTCCGCGACATCGAGGAGGTCGACGCGATCCTGTCGCAGTTCATCGCCTATGCGCGCGACGGCCGCGACGAAGCCAGCGAGGCGCTCGACCTCGCCGCGATCTGCCGCAATGCGGTCGCGGCGTCTTCCGTCGCGTGGACGGTGGAAGCGCCGCACGCAGCGCCGCTGCGCGGGCGGCCGATGGCCCTGCTGCGCGCGGTCGAGAACCTCGTGGTCAATGCGCAGAAGCATGGCGGCGCGCCGTATGCGCTGCGGCTGTCGCGTGCAGGCGATGCATGGCGCATCGAGGTCGCCGACGGCGGCGCGGGCCTCGATGCCGAAACCATCGAGCGCGTGCGCCAACCGTTCGTGCGCGATGCCGTGCGCAGCGGCGCCGCCGGCAGCGGCCTCGGTCTGGCCATCGTCGAACGCGTCGCCAGGCAGCATGGCGGCGAATTGCAATTGTTGCCGAATGCACCACATGGCCTGCGCGCGGTGCTGTCGCTGCGCGGCGCATGATCGAAGGGAGAATGTGATGAAAACCGCCATGGCGATCGGTTTGTGGCTGTCGTTGGCGACAACGCATGCGTTCGCGCAGGCCAGCGTGCCGGCGGACGCGACAGGCGGCGGGTTGCGTGCGCGCCTGGAGCAGATGCGCGAAGCCAGCCGACAGCAACGCGCGGTCGCGCTGCCGGCCGGCGCGCGAGCGCTTCGCGACGTTGCCTACGGTGCCGACGCCGCGCAGCGTTTCGACCTGTACCTGCCGGCGGACGCGGGAAAATCCCGGCCGCTGCCGGTGATCTTCTACGTGCACGGCGGCGGCTGGGCCAACGGCGACAAGACCAACCCGGGCATCGAAAACAAGCTCGCTTTCTGGCTGCCGAAGGGCTATGCGCTGGTGTCGGCGGATTACCGCATGCTGCCGGAGGCGAAGCCGCTCGAGCAGGCGCGCGACATCGCCGCGGCGGTGGATTGCCTCGCCGCGCACGCGCCGCAATGGAACCTCGATCCCGCGCGCATCGTGCTGATGGGGCATTCCGCCGGCGCGCACCTGGTCGCCTTGCTTGGCGCCGACCCGCGCCTGTTGCGTGTCGCGCGGCCGCGCGGCGTGGTGTCGCTGGACAGCGGCGCGATCGACGTGGCCCGGCTGATGTCGCAGCGTTTCGTGCCGCAGTTGTTCAAGGACGCGTTCGGCAACGACCCGGCGTACTGGGCGCAGGCCTCGCCGTTCGACCGGCTCGGCAAGGACGCCTTGCCGATGCTGCTGGTCTGCTCGTCTTCGCGCCGCGTGCCGATGCCGCCATGCGACGAAGCGCGTGCGTTCGCGCGGAAGGCGCAAGGCGCCGGCGTGCCGATGCAGGTATTGCCCGAGGCGCTGAACCACATGCAGATCAACCGCGACCTCGGCCTGTCGTCGGATTACACCGCTGCCGTGTCGGACTACATCGACGTTCTCGTGCGTTGAGCGCGGCGGCTCATGCGTTCTTCGCCTTGAACTCGGCGCGCGCCGCGCGGATCGCGTCGTGGTGCTTGTCGGCCCACGTCACCAGTGCCTCGATGTGCGGGACGAAGCTGCGGCCGGTGTCGGTCAGCGCGTATTCGACGCTCGGCGGCTTGCTCGGATGCACCGTGCGCGCGACCAGTCCGTCCTCTTCCAGCGTGCGCAGGGTCTTGGCCAGCATGCGCTTGGAAATGTCGTCGATGCGCCGCTGCAATTCGGAAAAACGCAGCGTGCCGGCGGCCAGTTCCTGCAGCACCAGCGTGCTCCAGCGGTCGCCGAGGCGGTCGAGCACGTCGCGCACCGGACAGGCGGCGCGGTAGGAAGCACGGGAGGCATGCAAGGTCATATGACGATGTTCGATGGGGTTATCACCAAGTTACCTGGCGACGTGGGGTTCCCTTCTTGGCAAAGCGCCATGCCGCGTCCATCATGATGCCACGGTTACTTTTGGTAACCAAATGGATTCCGGTCCACAACAGAGGAGTTTGACCATGTCACGCATTGCCATCATCGGCGGCACCGGCAACGTTGGCCAGCGCATCGCGCGCGAAGCCTTGAGTCGCGGCCATCAGGTCACCGTCGTCGCGCGCAAGTCCGCGGAAATCCCGCAGGGCGCGGGTTTCGTCGAAGGCGACGTCGCGCTCGATCCGGCCGCGCTCGGCGCGAAGCTGCAAGGCCACGACGTGCTGGTCAGTTCGGCGCGCTTCGCCACGGTCACCGCCGCGCCGGTGCTTGCCGCGACGCACGCGGCGGGGATCAAGCGCCTGCTCGTCGTCGGTGGCGCCGGTTCGCTGGAAGTCGCGCCGGGCGTGCGCCTGATCGACACGCCGGAATTCCCCGCGGCATACAAGGAAGAGGCCGGCGCCGGCGCGCAATTCCTCGCCGACCTGCGCGAGGTCGGCGACCTCGACTGGAGCTTCCTGTCGCCGGCCGCGTTCTTCGGCCCGGGCGAACGCACCGGCACGTTCCGCCTCGGCGGCGATGGGTTCTTCACCGACGCCAACGGCGCGAGCAAAATCTCGTACGAGGACTACGCCGTCGCCCTGCTCGACGAAATCGAGAAGCCGGCGCACCTGCGCCAGCGTTTCAGCGTCGCGTATTGAGCCGCGACTTTTTGCGGCGCGATGGCATCGGGCGCAGTCGGTTCGCGTTCGATGCCGCGTCATCGCTCACGCCGCCGGCAGCGGCGGCGCGGGCGTGGGCCGGCCCAGCGGGTCCAGCGCGATCATCGTGAAGCGACCCTGCGTGCACAGCTTGCGCGCACCGCTGAGCAGGTCCTCGGCAACCACGTCGATTTCGACCTGCATCGAGGTGCGGCCGACCTTGACGATCTTCGCGATCACCTCGACCAGGTCGCCCTTGTGGATCGGCTGGTTGAAATCCACCTGCTCCGAGCGCGCAGTGACCACGGTGCTGCGCGCGTAGCGCGAGGCGACGATGAAGGCGGCCATGTCCATCCATGCCAGCGCCTGGCCGCCGAACAGCGTGCCGAGGTGGTTGGTGTGGTCGGGGAAGACCATCTGCAGCAGGCGCGCTTCGGTGGGGCGGGCTTCGGCGGTGGCGATTTCGGACATTTCGGTTCCTCGTGGCGACGGGCTGTTTCGCGCCCAGCATGCCATGCGCCAGCGCTCAGGTGAGGTGTTCCGAGGCGAGGTATTCGGCGCTTTGCATCTCGATCAGGCGCGAGGCGGTGCGCTCGAACGCGCCCTGCAGGCGCGCGCCGGAATACAGCGCGGTCGGGTTCGCGGCGGCGGTGCAGACCAGGTTGACGCGGCGGTCGTAGGCTTCGTCGATGAAGTTGACGAAGCGGCGCGCGGCGTCTTCGTTCATCGCGTCGAACAGCGGGATGCCGCCGAGCAGCACGGTGTTGAACTCGCGCGCGATCTCGATGTAGTCGGTGGTGCCGCGCGGGCCTTCGCACAGCGCGGCGAAATCGAACCAGGCGATGCTCTTGCCACGGCCGCGCACCGGGATCTTGCGCGAATCGATCTCGATGTTGCCGGTCTTCGCCTCGATGCCGCCGCTCAATTCCTTCCAGCGCGAAGCGAGCCACGCGTCGTTGCCGTTGATCTGATAGACCGGCGAACGGGTGAGTGCACGCAGCCGATAGTCTTCCTGCCCGTCGCTGCGCAGCACCACGCAGTTGTGTTGCAGCATCGCGATCGCCGGCAAAAAACCGGCGCGTTGCAGGCCGTCCTTGTACAGGTTTTCCGGCGCGGTGTTCGAGGTGGTGACGAGGGTGATGCCTTCGGCGAACAGCCGCGCCAGCAGGCGCGCCAGCAGCATCGCATCGCCGATGTCGGTGACGAAGAATTCGTCCAGCACCAGCACGCGCAGCTTGCCGCGCAGCTCGTGCGCGATCTTCACCAGCGGGTCGGCTTCGCCGGCGTGGTCGCGCAGGCGTTCGTGCACGCCGCGCATGAAGCGGTGGAAGTGGGTGCGGTATTTCTGCGCGATCGGCAGGTTGTCGTAGAACAGATCGACCAGGAAGGTCTTGCCGCGTCCGACCTCGCCCCAGTAATACAGGCCTTTCACCGGCTCGGGTTGCTTGCCCAGCAGCTTGTCGAACAGGCCCTGCTTCGGCGCCTGCAACAGCGCGGCGTGGATGCGGTCGAGTTCGCGCAGCGCCGGCTGTTGCGCCGGATCGTCGCGCCAGCCTTCGTCCACGACGCCTTGCGCATAGCGCTGCGAGGGCAGCATTGCGTCGCCGCTCATGGAAGCCACAGTTGCACGTGCTGCTGGATCGCGTTGCGCAGGTCGATCAGCTTGCGGTGGAAGAAATGCCCGGTGTCGGCGAAGCGCACCAGTTGCGGCTTGACCGGCAGCGAATCGATCCAGTCGAACACCGATTGCGGCGGCACGATCTCGTCGGCTTCGCCCATCAA
Source organism: Lysobacterales bacterium (assembly GCA_015655355.1). Lineage (GTDB taxonomy): Bacteria > Pseudomonadota > Gammaproteobacteria > Xanthomonadales > Xanthomonadaceae > Pseudoxanthomonas_A. The sequence goes on from JAATFG010000082.1 coordinate 59,596, forward strand.
TACCAGCCATGGCACGCGCGGCAGCGGGATCGCGTGGAAATCCCAGCCGCGGCGCGCGACCGGCGGGGCGATCGAGATCAGCGCATCGGCATTCAACGCAACCGCGTTCTTGAACGTGACGTAGCTGCCGAAGCTGAAGCCGACGAACCAGATTCTCCAGCCCGGCTTGTTCGCGCGGACCCAGTCGTTGACGCAGCGCAGGTCGTCGCTTTCGCCGTTGCCCGAATCGAATTCGCCCTGCGACTGGCCGACGCTGCGGAAGTTGAAGCGCACCGTGGTGACGCCCAGTTCGCGCAACGCCTTCGCCGCCATCGTCACCACCTTGTTGTTCATCGTGCCGCCGTCGATGGACAGCGGATGGCAGACGATGGCGACGACGTCTTCGGCGTGGACATCGGCCTCGGGGAATTCGACTGCCGCTTCCAGCGCGCCGGCGGGGCCGTCGAGCAGCAGGGAAGCGGTTTCGGCGGGAAATGCGGGCTGGCTCATGCGGATATGATAGCGGCCCCGGCGCTCGTCATTCCCGCAACAGCGGGAACCCTGCGTCCTTAGTTCTTGCCTCTTGCGGGATGACGGATGATTTTTCTGCTTTTCAGCGTGTTGTGCAGCGTGGCCGTTTCCGTGTTGTTGCGCCGCGCCGCGCCCTGGCGCATCGATGCCGCGCAAGCGGTGACGTGGAATTACCTGGTCGCATCGATCCTGTGCGGCGTGTTCCTGCATCCGTCGTTGCAAGCATTGCGCGACGGTTCCGCGCCGTGGCCGGAATTGTTGCTGCTCGCGGTCGCATTGCCTGGCATCTTCCTCGTGTTCGCGCGCACGCTGGCGTTGGCCGGCATCGTCCGCGGCGACGCGGCGCAGCGCCTGTCGTTGCTGATTTCGCTGGCGGCCGCGTTCCTGTTCTTCGGCGAAAAGGCCAATGCGTTCAAGTTCGCCGGGCTCGGCGTCGGCGTGCTTGCGCTGGTCGGCATCCTTGCGCGCGAATCGACCGGCGCGGCTTCGTGGAAAACCGCGTGGCCGTGGTTGCTGGCCACCTGCGCCGGCTATGCCGGCATCGACATCCTGCTCAAGCGCATCGCGTTGAGCGGCACCTCGTCGATGACCGCATTGCAGGCCAGCTTCGTGCTGGCCTTCGTGCTGATGCTGGCGTACCTGTTCGTGCGCAAGACCAGGTTCGACGTGCACAACCTCGTCGCCGGCCTGCTGCTCGGTGCGCTCAACTTCGCCAACATCTTCTTCTACGTGCGCGCGCACCAGGCGTTGCCGAATTCGCCGGCGACGGTGTTCGCGACGATGAACATCGGCGTGGTCGCGCTCGGCACGCTGGTCGGCGTGGCGTTCTTCAAGGAGCAGACCAGCGCGTGGAATCGCGTGGGCCTGGCGTTGGCGGTGGTCGCGATCCTGTTGATTGCGATAGGCGCGCTGTAACGCCCTGCGGCATGACCGAGGCGTTGGCGGCCGCGATGTCCTCCCTGCATACTCCGCATCTATTGTCTATTGCGACGGATGCACGATGAGCGCGATCCTCGACCCCGTCGATGCCACGGCCGATGCCGGTTGCCGGCAGCGGTTTGCGCAGGTCTACGACGAGCTCAAGCGCGTGGCGCGACGCGAACTGCGCCGTGCCCCCGCAAACACGCTCGGCCCCACCGCGCTGGTGCATGAAGTCTACCTGCGCTTGGCCGAAGGCGGCCACGATGCGGATGGGCGCGGTGTCTCCCTTGCGCTGGCGGCGCGGGCGATGCGCTTCGTCCTGGTCGACCACGTGCGTGCGCGCAACGCGGGCAAGCGCGGCGGCGACTTGGTGCGGGTGACGCTGATGACGGACATGCCGTTGGGCAAGGGCAGCGATCCGGTCGACGTGCTCGCGATCGAGCGTGGCCTGCAGTTGCTGGCAAGCGTCGATCCGCGCCTGGTCACGGTGGTCGAATGCCGTTTCTTCGCCGGCATGAGCTTCGACGAGATCGCCAGCCATTTGGGCGTGTCCGAGCGCACCGTGCAACGCGACTGGCGGCGCGCACGCGTTTTCCTGTTGGCGCAGATGGGACCGCCCGCGTGAGCGGGAACGATCCGCACCGCTGGCGGCGCGCGCTGGAATTGTTCGACCGCGTGGTCGATTCGAGCCCGGCCGCGCGCGCGGCGGTGCTGGATGCCGAATGCGCCGGCGATGCGCAATTGCGCGCGGAGGTCGAGCGGCTGCTGGCATTGGATGCGCACGACGATCTGCTCGATCATGGCGTGGCCCCGTTGCTGGATGCGGTTGCCTGCAAGGCGATCGACCGCGACGAAACCGATCGCGGCGGCGAGTTGCTCGGCGCATGGCGGTTGCAGCGCCTGCTTGGCCGCGGCGGCATGGGCGAGGTCTATGCCGCGCGGCGCGACGACGACAGCGGGCAACTGGCGGCGATCAAGTGCCTGCGCCGGCGCTGGGACGGCGGCGAACAGGCGCTGCGCTTCCTGCGCGAAAGGAAGATCCTCGCCGTGTTGTCGCACCCGAACATTCCGGCGTTGCTCGACCACGGCATCGATGGCGAGGCTCGACCGTGGTTCGCGCTGGAATTCGTCGATGGCGCGCCGCTGACGCAATGGGTGGACGCGCACCGCCTGGACCTGCGCGCGCGCATCGGCCTGTTCCGGCAAGTGTGCGCGGCGGTGCAGCACGCGCATGAACACTTCGTCGTGCATCGCGACCTGAAGCCGGCCAACATTCTCGTCGACAACGCGGGCCGCGCGCGCGTGCTGGATTTTGGCGTCGCCAAGCGGCTCGACGAAAGCGAGGGGCAAACGCGTACCGGCGTGTTCGCCGGCTTCACCCCCGAATACGCCGCGCCCGAGCAGATCAGTGGCGGCACCATCAGCGCCGCGACCGACGTGTACGCATTGGGCGTGGTTCTCTATCAATTGCTCGCCGGCCGCTTGCCCCATGTGTTCGCCGGCAACGACCTGCGCGCGGCGACGCAGGCGATCAGCACCCGGAACGCGCCCCGGCTGGAACACGCCATCACCACCGGCAGCGCCGAAGAGGTGCGGCACCGCTTGCAAGCACGTTGCACCGATTTGCGTGCTTTCAAGCGTTTCGTGCGCGGCGACCTCGGGCGCATTTTGCAGACCGCGCTGGCGAAGGAGCCGCAGCGCCGCTACGCCAGCGTGCAGCGTTTTTCCGATGATCTGGCGCGCCTGCTGGAGGGACGCACGGTGTCGGTGAGTGGCGACACGCTCGCCTATCGCATGCGCAAGTTCGTGCAGCGCAATCGCTGGGGCGTGGCGATGGCGGCGGTCGCGCTGCTGGCGTTGCTGGGTGGCAGCGGTGCCGCGCTGTACCGCGCCCATGCCGAGCGCGTGCAACGCGAGCGCAGCGAGGCGATCCTCGGTTTCATGCAGCGCCTCTACACCGGTGATGCCAGTGAGGGTGGCTACGGCAGCAAGCTGACCGCGATGCAATTGCTCGACCGCGCCAGTCGGCGCATCGATGCCGTGTTCCCGGACGACCCCATCGGCGAGGCGCAATTGCTCGGCACGGTGGCGCAGGCCTATGTCGACGTGGGCGCGCCGCAACAAGGCATCGGCTACCTGCAACGCGCCTTGCAGGGCCTTCGTCCCCGGCGCGAGGGCGACGTGCGCGATTACATCGGCCTGGTCGAAGAACTGGGCACCGCCCTGACCGACAGCTCGCGCTTCGCCGACGCGGTGGCGCTGGTCGACCGCGAATTCGCCTTCGTCGATGGCCACGACCACGTGCAATCCGCGGAACTGCACCGCTTGCGCGGCTACGCCCTGCTGCAACAGGGCGACAGCGCGCATGCGGTACAGGATTTGCGCGAGGCGGTGGCGATCTACGAAGCCGTGCATGCGCCGCCATCGAAGCGGGTCGGCAACGCCTACAGCGACCTGGGGCTGGCCGTCAGCGATGCCGGCGATGCGCAGCAGGCCTTGTCCTTGTTCCGGGAAATGGAGGCGATCGAGCGCAAGGCGGGCGACGCGGAGCCGATCGACTTGTTGGTGGCGCAGAACAACATGGCCCGCGAGTACTACCGAATGGGGCAGCCGCAGCAGACCATCGCCCTGCTGCAGCCGGTCTTGCCGCAGTTCGAAGCCATGGCGGGCGCTGGCCATGCCCGCACCGTGTCCGCGCGCAACCTGTTGTCGCAGGCGTATGCCAGCGTGGGTCGCTACCCGGATGCACTGGCGGAAAACGCGCGCAACCTGCAGGCGCTGTCGCAGGCAGCGGACGGCGATCCCGGGCTACTGCTGCTGACCCGGCTCACCCGCGCCAAATTGCTGACTTACGCCGGTCGCGCCGCCGAGGCCCTGCCGCTGGCGCAGGCCGGGCTGGCGGACATGCGCCGGCAATCGCCCGGGCCGAGCGTGCTGCGCGGGCGTGCCAACTGGATCGTCGGCGAAACCCTGCTGCGGCTGGGCCGTTGCGCGGAAGCGGCGCCGTTGCTGCAAGCCGCGCTGGACGATGATCGCAAGATCACCGGCAATGCGCCCAGCACCAATGCCGGCGAGGCCGAGGACAGCCTGGGCCGTTGCCGTTTGCTGCAGGGCGATGCCATCGGCGCGCAAGCGTGGCTGCAGAAAGCGGTGAACGATTTCACCGCCGCGCGCGGCAACGACAATGCCTCCACCCTGCGCAGCCGCGCGCATCTGCAATGGGCCACCACATGCCTGCGCGATCCGCCGCCGCAGGTACTGGCCGCACTGCAAGCCTTGCGTCCGGCCCTGGTCAAGGCGCTCGGCGGTGCGGCGCATCCGGACGTGGTCCAGTTCGATCAACTGTTGCAGCGGCTTTCCGCGGCGCCTGCCGTCGCCGTTCCGGCGCCCACTCCGTTCACGGGCTTGAACAGCCTTTCCTGAGCTACCGCTTCCGCGCTTCGCCGCTGGCGCGGCCCCGTCGTTGCCTGCGTGTCGTCTTTTCCCGCGGGTTTCCGACTACTCCCCTCGAGCCCGGCCAATTCGGACCGGTCCACCGGGAGAAACGACCATGAACACACACCACTTCAACCACCCCTCCCGCCGCTTGCGGCGCTCGCTGTTGGCCATTGCCCTGTTGGGATCGCTGTCCGCGCCAGCATGGGCGGACAGCTCTTGCGTGGATGCCAGCGGCAACCCGATCACCCCTCCGCCATCCACCAACCAAGGCAACGAACACGGCAACAACAACACGACTTGCCAGTCCGGCACCAGCGCTTATGGCGAACAGAACAACGCCAGCGGGTCATACAGCAGTGCCTTCGGTGGCTGGAACACCGCCAGCGGGTCATACAGCAGCAGTGCCTTCGGTGGCGGGAACACCGCCAGCGGGTCATACAGCAGTGCCTTCGGTTACACCAACACCGCCAGCAGCGAGTCCGGCAATGCCTTCGGTAGTTACAACACCGCCAGCGCCACTTCCAGCAGCGCCTTCGGTGATGGCAACACCGCCAGTGGCTTTGTCAGCAGCGCCTTCGGCTTTGGCAACACCGCCAGCGTGCAAAACAGCAGCGCCTTCGGTGATGGCAACATCGCCAGCGGCAATGCCAGCAGCGCCATCGGCTACTACAGCACCACCAACGGCAAATACAGCAGCGCCATCGGCTCCTACAACACCGCCAGCGGCGATTTCAGCAGCGCCTTCGGTTACCGAGGTACAGCTGCCGGCAAGGCCAGCCTGGTCCTTGCCGGCTGGTACGACCGCAACGGCGACGGCAAGGTAGCCATCGACGTCGACACGGATGGCGATGGCGTCAACGAATCCAGCAGCGAAACCGCCGTGGCCAAAGGCGAGAGCGCGGTGGCGCTGGGCGCGGGCGTGGCGGCCAACGGTGATGCGAGTGTGGCGCTTGGCGTCAACGCCACGGCCAACGCCAGGCAAAGCACCGCGCTGGGCTTCGGCGCGGTGGCCGACCGCGAACGCACCATCTCGGTCGGCGGCAACGGTACGGACAACAGCGACAAGAACCAGATCGTCAATCTCGCCGATGGCACGTTGGACTTCGATGCGGTCAACGTGCGTCAGTTGACCCGTGTGGTTGGTTGGTTCGGCGGCGGCGCATCGTTCGCCAACGGCACCTTCACCGCACCCACCTACACGATCCAGGGGACGGCCTACCACAACGTCGGCGATGCCTTCGGCGCGGTGGATACCAAGTTGAGCGCATTGGCGGCAGGCGGCACGGGCGGCATGGCCGGGCCTGCCGGCCCCGCAGGCCCGAAGGGTTACACCGGTGCAACCGGTCCGCAGGGGCCGAAGGGTGACACGGGCGCAACGGGTGCGATTGGCCCACAAGGCCCGAAGGGTGACAAGGGCGATGCTGGTCCAGCAAGCAGCGGCGATGACGCAACAGCGCTGGCCAGTGCCAACCAGCACGCCGATGCGGGGGATGTCGCGACGCTGGCCAGTGCCAACCAACATGCGGATGCCGGTGATGCAACGACCTTGAGTTCGGCAAAGACGTATGCAGACAAGGGTGACGCAACCACGTTGAGCAGCGCCAAGACCTATGCGGACACCGGCGATGCAACGACCTTGAGTTCGGCCAAGAGCTATGCCGACAGCCAGGTGCAGACGCTCAGCGACGACTTCCAGAGCTACAGGCAGGAAACCGACCAGCGCTTCTCGCACATGGACCGTCGCATCGATCACGTCGCCGCGATGGGCGCGGCGTATGCAGGCATGGCGATGAACACGTCCGGGCTGGGCGGCGCGAACCGGGTGGGCGTCGGCGTCGGCGGGCAGGGCGGCGAGAAGGCGTTGGCGGTGGGCTACCAGCGCGCCATCGGCAACCGCGCCAGCGTGTCGCTGGGCGGTGCGTTCGGCGGCAGCGACACAAGCGTGATGGCCGGCGCCGGCTTCAGTTGGTAACGGGGACGCCGCTTTCCGAAAGTTGCCGGAAACAGTCTCGGGTTGTCGTCGAAAACAAGGATGTTTTCGACGCGCCCGCAATGCCGTCCTTGCTTCAGGTTGCCGGTGATCCGCGCCACGCGAAGCGGTCGGCGACAGCGGCGGTGGGCGCGTCGCAACGCGCCGGTGAAATGAATGGCCGATGCCGCGCTTATTTCAGGTTGCCGGTGATCCAATCCACCGTCGCATGGATCTGCGCTTCGCTCAACGACGGGTTGCCGCCCTTCGGCGGCATCACCCCGCCATCGGGGCCGGTGAAGCCTTCCATCGCGTGCTTGTACAGCGTGTCCTTGCCTTGGGCGATGCGCTTGTCCCAGTGCGCATGGTCGAGCAGCGGTGCGCCGCCGACGCCGTTGGTGTGGCAGGCGGTGCACAGGTTGTCGAAGATGGCCTTGCCGTCGAGCGTGCCGCCGTAGGCGACGTTGGCCGCGGCCGCCTTCAAGGCGGCGGCTTGCGCGGCCGCCTGTGCCGCGGCGCCGGTCGCGCCCGCATACACCGCGCCGACCGGGGCGATGCGTTCCTCGGTACGCTTCTGCGCGGTCGGCGAGACTTCCGGCGGCAGCACGTGCGAATGCAGGTACAGCGCGGCGAGGATCAGGCCGAGCGTGACCAGGGAGAGGAAGCCGATCATCAGCGAGAAACGCTTGAGGAATTCGAGATCGTAATTGCGCACTTTCTTCCACCCGCAGACGAGGACGCTGTCCGGATTATGTCATTCCGCATTTGCGGTTGGGCGATTACGCCGTGCGGCTGCGACCAAAGACGAACGATGGCGCTCGGGTCACGGGCTCCAGTACACCGGCAGCGGCACCGGCGCGTGGCCGATGACGTGCGCCACCGGCGCCGGCTGGCCGTCGATCGGTGCGCCGTCGAGCACGGCGTCGAACACCTTGCGCTTGCCCGCGCCTTCGATGTGCAGCGCACGCCAGCGCGCGGCCAGCAGCGGCGGCAGGGTCAGGCTGATCCGCGGCTCGCCGGCGGCTTCGGCGCGCAGCGGCAGCACGATGGCCGTGGCGACCGGGTTCAAGGCCTGGGCGAGGCGGTCGGCGCCGGGGAAGAAGCTGGCGGTGTGGCCGTCGTCGCCCATGCCGAGCACGACCACGTCCAGTGGCAGCAGCGCTTCGAGGTCGCGGCTCACTTCGGCCAGTGCGGTTTCCGGCTCGGCGGAATTGCGGTGCAGCGGCAGGAAGCGCGCGTGCGCCGCCGCGTTCTGCAGCAGGTTGGCCTTGACCAGCGCGGCATTGCTGCGCGGGCTGGCCTCGCCGACCCAGCGCTCGTCGACCAGGGTCACCGTCACCTTCGGCCAGTCCAGCGCTGCATGCGAAAGCACCTGCAAAAAGCGCTTCGGGGTGTTGCCGCCAGACAGGGCGAGGCTGGCCTTGCCGCGCTTTGCGATGGCGCCGCGCAACTGCGCGGCGACGTCCTGCGCCAGCGTGCGCGCCAGGGTTTCGCCGTCGGCGAATTCGCGCAGGGCGATGTGGTTTTTCAGTGCCATCAGGTGGCGTCTTCGTGCCAGGTGCGGCCGTCGCGCTCGATCAACGCGACCGCGGCGCTCGGTCCCCACGAACCGGCGACGTAGGGTTTCGGCGCATCCGCCGACGCGCCCCACGCGGCGAGGATCGGGTCGATCCATTTCCACGCCGCTTCCACTTCGTCGCGGCGCATGAAGAGGGTCTGGTTGCCGCGGACCACGTCCATCAGCAGGCGTTCGTAGGCTTCCGGCTGGACCACGCCGAAGGCTTCGGCGAAGCTCATGTCCAGCGGCACGTGTTGCAGGCGCAGGCCGCCGGGACCGGGGTCCTTGATCATCAGCCACAGCTTGACGCCCTCGTCCGGCTGCAGGCGCAGCACCAGCTTGTTGCCGGCGATGGCGCCGGCATCGGCGTCGAACATCGAATGCGGCACCTGCTTGAAGGCGATCACGATCTCCGACACGCGCGTCGGCAAGCGCTTGCCGGTGCGCAGGTAGAACGGCACCCCGGCCCAGCGCCAGTTCGCCACTTCGGCCTTGAGCGCGACGAAGGTTTCGGTGCGCGAATCGCTGCGGCCGAGCTCGTCCAGGTAGCCCGGCACCGCGCCGCCGTTGCTGGCGCCGGCCTTGTACTGGCCGCGCACGATCAACTGCGACACCGCGTCGCCGACGACCGGGCGCAGCGAGCGCAGCACCTTCAGCTTTTCGTCGCGCACCGCGTTGGCGTCGAGCGTGGCCGGCGGTTCCATCGCGACCATGCACAGCAGTTGCAGCAGGTGGTTCTGGACCATGTCGCGCAGCGCGCCGGAGGTGTCGTAGTAGCTGGCGCGCTTTTCCAGGCCGACGGTTTCGGCGGCGGTGATCTGCACGTGGTCGATGTGGCGCGCGTTCCACAGCGGCTCGAACAGCGCGTTGGCGAAGCGCAGCGCCAGCAGGTTCTGCACCGTTTCCTTGCCGAGGTAATGGTCGATGCGGAAGATCTGCGATTCGGCGAAGGCGGCGCCGACCGCGTTGTTGATCTCGGCGGCGCTGGCCGAATCCTTGCCGATCGGCTTTTCGATCACCACGCGTGCCGGCTCGGCATTGAGGCCGTGCGCGCTCAGGCGATTGCAGATGTCGACGAACAGCGCCGGGCTGGTCGAGAGGTAGAACACGCGGATGCGGTCGTCACTGCTCTTCAGCGACGCGGCGAACGTGTCCCAGTTGTCTTCCTTGGTCGCGTCGAGGCTGAAGTAGTGCAGCATCGCCAGGAACGCCGGCAGCTTTTCGTCGAGCAGGGCGTCGTCGGCGACGAGCTTCTGCAGCGATTCCTCGATGCGCGCGCGATAGCCGTCGTCGCTCAGCGCGTCGCGGGCCACGCCGAAGATGCGGCTGCCTTCGGGAATCTGGCCATCGGCGTAGCGGCGCAGCAGGCCCGGCAGCAGTTTGCGCAGGGCCAGGTCGCCGGTGCCGCCGAAGATCACCAGGTCGAACACGTCCACGGGTACGGTCTTGACGGCCACGCTTGCGATTTCCGGTTTCGTTTCGGGACGGGAAACATACCACCGCAGCACCAGTGTTGCGAAGCCAAACCCCGCAAAACCAAGACCAAAGGCGAGTGCATTGCGCGTTTGGTTGGTCATTGGTATCGTTTCGGCATGCTCACCGCCATTCCCCGCGAATACCAGCGCCTGCAACAGGGCGAAGCCAGCAAGTCGCTGGCCTACCTGCGCCTGCGCCGCGCGCTGCATCACCTGATCGTCAGCGGCCAGCTCGGGCCGGGGCAGGCGTTGCCGAGCGAGCGTGACCTCGCCGCGTTGCTGGAAGTCTCGCGGGTCACCGTGCGCAAGGCCTTGGCCGGGCTGATCGCGCAGGGCCTGCTGATCCAGCGCCAGGGTGCGGGTACCTTCGTCGCCGAGCGCATCGTGCGCAGCTTCTCGCGCCTGACCGGCTTCACCGACGACCTGCGCGAGCGCGGCCTCGACCCGAAGGTGGAATTCCTCGAGCGCGGCACCGGCGAAGTCACGCCGGAAGAGGCGATGGCGCTGAACCTGTCGCCGGGCAGCGGCGTGATCCGCCTGTATCGTTTGCGCCACGTCGATGGCGTGCCGATCGCGATCGAGCGCACCTTGGTGCCGCTGGCGCTGTTGCCGGAGCCGGAAAAGATCACCGGCTCGCTGTACGAAGCGCTGGATTTATGGGGCCGCCGGCCCAAGCGCGCGCTGCAGCGGCTGCGCGCGGTGGCGCTGGAAGAGGAGCCGGCGCGGCACCTGCAATTGCCGGTCGGCAGCCCCGGGTTGCTGGTCGAGCGCCGCGCCTTCCTCGGCGACGGCCGCGTGGTCGAATCGACCCGTTCGTTCTACCGCGGCGATGCCTACGACTTCGTCGCCGAGCTCCACAGCGAATGAACAGGGCCGTGATGCGGTGCGCAGAAACGGTGCGCTGCGTCACGGTTATGCGTAAACTCGATTGCGGGTCCGCATGGGGCTGCCGGGAGCGGTAGACGGGCCATCCACCAACAACGGGTCATGACCGATGAGCAGCAAGACTTCCCGACTGGACGTGGGCATTGCGAAGCCGCCAATGCCGAACCGGCCGACAAGATGGAACAGATCCGCGAACTGATGTTCGGCGGTACCGTGCGCGATTTCGACCGGCGCATGAAGGAACTGGGCGACCGCCTCGACGCCGAGCTGGCGCGGGCCACGTCGGCGCTTGACGCGCGCATCGGCGCGCTGGAAAGCCGCCTCGACACCCAACTGGAAAAGCTCACCACGCAACTGCGCGCCGAAAGCGCCGCGCGCCAGGGCGCGCTCGACGATCTCGAATCGCGGCTCAACCAGTCGCTGCGTACCCAGCGCAACGAGATCAACGCGGTGCTGCAGCAGCACGAGGACGCGGCCGGGGTGGCCGAGGCGCGCGCGCGCGACGCGCTGGCGCAATTCGACGCCAAGACCGCGAACGCGCTGCAGCAGTTGCGCGACGCGCTGGCGACCGCGCGCACCGAACTGGGCGGCGAGAAGCTCGCGCGCGAAGATCTGGCCGACCTGATGGCCGAAGTCTCGCTGCGCCTGCGCGGCGCGCAGGACGTGGTCAAGTCCGGCGGCAAGCGCTGAATCTTCTTCTGCGCATGGATGGCCGGCTTCATGAGTGGCAGCTTCCATGAGCGGTGATTACGACCGTCTGCGCCAGTTGTTGCTCGAGGTCGAGCAACAACGCCTCGAAGCGCTGCAGGAGGATCTGCGCGAAACCAGCGATCGCGTGCCTGACCGCGTCGCCGAGGAAATCGAGCGCGGCCTGGGCGGGCAATCCTCGCGCCTCACCGCCGCGCTCGGCGAAGCCACCATCAGCGGCCTCGAACAGGCGGTGCAGCGCAAGCCGGAAACCGTGGTCAACGCGGTGTTCCCGGTGATCGGGCCGGCAATCCGCAAGTCGTTGCAGGAAGCGATGCGGCAACTGTCCGCCGACATCGACCACAAGCTCAACGCCGCGTTGTCCGCGCAATCGTGGCAGTGGCGCATCGAGGCCTGGCGCAGTGGCGTGCCGTATGCGCAGGTGGTGCTGCGGCACACCCTGGCCGGCAAGGTCGAGCACCTGTTCCTGATCCAGCCCGAATCCGGTCTGCTGCTCGGCCACGTCGCCGCGCCGAACATGCCGGAACTGGACGCCGACGCGATCGCCGGCATGTTCACCGCGATCCAGAGCTTCGTGCGCGATTCGGTGCAATCGAACGAAGGCGGCATCGGCACCGCGACCGTCGGCGATTACCAGCTTGTGGTCAGCGAAGGCCCGCAGGCCAAGCTGGTCGCCTTCGTGCGCGGCGTGCCGCCGGCGGATTTCCCGGTGCGCCTGCACGAATTGAACGAAGCGCTGCACGCGCGCGCCGGCGCCGTGCTGCTCGAGCACGGCGGCACGACCGGCGACGGCGTGCTCGACGAGGCGGAATTGCAGGCGCTCAACGCGCACGACGAGGAAACCGCGCCGGCACCGAGATCGAACGCGGCGCGCCATGTGCTGATCGGTTTCGGCATCCTCGTTGCGGTCCTGCTGGCGTGGTGGATCGTGGTCACGCTGCGCTGGCACCGGCAGGTGGACGCGGTCCGCGCGCAACTTGATGCGATGCCCGGGGTGATGGTGACCCAACTGGATGCCGGCCATCGCGGCAGGCTGCGCATCGAGGGCCTGCGCGATCCGCTTGCGCAGGACCCGCAAGCCTGGCTGCAGCGAACGCATCCGCAGGTCGTCGCGACGTGGAAGCTGCGCGGCTATCTGTCGCTGGACCCGGAAATCGTCGCGATGCGCGACGGGCAGGCGGCAAAAGCGCGAATCCGGCCATTGCTCGAAACCTTGCAAGGCCTGACCATTCCCTTCGTCAGCGGCAGCGCCGCGCCGGACGCGGGTTGGGAAACGACGATGGAACAGATCAAGGCCACGCTGCGCCAGTTGCAGCAAATCGCCGGCAAGGATGCGCGACTCGACGTGCGTATCTCCGGGTTGACCGACGAAAGCGGCAGTGCCGACCAGAACGCGGCATTGCGGCTGCAGCGCGGGCAGTGGCTCGCCGATCAGCTGCGCGACGTGGTCCGATCGCCTTCGATGCTGGAGGTCGAAGCGGAGGCGGGCGATGTCGAAAGCTCGCGCGGCGCGCGGGCGATGGCGCGGATCGTGCCGTTGGCCACGCAAGCGGATGCGAAGCGATGAACACGCAGGTTTCGAGCGCGCGGAAGGTGTGCCTGCTCGGCGATTTCGCCGTCGGCAAGACCAGCCTGGTCGCGCGTGCGGTGCGCAACACGTTTTCCGCCGCGTACCTGACCACCGTCGGGGTCAAGGTCGACAGCAAGGCGCTGGCGACCGAACGCGGCGAATTGCGCCTGGTGCTGTGGGACATCGCCGGGGCCAATGCGCTGGACCAGATGCGCAGCAATTACCTCGGCGGCAGCCACGGCCTGTTGCTGGTCGCCGACGGCACCCGCAGCGACAGCGTCGCGGTCGCGCTGGACCTGCGCGAACAGACGCAGCGCTTGTTGAATCGGGAACTGCCGGCGGTGCTGCTGCTCAACAAGCGCGACCTGGCCAACGAATGGGACGTGCCGCCGCCGCGCATCCGCGAACTCGAAGCGCAGTTGCCGACCTTCAGCACCAGCGCACTCAGCGGCGAAGGCGTCGAGGCCGCTTTTTCCGCATTGGCCGCGGCCCTGCAGGCGGCGCAATGAGCGTCGCGCGCCGCGTCACCGCGTCCTCGCCCGCCGCCGTGCGTGCTGCGCTCGCGCCGGTGGTGGTGAGCCTTGACGACGCGGGCGGGCTGCTCGACGTGGTCGGCGACCTGCGCCGTTTCCTCGCCGGCGACGGCGACGGCGACGAAGCCGAATTGCTGCAGCGCCTGCAGGACCTGCGCTTCGGCGCACAGGGCGCGCCGGAATTGCTGCAGGCGGTCGAATTGGCGCCGGACCGCTACGCCGACGTGCACATCCTCGACGAAGGCGACAGCCATCATTTCGTCCTGCACGACGTCAGCGAGCTGATGCGCAGCGTGCGCCGCAGCCAGCAGGCCAGCCACGAACTCGCATTGCAGGAACAGCGCCAGCGCCGCGAATTGCGCCGGAAGAATCCGGTGCAGGCGCAACTGGCCGATTCCCTGCGCGAGTTCCGCCGCGGCGGCGCCCTGCTCGACGAGATGGTGCAGGGCATGCGCGCGCCGCTGGTGCTGTTGAGCGGGCACGCGCGCCTGCTCGAACAGCGCTTCCGCAATGACCCGGCGGCGCTGCGTTCGATCGCGGCCATCCAACACGCCGCGGTGCGCCTGGACGCGATCGCGACCAACGGCCTGATCGGCCTCGGCGGCCTGTCCGCGTTGTCGGCGATGCCCGGCGCGCTGCAGTTGACCCAACTGGCGGGGTTGCTCGAACAGACCTTCGCCCTGCAGGCGCAGGCGCGCGGCGTCGCGTTCAAGGTGCAGGTCGCCGCCGAACGCGACAAGCGCGGTGATCTGCTGGTCGTCGACGACATCGCGCTGCGCCAGTTGCTGCTCAACCTCGTCATCCACGCGCTCGACGGCATCGACGCCGGCACCTTGAACGTGGCGCTGGCGCACAAGCCCGGCGCGCTCGAAATCGAGATCGCGCATGCGCCCAACGGATTCGCCGCCGACCGTTTCGGTGCGCTGCTCACCACCAGCGAGCTGCTGCATTCGGACCCGCAGGCCAGTTTCAGTCTCGCGGTCAGCCAGCAACTGCTGCACGACTTGAACGGCGAAGTGGAATTGGTGGCGTGCAGGGACGGCGGCCATGCCTTGTGGCTGCGCCTGCCGACGCAAGCGGCACGGCCCGATGCCGGGGCCGTGCAATGAGCGAAGGCATCGAGCTGTCCGACATGGCCACCTTCGTCGCGGTGGTGGAGACGGCGAGTTTCACCGAGGCGGCACGGCGCCTGCAGACGACCAAGTCGGTGGTCAGCCGGCGCATCGGCGAGCTGGAAAAAGTGCTGGGCGTGCCGCTGCTCGACCGTTCCTCGCGCAGCGTGCGCGCAACGGAGGTCGGCGCGGTGTACTACGCCAAGTGCGTGCGCATCCTCGAATCGGTCGGCGCTGCGCACGATTTCGTCGCCGGCTACAGCAGCACGGTGAAAGGCCGCCTGCGCATCGCGCTGCCACGCGAACTCGGCGCCGGTTCCTTGCCGCAATTGTTCAACGATTTCGCCGCCGCGTTTCCCGACGTGCTGCTCGACGTCGAGATCGGCGACCCGCAGGCGAACCTCAGCGACAGCCATTTCGACGTGGCCCTGCGCCGCGGCAAGCTCGGCGATTCCAGCCTGGTGGCGCGCGCGATCACGGCGTACCGGCATTGGCTGTGCGCCAGCCCCACGTACCTGCGGCAGCACGCAACGCCGCAGGCGCCGGCGGACCTGGCGGCGCACGATGGCCTGATCGATGCCGACAATGATGCGCACGGTTACTGGACGCTGCTGGCCGGTGGCGGCGAGGCGCAGGTGATCCGCCCGCGCGAACGCCTGCGTTCGTCCAGCCCGGCGTATCTTCTCGAAGCGGCGATCAATGGCCTGGGCATCGCGCTGCTGCCATCCCCCTTGGCGCTGCAATCCGTCCTCGATGGCCGCCTGCGCGTGGTCCTGCCGCAACACGCGCCGCTGGCCGAGCCTTTGTCGCTGGTCTACCCGCGTTCGCGCCGTGCTTCGCCGGCGGTGCAGAGCCTGCTCAATTTCTTCGCCGAACGCCTGCCGAACCCGGCGCCGTGGGACGCGCAGATCGAAGCGGCATCGAAGTAGGCGCGCCGTTCGCGCGAGGCGAACGCTGGATTCGCCGCTACCCGATTCCATCCGTGACGGCCTTCACCAGAATGGAGGCCATGGAGCAGTTGCGTGCATCGCCTCGAAGGAACGAAGCGCTGCACATGCGGGCAAAGGTCGCGCCCGTACCCCGTGCGGCAGCCATTGACGGCAGCCGCACGGGCAACTCCAGGGACGCTTCGCGTTGCTGGTCTCCACCGCTTCCGCCGGTACATCCCCTCCGGCGGGAACGGGCACGGAATTTCCCCGTCCGTGTCCAACCGGTGCCTGTCTTCCCCAAGCCGACAGGCGCCGTGGCTGCAACACCCCGCAGCCTCGACCGGGGGCCGGCATGCCGGCCCCCGGCTCTTTTCCGGGCGCGCGGCCAGCACGCGCCCGTGGCGTTCACGGGTTGGATCGTGCCTGCGCGGACTGCATCTGCGCGGCGAGGAAGGCGCGCAACGAGGCGGGCTTGACCGGCTTGGTCAGCAGGCGATAACCGCGCTCGCGCGCCTGCCGCTTCAGGTCGTCGCGGCCGTCGGCGGTGAGCAGCGCGCCGACGATCGGCTGGGCGCTGGCTTCGCGCAGCAGGTCGAGCGTTTCCAGGCCGTCGAGGCGATCGTGCAGGTGGTAGTCGACCAGCATTACCGTCGGCGCTTGCTTGATCTTCTCCAGCGCCTCGTCGACCGTGGTCGCGGTGAGCAGCTCGACCTCCCAGCGCCCGAGCAGGGCGCGCATGCCGTCGATGATCTCGCTGTCGTTGTCCACGCACAGCACGCGCAGGCCTTCCAGGGTCTCCGCGCCGAGGTTGTCGATGCGCCGCTCCGGCTTGGGCCGGACGACGATTTCGGCGATGCGCGGCGCGGTGATCGAGAACATGCTGCCCTTGTCGACCACGCTGCGCGCGTTCAACTCGTGGCCGAGCAGGCGCGAGATGCGCTGGCAGATCGAAAGCCCGAGGCCCAGGCCCTGTTCGCCCCAGTCGAACGCCTGCTGGTAGCGGTGGAACTCGGTGAAGATCTGCTGCATGTGCTGCGCGGGAATGCCCGGGCCGGTGTCCCACACCTGCAGTTCGACCTGGTCGCCGCGGGGCCTCGCGCCGAGCACGATGCGGCCCTTGCGGGTGTAGCGCAGCGCGTTGGCGATGAAGTTCTGCATCACCCGGCGCAGCAGGCGGCGGTCGCTGCGCACCGGCAGCAGGCCGGCGTGCACGCGCAGGGCGATGCCGCGGCCGGTGGCGATCGGCGCGTATTGCGCGGCCAGTTCGCGCAGCAGTTCGCCGGCGTCGAAATCGCTGATCTTGACGTGCTGGCCGCCGGCGTCGAGGCGCGACACGTCGAGCAGGCCGTCGAGCAATTCCTCGGCCGCGCGCAGCGAGGCGTCGATGCGCGCGCCGAGGTGCCGGCTTTCGTCGAGCGTGTTGCTTTCGCGCAGGGCGCTGGTGAACAGGCGCGCCGCGTTCATCGGTTGCAGCACGTCGTGCGAGATCGCGGCGAGGAAGCGCGTGCGCGATTGCTGCGCGGCTTCGGCTTCGCGGGTTCTTTCGGCGACGCGCTGTTCGAGGGTTTCGTTGGACACGCGCAGCGCGCGTTCGGCGTGGCGGAACGCGGTGATGTCGTTGTAGCTGGTGACGTAGCCGCCGCCGGGCAGCGCCTGCCCGCGCATCTCGATCACGGTGCCGTCGCTGCGCATGCGCTCGAACGCGTGCGGGGTGCCGGCGCGCATGTGGTCGATGCGCTTGACGATGTGTTCCTCGGTGTCGCCTTCGCCGGTGAGTTCGCCGCGCTCGGCGTTGTAGCGGATCAGGTCCGCGATCGGCCGGCCGACGTAGAGCATGCCTTCGGGATAATGGAACATCTGCTGGTAGCGGCGATTCCACGCCATCAGGCGCATGTCCGCATCGACCACCGACACGCCGGCGGAAATGTTCTCCAGCGTCGAGGACAGGATCTCGCGGTTGAAGCGCGATTCCTGCCCGGCTTCGTCGAGTACCGCGACCACTTCGCCCAGGTCCATGCCCGAACCGTGCAGCACGCTGGTCAATACCAGGCGCGACGATGCGGCGCCGATCGACGCGGCGAGCAGGCGTTCGGTGAATTGCACCCAGGCGCGGTCCGCCGGCGCGTCGAGGTTGAATTCCTGCTTCAGCGAGCGCGCGTGTTCGAGGAAGGCGCGGCGCGAATGGCGTTCGCCGACCACGCGCTTGGCCAGCAGCTTGAGGTCGCCGATGCGCAGGTTGCGCGGCATTTCGCTCGGCTCGACCTGCTTGCGTTGCACGTAAGGGTCGAGGAACGGGGTGATGCGCACGTGCTCGTCGATGGTCGGCCGCCAGCGCGCGGAGACGATCATCATCGTCGACGCGTTGAGCAGCAGCGACCAGAACGTGCCGTGGGTCAGCGGGTCCCAGCCGTTCATGCCGAACAGCTGCTGCGGGCGCAGCCAGCCGAGGCCGAACGGCCCGGTCTGCAGCCAGTGCGAATCGAACACGCCGGCCACCGACAGCGATGGCAGCAGCAGCGTGTACGTCCACACCGCGAAGCCGGCGAGCAGGCCGAACTCGACCCCGTGCCGGCTGGCGCCGCGCCAGTACAGGCCGCCGATCAGCGCCGGCGCGAACTGGGCGACGGCAACGAAGGCGATCAGGCCGTACGCGGCCAGCGGGCTCTGGTCGCTGCTGCTGCCGCGGTAATAGCCGTAGGCGCCCAGGGCCAGCAGCAGGATCGCCGCGCGCCGGATCCACAGCACGCGCGAGGCGACGTCGGCTTCGGCATGGTGTTCGGCCCAGCCGCGGCGCAGCAGCAGCGGCATCGCCAGGTCGTTGCTGACCATCGTCGCCAGCGCGATGCTCTCGACCACGGTCATGCCGGTGGCCGCGGAAAAACCGCCGATGTAGGCGACCAGTGCCAGCGCATCGTTGTGCGCATGGGTCGGCAGGGCGAGCACGGCGCCGTCGGCGCCGCCGTGCAGCGACAGGCCGGCCGCCGCGATCGGCACCACCATCGCCGAGATCAGCAGCAGATAGATGCCGAACATCCAGCGCGCGCGGCGGATGTCGCGCACGTCCTCGCTCTCGACCACGGCGACGTGGAACTGGCGCGGCAGGCAGATGATGGCGAGGAAGCCGAGCAGGGTCTGGGTGAGGAAGCCCACCGGCGGCGCGTTGCTGAAAAGCGTCTGCGCGGCGGCCTGCACTTTCCCGCCGCCGCCGAGCCAAACCCAGGCGAACACGCCGATGGCGACCATCGCCAGCAGCTTGACTACCGATTCCAGCGCAATCGCCAGCATCATGCCGTGGTGGTGTTCGGTGGCGTCGGCCTGGCGGGTGCCGAACAGCATCGCGAACAGCGCCATCAGCAGCGCGACGTACAGCGCCGGATCGGTGAACAGGTGGGGCGAGGCCGGATGGCCGCTGAGCATGCTGATGCTCAAGGCGACGGCCTTGTATTGCAGGGCGAGGTACGGAATCACCCCGATCAGCGCGATCAGCGTCACCAGCGCGGCCAGGCGCTGCGAGCGGCCGTAGCGCGCGGAGAGGAAATCGGCGATGGAAACCGTGTTCTGGCTGCGCGCCACCAGCGCCAGGCGTTCGATGATGCGCCAGCCGAACACCAGCATCAGCAGCGGGCCGAGGTAGATCGGCAAATAGCCGACGCCTTCGCGCACCGCGGTGCCGACCGCGCCGTAGAACGTCCACGAGCTGCAATACACCGCCAGCGACAGCGAATACACCAGCGGCCGCAGCCACGGCTTGCTGCGATACAGGAACGGGCGGCGGTCGCCGCCCCACGCCACCGCGAACAGCAGCGCGGCGTAACCCGCCGACACCAGCAGCAGCAACCAACTGGACAAGCGCATCTCCCCGCTCAGTGCATTGCCGCGAGTTTACGCGTTCAGCAGGGCCTTCACTGCCGCTTCGGCCTGCACGCGCAGTTCCGGGATCGCGGTGGTTTCCCACAGCGTGCCGATGCGCGGCGAACCGATCACGCGGATGCAAGGCTGCGGCGTGCCGTGCGCATCGAGCAGCGTGCCGTCGGTGGCAGTGTCGAGGCCGAGGCCATGCGGCCCGCGCCGGGCGAGGCCTTGCGCGAGCAGTTGCGCCAGTAGCGGATTGCGTGTCTTTTCCATGTCGTGCTCGACCCCGGTGGCGTTGATGACGACGCCGGCGTCGAGGTCCTGCGTGGCGCCGTCGGGCAGGCGCAGGCGCAGGTACACGCCGTCACGCCGGGCGGCGACGTGTTCCAGCCGTGCGCGGTGCACGCACAGTTGTTCGTCGTCGAGCAGGGCCTGCAACTGCGCTTGCACATGCGGGGCGATGCGATGGCGATGGATGTCCCAGTAGCGCACGACGTGGTGCAGGAAACGCCGCTGGTCGGCGAACGCAAGCGATTGCCACAGCGCCTGCCCGTGCGGGCGCAGGCGTTCGAACACGCTCTGCCACGGCAGGCCGGCGGCTTGCGCGTCGCGCACGTGCGCGCGGATCGCGCGCATGCGCCGGCGCAGCGGCAACGCATGCAACGCGGCGACGTCGAATTCGTGCACGGCGGCTTGTGCCGCGTGTGCCAGCGGCAGCAGGGCGTGGCGCGAAACCGCGTGGATGCGGCCGCGGTGGCCGTGCGCGCGCAGGCTTTGCACGCTGTCGGCCATGCTCAGGCCGGCGCCGACGATGCAGACTTCGGCATCGACCGGAATGCGCGCGATCACGCGGTAATCCCAGGCGTCGATGCATTGCACAGGCGTCAGGTTCTCGCCGCCGGCGACCTGCAATGCGCGCGGATGGTTGCCGCTGGCCAGCACGAGGTTGCGTGCCTGCAGTTCGATGCCGCTGGCGAGTGCGATGCGCAGCACGCCGGTTTCGGCGGGTTCCAGCGCCATCACGCAGGCATGCACTTCCAGCAGGCGCGCGGTGCCCAGCGCACGCGCCTGCAGCAAGCGCGCGCGCAGGTAATCGGCATAGCGCCGGCGCTGGGCGAAGCTGTTGGCCAGTTCTTCGCGCGCGGTGCCTTCGTTGTCGTGCTTGCAGGCGTAGTCGAGGAAATCCTGCGGCGCATCGGCGAATGCGCTCATCCCGCGCGCGGGCACGTTGAGCACCAGTTCCTTCTGCCGGGTCGAATACGCGGCGCCTTCGCCGAGGTAGGCGCCGGTTTCGATCAGCACGATGCGCTGGCCGGCTTTCGCGTTGCGCAGCGCGTGGATCGCGGCGAGCGTGCCGCCGGCGCCGGCGCCGACGATGGCCAGGTCGAAGGGTTCGGAAACTGCGTTCATTCGCGCATTGTATCGGCTGCCATCGCGGGCTTTCGTTACGGCAACGAAAAACCGCGCCCACGCGACGTATCCGTGTCCTCGACAACGCATCGTGGCAACGCGCCGGCCAAGCAATGGGCATGAAAAAACCCGCCGTGAGGCGGGTTTTTCGTCGAAGCCTTCAATCAAGCATTACTTGATCTTCGCTTCCTTGTAGATCACGTGCTTGCGGGCCACCGGGTCGTACTTCTTGAACTCCATCTTCCCGGGGGTGTTCTTCTTGTTCTTGTCGGTCGTGTAGAAGTGACCGGTGTCAGCCGAGGAAACCAGCTTGATCTTGTCGCGCTTGCCTGCCATGTCTGGTTCTCCTTAGATCTTTTCGCCGCGAGCACGGAGCTCGGCGAGGACGACATCAATGCCGACCTTGTCGATGGTGCGCAGCGAGTGCGCGGAAACCTTCAGCTTGACCCAGCGGTTTTCGCTGGCGACCCAGAAGCGGCGCTCGTGCAGGTTGGGCAGGAAGCGGCGGCGGGTGTGGTTGTTGGCGTGGCTGACGTTGTTGCCCGTCATCACACGCTTGCCCGAAACTTGGCATACGCGGGACATCGTTGTGCACCTTATCGTTGAATTGGGTTTCCCATAGCCCGGGAAACGGCGGCCTCGGCCTGCATCTAACTCACCCAAGAGCGGGGCGGACGCAGCGAGCCGCGCATTATCCACAAGTTTTCCTTGCAGGGCAAGGGGTTAGCCTGCATGGCGCGCCGGGAGCCGGTCACGCGGGCTTGCGTTTCCCGCAGTCGGGGGCGGTGGGCTCATGACCGCGAAGGAAACCGCGCTCGCCCCGCAGTGCGGGAAGCCGGGTCCCGCAGGACCGGCTCCCGGCGGGAACGGAACGGTCGCCGGCTTCGGGGAAAGGGTTGGTCAGCCCGTGGCTGGGCGGACCGGCAGCCGCACCAGCATCAGGCTCGGGTCGTCCGGGTCGGGCTTGATGTCGAAGCCGAACTGCTCGCACATCGCCAGCATGCCGCGGTTCTCGCGCAGCACTTGGCCTTCGACTTCGCGCAGGCCGAGCCAGCCGGCGTATTCGATCATGATCGTCATCAGGCGCCAGCCGATGCCGTGGCCCTTGAGGTCGCTGCGCACGAGGATGCCGTATTCGCCGCGCTCGTAATTGGCGTCGGCCATCAGCCGCACCGCGCCGAGCATCGCGCCATCGGCATCCAGCGCGAGCAGCGCGATCGAGCGCGCGTAATCCAGTTGCACCAGCCGGGCGATGAACTCGTGGCTGAAATGCTTCACCGACTGGAAGAAGCGCAGGCGCAAATCCTCGTCGCTCACATGGGTGAAGAATTCGCGGAACAGTGCGTCGTCCTCCGGCCGCACCGGGCGCACGAACAGGTGGCCGCCGTTGTCCAGCGCGATGCGCCGTTCCCATTCCTGCGGATACGGCAGGATCGCGAAGCGCGGATGGCTGCGGCCGGCGTGCAGTTGCCGGCTCGGCGCGACCAGCACGCGCGCATCGATGCCGGCCACGCCGTCGTGGTTGGCCAGCAGCGGGTTGATCGAAAGATGGCGGATTTCGGGAATGTCCGCGGCCAGTTGCGCGAGCTTGACCAGCACCAGCGCGATGTCGCGCTCGGCCGCCGCCGGCACGCCGCGATGCGCCTTCAGGCGTTTGGCGATGCGCGTGCGTTCGATCAGCTCGTGCGCCAGGCGCAAATCCAGCGGCGGCAAGGCCAGCGCCTTGTCGTCGACCAGCCGCACCGCGGTGCCACCGCGGCCGAACACGACGACCGGGCCGAATTCGGCGTCGTCGGCGATTGCCGCGATCAGTTCGCGCGCCTCGGGCAAAGCCTGCATCGGCTGCACGATGACGCCGCGCAGGCGCGCGTCCGGACGGCGCCCGCGCGCTTCGCGCATCACCTCGTCGAACGCATTGCGTACCGCATCGATGGATGTCAATTCCAGGCGCACGCCGTTGACCGTGCTCTTGTGCGCGATGTCCGCCGAATCGATCTTCAGCGCCACCGCTTGCCCGGCATCGAGCCAGCGTCGCGCGGCATCGGCGGCTGCATCCGCGCTCGATGCCTGCGCCAACGGCGCCATCGGGATGCCGTAGGCGCGCAGCAATTCGACGGTCGCCGATGGCGGCATCTGGTAGTCGCCGTTGTCCAGCGCCGCATCGACCAGCGCGCGCGCCGCGGCCCTGTCGACGACGAAATCGCGCGGCAGGCTCGGCGGCGTTTCCATCAGCGCGGCCTGCGCTTCGCGGTAGTTGACCAGATGCATGAAGCCGTTGACCGCGTCGCTTTCGGTCGCGTACGCCGGCACGCGCGCGGTGCGGAAGATGTCCTGGGTTTCCTCGTCCTGGCCGAGCCATACCGCGAACACGGGTTTCTGCGCGCCTTTGGGTTTCTTCGCCAGCGTGTCGGCCAGTGCTTGCGCCGCATCGGCGCTTGAAGTGAACGCGGTTGGCACGTTGATCACCATCAACGCGTCATTGTGTTCGTCGGCGAGCAGTGCTTCGATCGCCGTCGCGTAACGCTTGCCATCGGCATCGACGGTGATCGCGACCGGGTTGCCGCCCGACCAGCCTTGCGGCAGCAGTTTGTCGAAGGCATGCGCGGTGTCCGGCGCAAGCTGCGCCGGCGTGCCACCGAGTTTTTCCAGCTGGTCGAGCGCGAGCGAACCGATGCCGCCGCCATTGCCGAGCAGCGCCAGCCGGCGGCCGGGAAACGTGCGCAACGTGCCCAGCGTTTCCGCGGCGGCGAACAATTCGTCGAGCGCGTTCACTTGCAGCAAGCCGGCACGGCGGAACGCCGCCGCGTACACCGCATCTTCCGGCGCCAGCGCGCGGATGCCTTCGCCGAGCGCGTCGTTCTCGTGCGGCTTGCGCCGGCCCGACTTGACCACGACCACGGGTTTCGCGCGCGCCGCCGCGCGCGCGGCGGACATGAACTTGCGCGCGTCGTCCAAGTGTTCGACGTACATCAAAATCGCGCGCGTCTTGTGGTCGGTGGCGAAGTGGTCGAGCAGGTCGGCGAAATCGACGTCGACGCCTTCACCCAGCGACACCACCGCGGAAAAGCCGACGTCGCGCGTCGCGCTCCATTCGACCAGCGCCGCGGCGATCGCGCTGGATTCGGAAATCAGCGCCAAGTCACCCGGCGGCGGCGATTGCGCGGCGATGCTCGCGTTCAAGTGCGCGTGCGGCGCGATCACGCCGAGGCAATCCGGGCCGAGCAGGCGCATGCCGTGTTCGCGTGCCGCAAGCGCGGCCTTCGCTTTCAGCGAACCGTCGCCTTCGCCGAGGCCGGCGGTCAGGATCACCGCTGCGCCGATGCCGTGTTTCGCGGCTTCGGCGACGACCTTCGGCACGATCTCCGGCGGCGTGGTGATGATCGCCAGATCCGGCGTCCACGCCAGCGAGGTGACGTGGCCGACCGTGGCGATGCCGTCGATCTCGTTGTAGCGCGGGCTGACCCAGCCGAACTGCCCTTTGAAGCCGGACACGCGCAGGTTGCGCGCCACCGCGCGCCCGGCCGAACGCGCGCGCGGACTGCCGCCGATGACCACCACCGACTTCGGCTCGAACAGGGATTTGAGGCGGTAGGTGCTCACCCGGCAATGGTAAGCGCAAGCCGCGTGCGGCGTGTTGCGCGCGGTGCCAGTGGCGTGCCGCTTATGGCGTTTTCCTTGCCGTGCCGCGCGCGATTTCGCGCAGTTCGGTTTGTCCGGGCGGAATCATGCCGAAGCCGATGGACAGCGTGCGTGCGTCCTGCAATGCATAGGACAACCGGAACACCGGCGCGCCCGCGTTCGCCGCGCTGGAAAAAACCACCGACTTGCCGGGCACGACCGTCGCGCCGGCGTAATGGATGACGTGTTGGCCATCGGTGTAATCGGCGTGCAGCGTGCCGTTTTCCGGGTAGATCAGCATGATCTGCTCGAAGCCGCCGGCGGGCTTGCCCTGCGCATCGAACAAGTCGGTGTGGTCGCGACGCAGCAGCGCGTGGCCATTCGCTTCGGGCGTGATGTCCGACGAGCCTTTCGACGTGCCGCCGGTGTCGGCGACCTTGCCGTCGTCGCTGGTCCAGTGGCCGACCAGGAATTCGATGCCGGCCAGCGGGTCTTTTGCCGCGTCTTGCGGCGCTTGTCGGGCGAGCGCCGCAGGGGCAAGCAGCAATGCGAAGGCGAGAGCAAGCGGTTTCAAGGCGATTTCCTCCCGCGAGACACGGCGACAAGCCAGCCCAGTGCGGAACCGGCAAGGCCGCCATAAAGCACGCCGGTGCCGAAATGGATGTTCGTGAATGCCGCGGCAAGTGCGCCGATGCCACAGCCGGCGAGCGTGAACCATGCAACGTTGCGCCGTTGAGCGATGGATTTTTCTTCCTGCTCGCGCTTGCGAAGCAATGCTTCCTGTCGGCGATCGGGATCGAGGATCGCCTGGGCGATGGCGTCGGCTTGCTTTTGTTCCATGGAGACGCTCCGGTCGTGGCGACGGAATCAGATTACCCCGTTTGCAACGGCCCGATCACGATGGAGTCGGCCGGCACTTCGTCGCGCGGCAGCAACCACGTGAGGACGAGTTCGCGTCTTCCTTCATCGTTTGCTTCGCGTCCTGTTCCGGAGAGAGCGGTTACTCGATCCTGCCGCGCAGCTTTTCGAGCAGGCCATCGAGCGTGTCGAGGTCGCTGTAATGGATCGTCAGCTTGCCTTTGCCGCCCTTGCCGTGCGCGAACACGACCTTGGCGCCGAGCTTCTCCGACAGTTCGGTTTCCAGCGAGGCGATGTCGGCCTGCTGCGGCGCGGCTTTTGTCTTGGCCTTCTTGTGCTGCGGCACCTTGCCGGCGGCGAACTGTTGCGCGCGGTGTTCGACTTCGCGCACGCTCCAGCCCTGTTCGGCGGCTTCGAGCGCGAGCTTCGAGGCCAGCTCCGGCGCCAGCGTCAGCAGCGCGCGGGCGTGGCCCATTTCGAGGCGGCGCTGTTCGAGCAGTTCGCGGATCGTCGGCGGCAAATCAAGCAGGCGCAGCAAATTGGAAACGGCGGCGCGCGAACGGCCCACGGCTTCGGCCGCTTCGGCATGGGTGAGGTGGAATTCGCTGATGAGCCGCTGCAGCGATTGCGCTTCTTCCAGCGGATTGAGGTCTTCGCGCTGGATGTTCTCGATCAGCGCCATCGCGATGACGGTGCGGTCGTCGAGCTCGCGCACCACCACCGGCACTTCGCTCAAACCGGCTTGCTGCGAAGCGCGCCAACGGCGTTCGCCGGCGACGATCTCGAACTTTCCGGGCTCCAGCTCGCGCACGACGATCGGCTGGATCACGCCCTGCGCCTTGATCGATTCGGCCAGTTCGGTGAGCTTGGCCGGGTCCATCGCCATGCGCGGCTGGTACTTGCCCGGTTGCAGCGCGCCGATCGGCAGCTTGCGCAAGCCTTCCGGCGGCGGCGTGATCGCGTTCGCCGGCTGCTGGATGTCGGCGACTTCGGCGGCCTTGGTCGGGCCGAGCAGGGCTTCGAGGCCGCGGCCGAGGCGCGGTTTCTTCGCGGACGCGGGCGGATGCTTCGGTGCGTTCATCAGTGCGTCCCCGCCGCAACCTTGCCGCGTTCCTTGTGGTGGCGGATCAGTTCGCCGACAAGTCCCAGATAGGCGACGCCGCCGCGCGAGCCGCGGTCGTAGCCGACGATGCTCTGGCCGTGGCTGGGCGCTTCGGCCACGCGCACGTTGCGCGGCACGATGCTGCGGAACACCTTGTCGCCGAAGTGGTTGGTCAGTTCCGCGGAGACGGCGTTGGCAAGATTGTTGCGCACGTCGAACATGGTGCGCAGCACGCCTTCGACTTCGAGGCGCGGGTTGCTGCGCGCCTTCACCGCCTCGATGGTTTCCAGCAGCGCGGACAGGCCTTCGAGCGCGTAGTACTCGCACTGCATCGGCACCAGCACGCTGTCGGCGGCATTGAGCGCGTTGAGGGTGAGCAGCGACAGTGCCGGCGGGCAGTCGATCAGGATGAAGTCGTAATCCTCGCGCAGCGGGTCGAGCGCGGCCTTCAGGCGCGTCTCGCGGTCCTTTTCGGCGACCAGTTGCACGTCGATGCCGGTCAGGTCGATGTTGCCCGGCAGCAGGTCGAAGCCTTCAGAGGCGCGGACGATGGCGTCGCGCGCCTGCGCTTCGCCGAGCAGCACCTCGTACACGGACAGCTCGAGTTCGCGCTTGTCCACGCCGCTGCCCATCGTCGCGTTGCCTTGCGCATCCATGTCCACGAGCAGCACGCGTTGCGGGGCACCGGCAAGGCCGGCGGCGGTGTTGACCGCGGTTGTGGTCTTGCCGACGCCACCTTTCTGGTTGGCGATGGCGATGATGCGGGCCATGCGGGGCACTCGTCGAACTGGACTGGAACGGGGGATTATGGCCGATGATGCGGCCTTGGATCAGCCCGATCCCGGTTTTCGGTCGCAAATTGGACTATGCGCGCACGATCACGGCCAGGTGGCGCTCGGCATCGAGGCCGGGAACCTGCAGCGGATGCACCGCTTCGGTGCGCCAGCCGGTCGGCAGCGCGGCGATTTCCTCGTCCGGGCGCACGCCCTTCATCGCCAGCAGCTTGCCGCCGGGTTTCAGCAGGTGGCCGCCGACCACGACGATGGTCGCCAATGTCGCCATCGCCCGCGCGGTGAGCAGATCGTGGGCGGCCGGTTCGGCCAGGGCTTCGGCGCGGGCTTCGGCGACGCGCGCGTTGTCCAGCTTCAATTGGCGCACCGCTTCGCGCAGGAAACGCGCTTTCTTGCCGTTGCTTTCGACCAGCGTCACCTGCAATTCCGGCTTGGCGATGGCCAGCGGAATGCCGGGCAGGCCGGGGCCGGTGCCGAGATCGGCCAAGGCGCCCGATTCGACGAACGGATGCATCGCCAGCGAGTCCAGCAGGTGCATCGTCACCATCTGCCGCGGGTCGCGGATCGCGGTGAGGTTGTAGGTGGCGTTCCACTTCACCAGCAGGGCGAGGTAGTCGAGCAGGCGCGGGGCGAGTGCGTCGGCGTCGAGGCCGAGTGCGTTCAAGCCGTTGCGCAGGGTGGGTTCGAGGTCAGGCGAGAGCGTCATGCGCGCATTATCGCCTGTAGGCACGGCCTTGGCCGCGACGGCCGCGGTCAGGGCAGCGCCTGCAAGCCGCGCCAGACCAGCGCGGCGCGATAGCCGGCGAGCGGCTGCCATTCGCGCAGTTGCCAATCGTCGCCGAGTTGCGGATCGCTCGCGGCCAGTCGCAGCGCCGCGCCTTGCGGCACGAAGGCGAATTTCTCCAGCCCGAAGCTGATGCCGTGGCCGTGCGCTTTCAGCAGCGCTTCCTTCGCGCACCACAGGCGGATGAATTGCGCATCGCGTTCGCCATCGTGCAGCGCTTGCAGCCATTGCGTTTCGAGCGGATGGAAGAAGCGTTGCGCCACTTCCAGCGCGCGCGGACGCGTACGGATGCGTTCGAGGTCGATGCCGAGCTGAACATGCTCGCCGAGCGCCAGCAGCAGCGCATCGCCGCTGTGGCTCCAGCCGACATCGTGTTGCGCCAGCGGCGCGTGCAGGCGCGGGCGCCCGCGTGCGTCGCGCGCCAGCGGCAGCCGGTCTGCCGCGATGCCGAAGTGTTCGCCCAGCAGCGGACGCACGTGCGGCTCGCCGCGCTCGCCGTGGCGATGCGGCAGCAGCCACGTGCGCGGTTCGTCCGCCATCAGTCTTCCAGCACGACGTAGGCCGGCGCGTGGTCGCTCGGCCGCTCCCAGGTACGCGGTTGCTTGTCGATGCCGGCGTCGAGCACGTGGCTTTCCAATGCGTCGGACACGAGGTTCAGGTCGATGCGCAGGCCGAGGTTGCGGCGGAAGCCGGCCTGGCGGTAATCCCACCAGCTGAAGATGCCTTCATCGGCGTGCTTCATGCGGAACGCATCGTGCAGGCCGAGCGCGAGCAGGCGCTTGAGCGCATTGCGCTCGGCGGTCGAAGTGAGGATCGAATCGTCGTTCCAGACATTCGCGTCGTGCACGTCGCGGGAATCCGGCGCGATGTTGAAATCGCCGAGCACGACGAGCTTGGCGTGGCGCTTCAACTCGTCGGCCAGCCAGCCGTGCACCGCGTCGAGCCAGCGCAGCTTGTAGTCGTACTTCTCGGTGCCGACATCCTGGCCGTTGACCACGTAGAGATTCACGATGCGCACGCCGCCGACGGTCGCGGCGATCGCGCGCTTCTGTTCGTCGTCGAAACCGGGAATGCCGATCTGCACGTCGTCGAGCGACTTTTCCTTCGCCACGATCGCCACGCCGTTGTAGGTCTTTTGACCTGCGAACACGCTGCAGTAACCGAGCGCGGCGAGCGCGTCGTCGGGGAACTTGTGGTCTTCCAGCTTGGTTTCCTGGAGGCCGACCACGTCCGGCGCGAAGTCCTGCAGCCATTGCTCAAGATGCGGCAGGCGCACGTTGAGCGAGTTGACGTTCCACGAGGCGATTTTCATGGCGCTGATTCTACCGCGCCACGTTTTTGCTCCCGCCACAGCAGCAGGCCGTCCAGCGCCGGGCACAGCGACTGGCCCCAGTCGGTCAGCCGGTATTCCACTTTCGGCGGCACTTCCGGGTACACGGTGCGGGCGATGATGCCGTCGGCTTCGAGTTGGCGCAGTTGCTGCGCCAGCATCTTCTGCGAGATGCCGGGGATCAGCCGTTCCAGATCGGAATAGCGCTGCACCTTGCCGTCGAACAGATGGAACAGGATCAGCAGTTTCCAGCGTCCGTCGAGCAGGCGGATGGCCGCCTCGGTGTCGAGCGCGGCGCTTTCCGGCGTGTATTGCTTGCGGCTGCGGTTTTCGTCAGTCACTTACTTTGTCGTGCGTTCTTGTGCGGGTTCCAGCGTAGGGCGAGGATGCGCGCCCCGCAACCGCCGAAGCAGCCCCATGTCCGATCAAGCCGAATTGCCACCGTGCGTGGCGCGATATCTCGAAGCCGAAAACGGCGATGCCGTCGGCGCGGTCGAGGAATGTTTTTCCGCCGATGCACAGGTGCGCGACGAAGGCCGCACGCTGCGGGGCCGGGAACAAATCCGCGAATGGAAGCGCGCCGCGAAGGCGCGTTATCGCTACACGATCGAATTCCTGTCCGCGCGCCGCGAAGGCGAAAACATCATCGTGCGCGTGCTCACGTCCGGCGATTTCCCCGGCAGTCCGCTGGCGATGGAACACGTCATGCGCGTGGCCGGCGACCGCATCGTCAGCATGGGCATCCACTGATGGACTTCGGGCTGAAAGGCAAGCGCATCCTGGTCAGCGCCGGCACGCGCGGCATCGGTGCCGCGACGGCGGCATTGCTGCGCGAACTGGGTGCGAACGTGATGGCGGTGGCGCGTTCGCATCCCGATGGCGATGGCGCACCGGGCTTCTTCGCCGCCGATTTGTCCACGACCGAAGGCTGCGCGCGGGCCGCCGCCGCGGTGCGCGCGCAACTCGGCGGCATCGATGTGCTGGTGCACGTGCTCGGAGGTTCGTCGGCGCCGGCCGGCGGCTTTGCCGCGCTGGGCGAGGATGCATGGCAGCGCGAGCTGAACCTCAACCTGTTCCCGGCGGTGCGGCTGGATCGCGCGCTGTTGCCGGACATGCTCGCGCAGGGGGCTGGCGTGATCGTGCACGTGGCTTCGATCCAGCACCAGTTGCCGTTGCCGGAATCGACCACCGCGTATGCGGCGGCGAAAGCGGCGCTGGTTACTTACAGCAAGAGCCTGTCGAAGGAAGTTTCGCCCAAGGGAGTGCGCGTGGTGCGGGTTTCCCCGGGCTGGGTCGAGACCGAGGCGGCGGTGGCGCTGGCCGAACGCCTGGCCGCGGATGCCGGCACCGATTACGCAGGCGGCAAGCAGGTCATCATGCGCGCGCTCGGCGGCATTCCGCTGGGCCGGCCGGCGAAACCGCGCGAGGTGGCGAACCTGATCGCCTTTCTCGTTTCGCCGTTGGCCGCGGCGATCACCGGCAGCGAGCACGTGATCGACGGCGGGACCGTGCCGACGGCCTGATCTCCGCGCAGATGTTCGTCCACAAAAAACCAGCGGCCCTGGCGGGCCGCTGGCTTGGGTTGCACGCGATGCGCAGCCGTCAGTTGCGGATGTCCACGTCCTTGGTTTCGCGCAGGAAGAACAGGCAGACCACCAGGTTGACCGCGGCGATGACGATCGGGTACCACAAGCCCTTGTACATGTCGCCGGTGGCCGCGACCAGGCCGAACGAAATCGCCGGCAGGAAGCCGCCGAACCAACCGTTGCCGATGTGGTACGGCAGCGACATCGAGGTGTAGCGGATGCGGGTCGGGAACAGTTCCACCAGCAGCGCGGCCAGCGGCGCGTAGACCATGGTCACGTACAGCGCCAGCACGAACAGCACCAGCACCATCATCGGCTTGTTGATCCGCGCCGGGTCGGCCTTGGCCGGGTAGCCGGCGTCGGTCAGCGTGGTCTTCAGCGCGCCGGCGAAGGCTTCGCCCTTGGCTTTGCCGTCTTCCTTGCTCAGGCCGGCGCCTTCGTACGAATCCAGCGGTGTGGTGCTGCCGATCTGCACCTGCGCCAACGTGCCGGGCGCGGCCGGCTTGACCGAGTAGGGCACGCCGGCCTTGGTCAGCGCGGCGGTGGCGATGTCGCAGGAGTTGGTGAACTTGCGCACGCCGACCGGATCGAACTGGAAGCTGCACGTGGCCGGGTCGGCGATCACCACCGCCGGCGCCCTGGCGCGGGCTTCCTCGACGCCCGGGTTGCCGTAGTGGGTGAGCGCCTTGAACAGCGGCATCGTGGTCAGCACCACCAGCACGAAACCGGCCAGCATCACCGGTTTGCGGCCGATGCGGTCGGACAGCCAGCCCATGAACACGAAGAACGGGCAGGCGATCAGCAGTGCGACGGCCATCAGCAGGTTGGCGGTGGTGCCGTCGATCTTCAGCGACTGGGTCAGGAAGAACAGCGCGTAGAACTGGCTGGTGTAGAACACCACGGCCTCGCCGGACGAGGCGCCGAACAGGGCCAGCAGCATCTTCTTGAAATTGCCGCCCTTGAAGCTGTCGCGGATCGGCGACTGCGAGGTGCGGCCTTCGTTCTTCATCTGCTGGAACAGCGGCGATTCGTGCAACTGCATGCGGATCCACACCGACACGCCCAGCAGCACGATCGACACCAGGAACGGCACGCGCCAGCCCCAGTCGTCGAAGGCCTCGCTGCCGATGCTCAGGCGGCAGGCCAGCAGCACCAGCAGCGACAGGACCAGGCCGGCCGTGGCGGTGATCTGGATGTAGCTGGTGTAGTAGGCACGCTTGCCGTTTGGCGCGTGTTCGGCGACGTAGGTCGCGGCGCCGCCGTATTCGCCGCCCAGCGCCAAGCCTTGCAGCATGCGCAGGGTGATCAGGATGATCGGCGCGGCGATGCCGAGCTTCGCGTAATTCGGCAGCACGCCAACCAGGAAGGTGGAACTGCCCATGATCAGGATCGTCACCAGGAAGGTGTACTTGCGGCCGATGCGGTCGCCGAGGCTGCCGAACAGCGCCGCGCCGAACGGGCGCACGAAGAAGCCCGCGGCGAACGCCAGCAAGGTGAAGATGAAGCCGGTGGTTTCGTTCACGCCGCTGAAAAACTGGTGCGCGATGTTGGCGGCCAGCGAGCCGTACAGGTAGAAGTCGTACCACTCGAAGACCGTGCCCAGGCTGGACGCGATGATGACGCGCTTGTGCCCGGTGGTCAGGGCGCCGGCGGCGGGTGCCGCAGTTAAGGTGGAAGCCATTTCATTCTCCCGATGAGTGGAACGTCGTGGCCGGTGCGCGTTGGAGTGACAGCGGCCGGGTCTTGGTTCATTAAAAACGATACGATTTATATCGGTATTGAAAATAGACCGTCCATACGACAAAAGACGACAGGCGCGGCGGCGTCGCCATGGCGAGGACGAAATCCCCGGTAAATGCTGCGGCGCAGCTAATGCTTTGGTCGGATTCCATGGATTTTTAAAAACGATACATTTCGTATCGAAATAGATAAGCAGGTGGAGGAGGCAACCATGTCCGTGCAAGTGATCCTGCCCCGCGTGATGCACGTCGGGGCCGATGCCAGCCACAAGGCCGGCGAAGTGTTGGCGCAGCTCGGCTGTTCGCGGCCGCTGCTGGTGACCGACAAGATGATGGTCAAGCTTGGCTACGCGAAGGCGGTGCAGGACGCACTGGCGCAGGCCGGCATCGCCAGCGACGTGTTCGACGACACCGTGCCCGAACCGACCGACGCATCGATCGAGGCCGGCGTGGAGAAGGTGCGCCACGGCAACTACGATTCGATCATCGCCCTCGGCGGCGGCAGCCCCATCGACAGCGCCAAGGCCATCGCCATCCTCGGCAAGCACGGCGGCGTGGTGCGCGATTACAAGTTCCCGCGTCAGGTCAACGAGGCCGGCCTGCCGATCATCGCCATCCCGACCACCGCCGGCACCGGTTCGGAATGCACCAAGTTCACGATCATCACCGACGAGGTCCGCGACGAGAAGATGCTCTGCGTCGGCCTCGGCTTCATGCCGGTGGCGGCGCTGGTGGATTACCACCTCACCGTCAGCGTGCCGCCGCGCACCACCGCCGACACCGGCATCGACGCGCTCACCCACGCGATGGAAGCCTACGTCAGCCGCAAGGCCAGCCCGTACAGCGACAGCCAGGCCATCGCCGCGATGCGCCTGATCGGCCCGCACCTGCAACGCGCCTACCACGACGGCAACGACAAGCCCGCGCGCGAAGCGATGATGCTCGGTTCCACCCTGGCCGGCATCGCGTTCTCGAACGCATCGGTGGCGCTGGTGCACGGCATGAGCCGGCCGATCGGCGCGTTCTTCCACGTCCCGCACGGTTTGTCCAACGCGATGCTGCTGCCGGCGGTGACGCAGTGGTCGTTGCCGGCCGCGTTCGCGCGTTATGCCGACTGCGCGCGCTTCATCGGCGCGGCCGATGCGCATGACGACGATGAAACGGCCAACACCAGACTCATCGACTTCCTCTACGCGATCAACGCCGAATTGCAGGTGCCGACGCTGGAGCAATTCGGTGCCGAGCACGACCGCTTCTTCTCGCTGCTGCCGACCATGGCCGAGCAGGCGCTGGCGTCCGGCTCGCCCGGCAACAACCCGCGCGTGCCCGGCAGCGAGGAAATCATCGACATCTACCGCTCGCTGTGGGCGGAACCCCAACGTGAGGCCAAACGCGCATGAACGCTTTGTTGAACCCGACTTCTTCCGCCACCGGATTGCCGGTGCGCGGCCACCTGATCAACGGCCAGCACGTCACCGACGCGGTGCGCCTGCAGGACGTGTGGAATCCGTCCACCGGCGCGGTCGGCGGCCGCGTCGCGATCGCCGGCAAGGCCACGGTCGAGGCGGCGATCGCCGCCGCCGAAGCCGCGTTCCCGGCATGGCGTGCGACGCCGCCGGCCAAGCGCGCGCGGGTGATGTTCCGCTTCCGCGAATTGCTGGAAGAGAACTCGGACAGGATCTGCGAACTGATCGGCCGCGAACACGGCAAGATCGCCCACGACGCCGCCGGTGAGTTGCAGCGCGGCATCGAGAACGTCGAGTTCGCCTGCGCCGCGCCGCAATTGCTCAAGAGCGAATACGCGCGCAACGTCGGCCCCGGCATCGATTCGTGGAGCGAGTTCCAGCCGCTGGGCGTGGTCGCCGGCATCACCCCGTTCAATTTCCCGGCGATGGTGCCGCTGTGGATGTTCCCGCTGGCGCTGGTGTGCGGCAACACCTTCGTGCTCAAGCCGTCCGAACGCGACCCGGGTGCGACCTTGCTCGTCGCCGAACTGCTGCAGCAGGCCGGGTTGCCCGACGGCGTGTTCAACCTGGTCAACGGCGACAAGGAGGCGGTGGACACGCTGCTCACCGACGTGCGCGTGCAGGCGGTGAGTTTCGTCGGCTCCACCCCGATCGCCGAATACGTCTACGCCACCGCCACCGCGCACGGCAAGCGTTGCCAGGCGCTGGGCGGGGCGAAGAACCACGCCATCGTGATGCCGGACGCGGACCTGGACAACGCGGTCAGCTCGCTGATCGGCGCAGCGTTCGGTTCCTCCGGCGAGCGTTGCATGGCGTTGTCGGTGGCGGTCGCGGTGGGCGATGAAACCGCCGACAAGTTGATCGCCGGCTTGACCCGCGCGATGCAGGGCCTGAAGGTCGGTGCGTTCGACAACAGCAAGAATGATTTCGGCCCGGTGATCACCGCGCAGCACCGCGACAAGGTGGTCGGCTTCATCGACAGCGCGGAAAAGCAGGGCGCGCAGATCGTCGTCGACGGACGCAGGCCGCAGGTCGAAGGCCATCCGGACGGTTTCTACGTCGGCGGCACCTTGATCGACCACGTCGGCGCGCAGATGGACAGCTATCGCAACGAAATCTTCGGCCCGGTGCTGCAAGTGCTGCGGGTCAAGACGATGCAGGAAGCGATGGACCTGATCGACGCCCACGAATACGGCAACGGCACCTGCATCTACACCCGCGACGGCGAAGCGGCGCGCTATTTCAGCGACCACATCAAGGTCGGCATGGTCGGCATCAACGTGCCGCTGCCGGTGCCGGTGGCGTACCACAGCTTCGGTGGCTGGAAGCGTTCGCTGTTCGGCGACCTGTCCGCCTACGGCCCGGACGGCGTGCGTTTCTACACCCGGCGCAAGACCATCACCCAGCGCTGGCCGTCGGCGGGCGTGCGCGAGGGCGTGCAGTTCTCGATGCCGACTTTCGGTTGATCAACTCCGGTTTGAGTTGACGGCGGCTTCCTTCCGTTCGCGTCGATCCCCTCCCGCGCGAACGGAGGAAGCCCGTCGTTTTTATTTCGGGCGCGTCGCCGCGGCGAGCGCTCAGATGTCGTTGTCCGGCGATTCGATCAGCTGCGCCAGATCGCCCGCGGCGCGGCGCAGCGCCGGTTCGCAGGCGCGCAGGTCGTCGATGTTCTTGCGCAGCGTCGGCGCATGCGCGTACAGGAAGGCGTAGCTGCGGCCCTGCGCGTCCTTGATCGGCACCGACACGGCGACCATGCCGGCGATGAACTCCTCGTCGTCGATGCCCAGTTCGGTCTTGGCGATGCTCTGCACCGCCGCTTCCAGCGCCGCCGGGTCGGTGATGGTGCGGTGGGTCATGCGCTGCAGCGGCAGGTTGTGGATGATGCGCCTGCGTTGCGCCGCCGGCAGCGTGCTCAGGTACAGCTTGCCGCTGGCCGTGCACCACACCGGCGAATGCGAACCGGTAGGCAGGTGGATCTGCAGCGGCCAGTTGCTCTGCACGCGGTCGTAGTAAACCATCTCCACCCCGTCGGCCAGCGAGATGCCGCACGTCTCGTCCACCTCGGCGGCGAGCCGGCGCAAGATCGACTGGCGCAGCGCCTTGTGCCGGGTGGCGTAGAGCACGCCGCGCGCGATCGTCGCCATGCGTTCGCCCGGCACCACCTGCCCGCGCATGTTGAGCTGCACGTGGCCTTCGGCTTCCAGCTGCTGCAGCAGGCGATGCACGGTGGGCTTGGGAATGTCGAGCTGGAAGGCGATGTCCGCCGGCGTCGGCGGACGCGGCGATTCGGCCACCACTTCGATGATTTCCAGCACGCGCTCGACCGTCGAGCCTTTGGTGCGAGGTGGAGGGCTTGGCTGCGTCACGGGCGCTGTCCGGCAAAAAAACGATGATGCCATTTCGGCCGGGCCGGTGTCGCGACGCGCGCGCATGCCCGCCGTCCGTCCGGACGATCATGGAGGGCGATGTAGCGGCGTATTCGCCATGTTATAAGGACCTCGAAGCAGGGACGTACAGTAGTCGTATCGCGGAGTGGCACATGGCTTTACCTCAAGGCGCTCGGTGGCCCGCGCGGGATTCGCGGCCGACCGAAACGGAAACGACCGCATCGGCCGGACCGGACGCGGACGGCGAAACCCGGTCTTTCCTGGTCGTGACCCGGCGCGCGGGCGAATCCCTGCGCATCGGCGAGAACGTGCTGCTGGTGCTGATCCACACCGAGGGCCATCAGGTGAAGATCGGCGTGCAGGCGCCGCGCGAGGTGCCGGTGGTGCGCGGCGAACTGCTGGCCCGGCGCGATCCGGGCTGATCGCCGCGGGATGCGCTCAGCGCACGATGAAGTCGATGAACTTCGCGACCTTGTCGTAAGGCGGCTTGAGCATGTCGCTGCCGGTGAACCTGGCCTGGCGGAAGATCGGCAATTGCTTGCTCATCGCATCGAAGCCGGCCTTGCCATGGTATGCGCCCATGCCGCTGGGGCCGATGCCGCCGAAGGGCAGGTTGGTCACCGCGAAATGCAGCAGGGTGTCGTTGACCGAGACCCCGCCGGCGATGGTGTTGTGCAGGATTTTCTCGATCGCGCCTTCGTGCGCGGCGAACGGATACAGCGCCAGCGGGCGGTCGTGGGCGTTGATGTAGGCGATGGCATCGTCGATGCTGTCGATGCCCTTGATCGGCAGGATCGGGCCGAAGATTTCGTCCTGCATCACGCGCGCGTCGTCGCCCGGATCGAGCACCACGGTCGGCGGCAGCAGGCGTTCGTCCGGTTTCGCTTCGCCGCCGAGGGTGATCACCTGCAGGCCGCGCGCCTTCGCATCGTCGAGGTACGACACCAGTCGCGCGTACTGGCCGGCGTTGACGATGCGGGTGTAATCCTGCGCGTTGGAAAAATCACCGTAGCGCGCCTGCACCTGGTCGCGCAGCGCAGCGACGAACGCATCGATGCGCGACTTGCCGATCAGCACGTAGTCCGGCGCGATGCAGGTCTGGCCGCCGTTGAACCATTTGCCGGTCGCCAGGCGCGCGGCGGCCTGTTCGATCGGGTAATCGTCGGCAATTACCGCGGGCGACTTGCCGCCGAGTTCCAGCGTCAGCGGCGTCAGGTTCGGCGCGGCGGCGGCCATCACTTTCCTGCCGACCGCGGTGGAGCCGGTGAAGACCAGATGGTCGAACGGCAAACCCGCGAATGCGCCGCCCACGTCCGCGCCGCCGGTGGCCACGGCCACGCGATCCCCGGGGAACACTTCGGCCAGCAATTCGCGCAGGAACTGGCTGGTCCGCGGCGTGTGTTCGGACGGCTTCAGGTAAACGTGGTTGCCGGCGGCGATCGCGGTGGCCAGCGGGATCAGCGCCAGGTTGACCGGGTAATTCCACGGTGCGATCACGCCGACGACGCCGACCGGCACCGGTCGGATTTCCGCCTTGCCCGGCAGGAAACGCCAGCCGACGCCGACCTTCTGCGTGCGCATCCACTTGCGCAGGTGCTTGCGCAAGTGGTCGATCTCGCCCAGCGAGGTCATGCCGTCGGCGATCAGGCTTTCCTGCGTGCTGCGGTGGCCGAAATCGGCGGCGATGCGCGCGGCCATTTCCGGCAGGCGCCGTTTCAGCGCGTCGCGCAGGCGCAGCAAATCGTCGATGCGCTGCGCGTGATCGGGTCGCCGCGCCTGCCATGCCGCGCGCAGGCGGGCCACGGTCGGTGCGAGTTCGGTCACGGGTGTATCGGCGGACATGTCCATGCGGGTTGCTCCGTATAATCGCTTTGCAAAATCCGGCGCTACTCTATTCCCTCGCGCGGCGCCGCGCATCCCGCGGCACGCCAAACCGGAAACCCGTTCATGTCCTTGCGCCCGTATCTCGGCAAACTCCCGCAAACGGCCAATCGTGTTTATGTCGACGAAGCCGCCACCGTGATCGGCGACGTGGTGCTGGGCGACGACGTTTCGATCTGGCCGCAGACGGTATTGCGCGGCGACGTGAATTACATCCGCGTCGGCGCGCGCACGAACATCCAGGATGGCAGTGTCGTCCACGTCGCGCATCATTCGCCGTACAACAAATCCGGTTATCCGACCTTGATCGGCGAGGACGTGACCATCGGCCACGGCGCGATCGTCCATGCCTGCACGGTCGGCGACGCCACGCTGATCGGCATGGGCGCGACCATTCTCGATGGCGCGGTGATCGGCAGGCATTGCCTGATCGGTGCCGGCGCGGTGGTCGGCCCCGGCAAGGTCGTGCCCGAGGGCGAGTTGTGGCTCGGCAACCCGGCGCGGTTCGCGCGCAAGCTGTCGGACCGCGAAATCGAATCGCTGCTGTATTCGGCGGCGAATTACGTCAAGGTCAAGAACGACTATCTCGGCATTTAGCTGGCTTCCCACGGCGCGCGCGGCAAGCGGCTCAGGTCGCGCGCACCATGGACGATGGCGAGAATTTCGACCAGATCGTCGCCGACGCGATACATGCAGCGAACACGCCGGCATAGAATGGGTTGTCGACGGCGATGTAGTCGTGGATGGCCCGCAGCGAGGCGACGGCAGGCTCGGTCCAGACCAGTTTCATCGCCGCAACGCGAATTGCTTCTTCACTTCGTCGTGCGCAAGTACGCGACCTTCGTTCGCTGCGCGCAGGCCTTGCTCGACTTTCTGGCGCACGTAGATTTCGTACATCAAGTCGTCCCAGCTGGCCTGTTCGGGCAGGTCGCGCACCAATTGCTCGGCTTCGCTTTTTACGGTGTTGGACATGACCATCTCCGGTGGCGCAGGCGCATCGAGAATACCTCAAATTTCCTTGCGCAACTGCGCATGCACCGCATCGGTATCCGGTCGCACGCCATGCCACAACTGGAAACTTTCGGCGGCCTGCTCGACCAGCATGCCGACGCCGTCGATCGCGTCGCGCACGTCCGCCGCGCGCGCCCACGACAGGAACGCGATCGCCACGTCGCCGTAGTTGATGTCCACTGCCGCAGTGCGATTCGTCGCCAGCGAGAACGGCAGTTGCATCGCATGCGTGTCGCTGCGGCCGATCGCAGTTGTGTTGACGATCAGATCGAACTCGCCGAGTTCGCCGAGCTGCTCCCAATAGCGCGAATGCGCGCGCGCCGGCTCGCCGAGCAAATCGCACAGCGCGTCGGCGCGCTCGGGCGTACGGTTGACGACGAACATTTCGGCGACGCCGGCATCGAGCAGCGCCGGCGCCACGCCGCGCGCCGCGCCGCCGGCGCCGAGCAGCAGCACGCGGCGGTCGCGCAGGTCGAGGCCGTGGCGTTCGGTCAGATCGCGCACCAGGCCGATGCCGTCGGTGTTGTCGCCGAACCACGCGCCGTCACGCCACGCCAGGGTGTTGACCGCGCCGGCGTACTGCGCGCGTCCGCTGGTCGTCGCGCACAACGCGAATGCGGTTTCCTTCAGCGGAATCGTCACGTTGCCGCCGAGGCCGCCGTCGGCGACGAATTCCTGCAGCGTTTGCGCGAAGGTTTCCGGCGTCGCATCGATGCGCACGTAATCCAGCTCGATGCCGGTCTGTTTGGCGAACGCGGCGTGGATTTGTGGCGAGCGCGAATGCGCGACGCTGCCGCCGAAGATTGCGAATTTCTGCACGGTCACTGTTCCTTCAGCCAGCGCGCGGCGTCGAGCGCGTAGTAGGTGAGCATGCCATCGGCGCCGGCGCGCTTGAACGCGGTCAGCGCCTCCAGCGCGCAGGCTTTCTCGTCGATCCAGCCGTTCTGTCCGGCGGCCTTCAACATCGCGTATTCGCCGCTTACTTGGTACGCATAGGTCGGCACGCCGAATTCGTCCTTGACCCGACGGATGATGTCCAGGTACGGCAGGCCCGGCTTGACCATCACCATGTCCGCGCCTTCGTCCAGGTCGAGCGCCACTTCGTGCAGCGCTTCGTTGCTGTTGGCCGGATCCATCTGGTAGGTGAACTTGTTGCCCTTGCCGAGATTGCCGGCGCTGCCGACTGCGCTGCGGAAAGGCCCGTAGAACGCGCTGGCGTACTTCGCGCTGTAGGCGAGCAGGCGCGTGTTGATGAGGCCTTCCTCTTCCAGCGCATTGCGGATGATGCCGATGCGGCCGTCCATCATGTCGCTCGGCGAAATCACGTCGGCGCCGGCGCCGGCGTGCGACAGCGATTGCTTGACCAGCGCCTCGATGGTCGCATCGTTCAAGATGTAGCCGTTGTCGTCGATCAGCCCGTCCTGGCCGTGCGTGGTGTACGGGTCGAGGGCGACGTCGGTGATCACGCCGAGTTCCGGGAAACGCGATTTCAACGCGCGGATCGCGCGCGGCACGATGCCGTCGTCGTCCCATGCGACGGCACCGTCCGGCGTCTTGGCTTCAGGGTGCGGGACGCCGAACAGGTCGAGCGCCGGCACCTTCAGTTCAAGCGCCTGCTCGGCGACTTTCAGCAGTTCGTCGATGGAAAGCCGTTCGACGCCGGGCATCGAGGCGACCGGCTCGCGGCCGTTCTTTTCGTGGACGAACACCGGGTAGATGAAATCGTTGCAGGTCAGCACGTTCTCGCGCATCAGCCGGCGCGAGAAATCGTCACGGCGCATGCGGCGCGGACGGGTGTACGGGTAGGCCATGTGTCGCTCCTTGGGATGCGCACATGATACGCCGCGCCACGATGCCCTTCCGGGGGGGGGGATTCAAACGCGTCGCAACAGCAAGACGGGGCAATTAGGCCCGCTTAATTGCCCCTATCCCCTTTTTGCTTTTCTGCTCCTAGACGATCCCGCCGCCGACGAACAGACGGAACAGGCCGACGAGGATGGCGATGGCATTGAGCGCCAGGCCGGCCTTGGCGCGGCCGTTCTTGCCTTTCTCGCCGAACAGGATGCCGAGGCCGGCGATGATCGCGCCGACCACCGCGAACGGGATCATGAACCAGTTGCCCCAGCCCAGCAGCGGGATGAAGGCCAGCAGCATCCACAACAGCGCAACGATGCCCCACAAGATGCTGATGATGCCCATCGCGTTTTCTCCCCGGTACGTTTAGTGGTGGTCGGTGCGCCGATTGTGGGCGGCTCAGGCGTGTGCGGCAAGCCCGTGCATGCCCTCGATTTCCACCGCCAGTTCGCGCCGGCACACGTCGCCGTGCAGCAGCAGCAGCGGCACGGCGGCGCCGAGCCTTTCGCGCAGGCGGCGTTCGACCAACGGCGCATCGTCCGCATCGCGCACGTAGACCTTGAGCCGCGAGCCCGCGTCGAAATGCGCCGGCAACGCGCCGTGCCGTTCCCGCGCCGCGCCGAGCAGCGCATCGAGATTGCGCAGGGTTTCGTCGATCTGCGCGTGCAGGTCGTCGACGTGTTGCGAGGCGTGGCCGACGATGCTCGCCGTGCCGGACAACAACAGCGGCAGCTCGCCCGCCGGCAGCAGCGCGCGGGCGAAGCTCGGCGATTGCGGCCCGTACTGGCGCGGGTAACGGTATGCGCTCACCTGCCGCGGGTTTTCCAGCGGCGTGCCCGCTTCGCGCGCAGCCAGCCAGTAAACCTGCACGATGCGCCGGCCATCGCGCGAACCGATCGCGGTGGCGGCGGGAAGTCTGGTCGTGTCAATGCCGCCGAGTCCGCGCACGCGACCGA
The DNA here is from genome assembly GCA_015655355.1 of Lysobacterales bacterium. Taxonomy (GTDB): domain Bacteria; phylum Pseudomonadota; class Gammaproteobacteria; order Xanthomonadales; family Xanthomonadaceae; genus Pseudoxanthomonas_A. The sequence goes on from JAATFG010000082.1 coordinate 101,829, forward strand.
TGCAGAATTGCCGATAGCGCTCGGCGTCGCCGGCGCCTTCGACGATGGCATCGAGGTAGTTCCAGATGCGCAGCAGGTGCGGATAGGCGCTTTGCTTCCAGAAGCGCGCGGCCCGTGCGTAGGCGCGTTCGCTGGCGGCGAGTATTCCGTCGTCGCCCTCGGCGATTTCGATCGAGGCGAATTGCAGTGCGCCGTCCTCGGCGTGGCGGATCAATCCGTCGGAGGCGGCGCCGTCGATGCCGTGGGTGACGGTGCTCATGCTGCGCCACAGCTCGATGCGCGCCTTGCCGAGCGCCTCCAGCGGCACGCGCAGGTGGCGCGGGTCGTCGCTGCGCTGCGCGTGCGTGCCGAAGCCGAAGACGGCGAGCGTGTCGGGGCGGGAAAGAAGGTCCAGGAGCGCGCCGGGGTCGAGGAATTCGACGGACAGGGCGCGCGCGTCCGCAAGCGGGGAAGTCATTGGTGAATGATAGCGTGCCCGCGTTGCACCGCCGTTTGGCCGGGCCGGCTTAAGATTCGCGCATCGCGGCCGGTGTGCGGCCGTTGCCCGGAGTCTTGAACCATGTCCGCCCTGTCGAAAGTCCTGCGTCCCCTCGCCTTTGCCGTCGCCGTTCCAGCACTCGCCGCCTTGGCCGCGTGCGCGAGCACCACCGCGGTGATGATGGCGCCCGCGCGTCCGCCGATCGACCCGGCACAGGTGCGCCTGTATCCGGCCACGCCGCCGGGGGCGCAGGAAATCGCCCAGATCGAGGCGACCAGCCCGATCGGCTTCGGCTCGCAGGAGCAGGTCGATGCGGCGATCAAGCAGCTGAAGAATTCCGCCGCGCACGTCGGCGCCAACGGCATCGTGCTGGTCGGTACCGGCTCGCAGACCGGCCCCGGCGGCGTGTCGGTGGGCGTGGGTTCGTTCGGCCGCAGCTTCGGCAGCAGCGTCGGGTTCGGCATTCCGACCACGCAGAAGAAGGCCACCGGCGTGGCGATCTGGGTGCCGGACAACATCGTCGCGCCACCGGCCGCGACCGGCACGCCCGCGTATTGAGTTCTCCCCCCGCTTGCGCGGGAGCGGACGGCGAACCAAGCAGCATGTGCGCCGCGGACAAGCCGTGAGTGCGAGTTACGCCGCGTCGCGGTCGATGCGCGAATGGCGCCGGGTGTCGCGCATCGACAGATACACCAGCAGCGATACGAAGATGCACGCGCTGACGTAGATGTAGAACCACGCTTCGTGGCCGATCTGCTTGAACCACAGCGCGATGTATTCGGCGGTACCGCCGAACAGCGACAGCGTGAGCGCATACGGAAAGCCGACGCCGAGCGCGCGGATGTGCGCCGGGAACAATTCGGCCTTCACCACCGCGTTGATCGAAGTGTAGAAACTGACGATGGCCAGTCCCGCGACGATCCACGCGAACGCGGCCAGCGGCGTATGCGCGCCGGCGATGCCGCTCAACACCGCGTAACTGAAAAGCGTGCCGAGCACGCCGAAGGCGATCAGCAGCGGACGCCGGCCGATCCTGTCCGACAGCGCGCCGAACAAGGGCTGCAACGCGACGAACACCAGCAGCGCGGCGGTGGACACCAGCGTCGCGGTGGATTTGTCGAAGCCGGCGGTGTTGACCAGGAATTTCTGCGGATAGGTGGTGAAGGTGTAGTACGACAGCGTGCCGCCAAGGGTGAGGCCGGCGACGGTGAGTGCTTCACGCGGATATTTCGCCAGTTCGCGCAGGCTGGCTTTGGGTTGCGTGGCGGAAGCGGCGAACGCATCGGTTTCGCGCATCGTGCGGCGCAGGTACATCACGCCGAAACCGAGCAGCGCGCCGACCACGAATGGAATGCGCCAGCCCCACGCTTGCAATTGCTGTTCGTTCAACGCGAAACGTTGCAGCACGATCAGCAACGCCATCGCGATCAACTGCCCGCCGACCATGCTCACGTACTGGAAGCTCGACCAGAAACCGCGATGCGCGGCGTCAGCCATTTCGCTCAAATACGTGGCGGACGTGCCGTATTCGCCGCCGAGGCTGATGCCTTGCACGAGCCGTGCGAACAGCAAAACAAGCGTTGCGCCGAGGCTGATCTGCGCGTAGCTCGGCGAAGCGGCGATCAGCAGCGAACCGCCACACATCAGCAGCACCGACAACACCAGCGCGCGCTTGCGGCCGTGGCGGTCGGCGTACAAGCCCATCAGCCAGCCGCCGATCGGGCGCATCAGGAAGCCGATCGCGAACACCGCAGCCGAATCGAGCAGTTGCGCGGTGGCATCGCCTTTCGGGAAGAAATGCGGCGCGAAGTAGATCGCGAAGGCCGAATACGCCAGCCAGTCGTACCACTCGACCAGGTTGCCGGCCGAGCCGCTGACGATGCTGCGCAGGCGCTGCGCGCTGGTGATCGGTGTCGAGTTCATCAATACAAATCCGTCGGGTCAACGTCGAGCGACCAGCGTACCTTGCGCGCTTCGGGAAGTTCATAAAGCGGCGCGATCGCGGCATCGAGCGCGGCGTGCAAGTTGCGTCGATTGGGGGAGGACAACAGCAACTGCATGCGCTGGTAGCCGGCACGGCGCGGCATCGGCGCGGGCATCGGGCCGTGCAGTTCGAGCGCCCCCTCTCCCACGGGGGGAGAGGGGAACAACGATTTCGTTGCACGCAGAAAATCGTTGACCGCATCGACGTGCTTGGCTTCGGCGCGAATCAAGGCGAGGTGCGCGAATGGCGGGAAGCCGGCGTGTTCGCGCTGCGCGAGCTCTTCGTCGGCGAACGCGTGGTAGCCGCCATGGATCAGCGTGTTCAACAGCGGGTGATCCGGGTGGTGCGTTTGCAGCCACACCTCGCCGCGCTTGCGCGCGCGCCCGGCGCGCCCGGCGACCTGGATCAACTGCTGCGCGAGTTTTTCGCCGGCGCGGAAATCGGCGGAAAACAGGCCTTCGTCGACACCGACGACAACGACGAGAGTGAGGTTCGGCAGGTCGTGGCCTTTCGCCAGAATCTGCGTGCCGACGAGGATGCCGGCGTTGTCGCCGAGGGTTTGCAGATGCTGTTCGAGCGCGTCCTTGTGCCGGGTGCTGGCGCGATCGATGCGCACGACCGGGAAGTTGTCGGCGAATTTTTCCGCGAGCAGTTCTTCCAGCCGCTCGGTGCCGACGCCTTGCGGTTGCAACGCCAGGCCGCCGCAATCGGGGCAGGCGTTCGGCGCGGGCTGCTTGTGGCCGCAGTGGTGGCATTGCAGGCGGCGGCCATGCGCGTGCACGGTCAGCGGCGCGTCGCAGCGGGTGCAATGCGCGCTCCAGCCGCAGTCGTGGCACAGCAGCACCGGTGCGTAGCCGCGGCGGTTCTTGAACACCAGCACTTGTTCGCCGCGCTGCAAGGTCGTGGCGATGGCATCGAGCGTTTCCGGTGCCAGCCCGGCCTGCAGCGGGCGCTTGCGCAGGTCGATCACGCGCACGCCCGGCGGCACGGCGTCGCCGGCGCGTTGCGACAGGCGCAGATGCGCGTAGCGGCCGGCGCGCGCGTTGTGCAGCGATTCCAGCGACGGCGTCGCGCTGCCGAGCAGCACCGGCACGTCCAGCGCCTTGCCGCGCACCAGGGCGAAATCGCGCGCGTGGTAGCGGATGCCGTCGAGCTGCTTGTAGCTGGCGTCGTGTTCCTCGTCGATCACGACCAGGCCGGCGTCCGGCAGCGGCACGAATGCCGCGCTGCGGGTGCCGACGATGACCCGCGCTTCGCCGCGCAATGCGGCCATCCACGTGCGCGCACGCTCGTTGTCGTTCAAGCTCGAATGCAACGCGTGCACCGGCACGCCGAGGCGCGCGCGGAAACGTGCCAGCGTTTGCGGGGTCAGGCCGATTTCCGGCACCAGCACCAGCGCCTGCCTGCCGCGCGCCAGGCAGGCGGCGATGGCCTGCAGGTAGACCTCGGTCTTGCCGCTGCCGGTGACGCCTTC
>JAATFG010000021.1 GCA_015655355.1 Lysobacterales bacterium
TATCCGCTCAGCGACGGCAGCGGCTCGCTGGTCGTCGCCACCACGCGCCCGGAAACCATGCTCGGCGACGTCGCAGTGATGGTGCACCCGGAAGACGAACGCTACGCGCACCTGATCGGCAAGACGGTGACGCTGCCACTGGTCGGCCGCGAAATCCCGGTGATCGCCGACGATTACGTGGATCGCGAATTCGGCACCGGCGTGGTCAAGGTGACGCCGGCGCACGACTTCAACGACTACGCGGTCGGCCAGCGCCACAATCTTCCGAACATCAACATCCTCACCCCGACCGCGGCGATCAACGACAACGCGCCGGAAAAATACCGCAGCCTCGACCGCTACGAGGCACGCAAGGTCATCGTCGCTGAACTCGAAGCGCTCGGCCTCTTGGTCGAGATCAAGCCGCACAAACTACAAGTGCCGCGCGGCGACCGCACGGGGCAAGTGATCGAGCCGTATCTCACCGACCAGTGGTTCGTGAAAATGGACGGCCTCGCCATGCGTGGCCTCGAATTGGTCGAAAACGGCGAAGTGAAATTCGTCCCGCCGAACTGGATCAACACCTATCGCCACTGGATGGAAAATATTCAGGACTGGTGCATTTCGCGCCAGCTGTGGTGGGGCCATCGCATTCCGGCGTGGGCCGATGCACAAGAAAATATCTACGTTGCTCGAACGGAAACTGAAGCAAAAGCTCAGTTTGATGGTTACATCAAACGTGCAACTGATGACCATAAACTGCTTGGCTACGGCGAAATCCCTAATGACGAAGCCGAAACTATCCTTGCTCACCTGAAAGATACAGGCATCACACAAGACAGCGACGTGCTGGAAACGTGGTTCAGCTCGCAACTGTGGCCGTTCTCGACGATGGGCTGGCCCGAAGAAAAAGCAATGGCCGAACGCGGTTTCGACCGCTATCTGCCGAGCAACGTGCTGGTCACCGGTTTCGACATCATCTTCTTCTGGGTGGCGCGCATGATCATGGCCACCGACCACTTCACCGGGCGCATACCGTTCAAGGACGTCTACATCACCGGCCTGATCCGCGATGCGCAGGGCCAGAAGATGTCGAAGTCCAAGGGCAACGTGCTCGATCCGCTCGACATCATCGACGGCATCGAACTGGAAGCGCTGGTCGCCAAGCGCACCGGCGGCCTGATGCAGCCCAAGCTCGCCGAGAGGATCGAGAAGGCCACGCGCAGGGAATTCCCGAACGGCATCGCCGCGCATGGCGCCGACGCGCTGCGCTTCACCATCGCCGCGCTGGCCACGCACGGCCGCGACATCAAGTTCGACATGGCCCGCGCCGAAGGCTACAAGAACTTCTGCAACAAGCTGTGGAACGCGACGCGCTTCGTGCTGATGAACACCGCCGACACGAATTTCTCCGGCGCCCCGCAACCGAAAACCGATGCGGAAAAGTGGATTCTGTCGCGGCTTGCGAAATTGACGCACGAAGTCGAAACCCAGTTCGCCGCATATCGCTTCGACCTGCTCGCACAATGCCTGTACGAATTCGCCTGGAACGAATTCTGCGACTGGTTCGTCGAGCTGGCCAAGCCCGCGCTCAACGGCGGCGACGCGATCGCGGCGGACAGCACGCGCCACACCCTGCTGTTCGTGCTGGAAAAGCTGCTGTGCCTGCTGCACCCGATCACGCCGTTCGTGACCGAGGAACTGTGGCAGCAGGTCGCGCCGAAGCTCGGCATCGCGGACAAGACGATTTCGCTGCGCGCGTATCCGCAAGCCGGGGATTTCGGCGCCGATCACTCTGCCGCCGAAAGCGACGTGGAATGGCTGAAAGCCGTCATCACTTCGTTGCGCCGCGTGCGCGGCGAATTGAACGTCCCGCCGGGCAAGAGCATCACCCTGCTGCTGCAAGGCGGGGTCGCTTCGGACAAATCACGCTCGGCGAATTTCGCCTCGCAGCTGAAGTTCCTGCTCAAGCTCGACGGCATCGAATGGCTCGACGCGAACGCCGATGCGCCGGCTTCCGCCGCCGCGGTGGTTGGCGAACTGAAGCTGCTGGTGCCGCTCGAAGGCCTGGTCGATCTCGATGCCGAACGCGTACGCCTGGACAAGGAAATCGCCAAGGTCGCCGACGAGAAAACCAAGAGCGAAGCCAAGCTCGCGAAGTTCACCGACAAGGTGCCGGCCGCAGTCGTCGATCAGGAAAGGCAGCGCCTCACAGACTGGTCCACTCAGCTCGCGGCCTTGCAAGCGCAACGCGCGAAGCTGGGTTGAGGTTCCCCTCTCCCCTCTCCCCTCGTGGGAGAGGGAGCGTGCGCAGCACGCAGGGAGAGGGGTCGGCTTTTCGCACGAAGCACGCTCGCTTCGCGAGCGCACCCCTCTCCCGCCCTTCGGGCACCCTCTCCCACGAGGGGAGAGGGAAAACATTCAGAGCGGCGGCATGCGGTCGATCTCGCCCTCGACCAGCTCGATCGCCATCACGATCGCGTCCTCGCGGCCTTCGTGGGCCGGGTAATAGCGCGGGCGGCGGCCGATCTCGTTGAAGCCTTCGCTCTCGTACAACTGCTTGGCGTGCGGGTTGGACGGACGCACTTCGAGGAACACGCGCTCCGCTTTCACGTCGCGCGCGTGCTTGAGCATCGCCTGCAGCAGGGTGCGGCCGAGGCCGCGGCCCTGCATTTCCGGCGCGATGCAGACGTTGAGCACATGGCCTTCGCCGGCGGCGAGGCTGAGGACGCCGTAGCCGATCAGCATCTCGCCATCGAGCATCACCCAGCCCGGGTAACCGGCCGAAAGGCAATCGCGGAAAATGCCGCGCGACCACGGAAATGCGTATGCACGCTTTTCCACCGCCATCACCGCGTCGAGGTCGGCCTCGCGCATTGGCCGCAGGCGCGGTTGCGGTTCGACCGACACGGCGACCATCACCGCGCCTCCGCGCTTGCCACCTGCAGGCGCGCGGCCTTGCGCAGCTTGCGCAGTTGCGGCCACAGCGCGCGCTTGGCCCGCGGGTCCGCGCGCAATTCCGCGCTGGCCGGCCAGGTGGCGATGATCGCCTGCGCGTCGGCCGAATTCGGGTCCAGGCCGGAAGCGCGGATCAGGGCGAAGTGCAGCCTGTCCGGCACGCTCGGTGCCGCGACGCGACGCGGCGCAGGACGCGGCTCGCCGGCGACCGGCGCATCGTCGCGCGGCGCCGGCGCGGGTCGTTGCGGCCGGGACGCGCCGGATTGGAACTGGCGCACCGCCGGCGACAGGCGCGGCGGTGTTGCATCGAGCACTTCGTGGGCGACGGCCACGGCTTCGGGCAGGCCGCCGAGCATCCACGGCTTCAGTTCCAGCGCCGCCAGCCAGCGGAGCTGATCGGCCGTCCACAATGGGCCGGCCGGCGCGTTCATTGCGCCTGCTCCGGCGGCGATTTGTCCTGTGCCTTGCCGCGGCGGGTGAACAGCCACGTCGCCGGCCCGGACAACGCGTACAGCACGGCCACCACCAGCAACGTGCGCGGCAGGTCGATGACGAAGATGGCGATGAAGATCGGGATCAGCAGCAGCACCGCGAACGGCACGCGGTCGGCCCGGCTGCCATTCACGGCGCCGGCTTTCTTCGCCCCGCCCTTGAAGCTGGTGTAGCGCACGTTGGAAATCATCAGCAGCGCGCAGGCCAGGGTGATGCCGAGCGCGACCCAGCGCAGTTCCGGGCCCTTGACCGTGAAGTATTCGCGGTCGGCGAAGGACCACACGAAGCTCATCATCAATCCCGCCGACGCCGGCGAGGCCAGGCCGATGAACCAGCGCTTGTCGACCACGCCCACTTGCGTGTTGAAGCGCGCCAGGCGCAGCGCCGCGCACGCGGCGTACAGGAACGCGACCGCCCAGCCGATGCGGCCCGGCAGCGCGCCGTCGAACTTCAGCGCCGACAGCGACCAGTGGTACATCACCAGCGCCGGGGCCATGCCGAAGCTGACCAGGTCGGCGAGCGAATCGTACTGCACGCCGAATTCGGTGCTGGTGCCGGTCAGGCGCGCGACGCGGCCATCGAGGCCGTCGGCGATGGCGGCGATGAACACCGCGATGGCGGCGTGCACGAACTGGCCGTTGGCCGCGGCGATGATCGCGTAGAACCCGCCGAACAGGCCGGCGGTGGTGAACAGGTTCGGCAACAGATAGAAGCCGCGCGAACGGGGTTTGGGCTGATTTTCCTGCATGTGTCGCAGTTTAGCGCAGTCGTGCCTTGCCAGCGCCCGCGGCGGGTGCTGCAATCGACACATTGAGACCTCGGTCCTTCGCGGTCCGTACCGGAGCCAGAAATGCGCATCGTCCATTCGTCCTTGCTGCTGGGCTGCCTGCTGGCTGCCGCCGCATCTGCCCACGCCCAATCCACCAAGGTCTACCAGTGGAGGGACGACAAGGGCGTCACCCATTTCACCGATACCCCACCGCCGCCGAACGCCGCCAGCACCACCCGCAACGTCGCCAACCCGGGCGGCGCCGGCACGCCCGCGGCGGAACAGCCGAAGATCACCGAAAACCCGCAGTGCACCAACGCCAAGTACAACCAGCAATTGCTGGCCAGCAACGCGCCGGTGCAGGAAACCGGCAACGACGGCAAGCCGCACGCGCTCAGCGGCGAGGATCGCGCCAACCGCAAGCAACTGGCCGACGCGGCGGTGGCGAATTTCTGCAAGCCGCCCGAACCGCCGGCCGATTCCGGCGACGACAGCTCCTCGAACTGAAGCGCATGGCAAAATGGCGGCTTCCCGTTCCGTGAAGCCGCCCATGCGCCTGTCCAAGTTCCACCTCCGCACCACCAAGGAAACGCCCGCCGACGCCGAGATCGTCAGCCACCAGCTGATGCTGCGCGCCGGCATGCTGCGCAAGCTCGCCTCCGGCCTGTACACGTGGACGCCGCTTGGTTTGCGCGTGCTGCGCAAGGTCGAACGCATCGTGCGCGAGGAAATGGACGCCGCCGGCGCCATCGAACTTTCCATTCCGACCATCCAGCCGCGCGAGCTGTGGGAAGAAACCGGGCGCTGGGAAAAATTCGGCGGCCAGTTGCTGAAGATCAAGGACCGCAAGGAAGCCGAATACTGCTATTCGCCGACCGCCGAGGAAGCGATCACCGATTTCGCGCGCCAGGAGTTGAGCAGCTACAAGCAGTTGCCGGTCAACTTCTATCAGATCCAGACGAAATTCCGCGACGAGATCCGCCCGCGTTTCGGCGTGATGCGCGCGCGCGAATTCATCATGAAGGACGCGTACTCGTTCCACATGGGCGATGACGACCTGGTGCGCGAATACCAGAACATGCGCGCCGCGTACACCCGCATCTTCACCCGCCTCGGCCTGAAATTCCGCGCGGTGCAGGCCGACAGCGGCGCCATCGGCGGCGATGCCTCGCAGGAATTCCACGTGCTCGCCGATTCCGGCGAGGATGCGCTGGCGTTTTCCACCGGCAGCGATTACGCGGCGAACGTCGAAGCCGCGGCTGCCGCCGCGCCCGGCGCGCGCCCGGCCGCGACGGAAGAACTGAAAAAAGTTGCGACGCCGACGCAGAAGACCTGCGAAGAAGTCGCCGCGCTGCTGAAGATCGAATTGCAGCGCACGGTGAAGTCGATTGCGATTGTCTCGACCGAAGGCGAGTTCACGCTCGCGCTCGTTCGCGGCGATCATTCGGCGAACGAAATCAAGCTCGGCAAGGTCGCAGGCTTGGCCGATTACCGCATGGCGCTCGAGACGGAAATCGACGACTACCTCGGCACCGAACCGGGCTTCATCGGCCCGCTGGGCGCGAAGAAGAAAATCCGCATCGTCGCCGACCGCGATGTCGCCGCGCTGGCCGATTTCGTCGTCGGCGCCAACGAGCCGGGCTTCCACATCGCCGGCGTCAACTGGGGCCGCGACCTGCCGGAAGCCGACGTGGTCGCCGACATCCGCAACGTGGTCGAAGGCGACAAGGCCGAAGACGGCGGCGAGATCAAGCTCGCGCGCGGCATCGAAGTCGGCCACGTGTTCCAGCTCGGCCGCACCTACACCGAGAAGATGAAGTTCACCGTACTCGACGAAAACGGCAAGGCCGCAACGCCGACGATGGGCTGCTACGGCATCGGCGTGTCGCGCATCGTCGCCGCGGCGATCGAGCAGAACCACGACGACGCCGGCATCGTCTGGCCGAAGCCGATGGCGCCGTGGCAAGTGGCGGTGTGCGTGATCAACCCGAAGAACGACGCTGCGGTCGGCGAAGCGGCGGAAAAATTGCTGGCCGAATTGCAGCAACTCGGCATCGACGCGGTGTTGGACGACCGCGGCCTGCGTCCCGGCCCGATGTTCGCCGACATGGAACTGATCGGCATTCCGCAGCGCGTTGTCGTCTCCGAGCGCGGCCTGGCTGCCGGCACCTTCGAGTATCGCGAGCGCAGCGCGAGTGAAGCCGAAAGCCTCGACCACGCCGCGCTGTTGGCGAAGTTCAAGGGTTGACCGCCACACTTCGCGGCAACGAAAAACGCAGGCTTTTGCCGGCGTTTTTCTCATCCGTGGCAATCACAGATTGCGTCGCGCCCGCACCAGCAAATTGCCGAACACCAGGCCGGCGATCAGCGACAGGATCACGTTGAGCACGCCGAGCAGGATCGTCTCGCTGCTTGAGCTGTCGGAGCTTTGCACCAGGTTCATCAGCCCGCGCAGGCTGGCGCCACCGGGCACCAGCATGATGATGCCGGGCACGCGCAGCAACGCGCCGGGGCGGTTGAAGGTGCGCGCGAACAGGTTGCCGGCGACGGTGACGCCGAGCGCGGACAGGAACACGCCGGCATTGCTGCCCCACGCCGTGCCGCCGAAGCGGGCGATGAGATAACCGAGCATCGCCGCGCCCATCACCCACGCGTAGTCGCGCACGTGCGCCTTGAACAGCACCGCGAACGCGTACGCGGCGATCGGCAGGCACGCCCACTCCACCCAGTCCGGCTGCGGCCGCGCCGCGCGCACGTGCGGATAGTGGTGCAGCAACTGCGCGATGGACACGGCGATGGCCGAGCCTATGGTGAGCTTGAGCACCACGGTGATCGCGCCGGCGAAGCGCGCGGTGCCGGAAACGAGGTGCTGGCTGGTCAGCTCGTTGACCGCATTGGTCAGCGCCATGCCGGGCAACAACACCACCAGCGAGGCGATGATCACGCTGTTGAGGTTGATCGGGCCGAGGCAATCGGCCGCCAGCACCGCCAGCGCGCCGGCGACGAGGCCGGCAAGCGCCTCGCTGGCTTCGCGCATGCGCGGGTGCGCGTCGGTGTATTCGGTGAGCAGGCCGACCATCACCCCGATGAAGGTCGACACGCCGATGTCCAGCCACGGCAGCCGCCACAACCCGGCCACCGCGCCCGAGGCCAGGCCGAAGGCGACCACCGAAAACAGCGCGCGGTACGGCCTGGACGCACGGTCCAGCGCACGCAGCGCGGCGTGGCCCTGCATGATGCTCATCTTGCCGGCGGCGACCGCATCGGCGATGCGGTCGGCCTCGGACAGCAGGTGCAGGTTGGTGTCGCCCGGCGGCAAGCGGATCACGCGGGTGGTGTCGCTGGAACCCAGCGGCTTGGTCGGGTCGCTGAAGCTGAGGATGATGCCGGTCGGGTTGCTCCACGGGTCGCAGTCCAGCCCGAGCCGCTCGGACAACGCCGACAGCGCGCCTTCGAGGCGCTGCGAGGTGGTGCCGTAGGTGTGCAGGCGCGCGGCGATCTCGCAGACGAAGGCGATGCGCTGCGCATAGGTGGCGTTGCGCGTGACGGCGGTGGCCTCGGACGGAACGACGGCGGGATCGGCACTCATGCGCGCAAGTGTAGGGCCTGCAACGCTCCGTGACGCGGACCACGCCCACGCTTCACCCGCGCCGGGTATCCTTAGTGCCGATTCCATCCAGTCCTGATGCATGAGCACTGCGGCCACCCGCCCGCAATTCCGCGCCGATCCGACCCAGCCGCTGCAGGTGCAGTTGCTCGGCGACTGGTGCCTGCAGCACGCGATGGACATCCCGGCGCGGCTGCGCGAGCTGCCCGCCGGCACGCAGCGGATCGACGCGCGCGGCATCGGCCGCGTCGATTCGGCCGGGGTGATGCAGTTGCTGCGCCACGCGCGCCGCAACGGCATCGCCCTGCAGGCGCTGCAGTTCCGCGCCGAGCACCAGGCGCTGGTCGAACTGATCGAGGACACCGCCCGCGAACGGCCGCAGGCGCGGCACGATTACGGCTTTAACGCGGCGCTCGAGCGCCTCGGCATCCGCGTCCACCACGCCGCGCGGAACATCGTGCAACTGATCGGCTTCGGCGGCGAGAACATCGTCAAGTTCCTGCGCCTGCTGCGCCAGCCGCGGCGCATCCGCTTCGTCTCGCTCGTCCAGCACATGGAACAGGTCGGCCTCGACGCCGCGCCGCTGGTCGCCGTGCTCTCGTACCTGATCGGCGCGGTGATGGCCTTCGTCGGCGCGACCGTGCTGCGCAATTTCGGCGCCGAGGTGTTCGTGGTCGACATGGGCAGCTCGACCCTGCTGCGCGAATTCTCCGGGCTGATGACCGCGGTGGTGATCGCCGGGCGCACCGCCAGTTCCTACACTGCGCAGATCGGCGCGATGAAATCCAACGAGGAGATCGACGCGCTGCGCACCCTCGGCCTCGACCCGATCGACGTGCTGGTGCTGCCGCGGCTGGTCGCGATGGTGCTGATGCTGCCGTTGCTGACCTTCCTGGCGATGATGGCCGGCCTGGCCGGCGGCATCACCGTGTGTGCGCTCGACCTCGGCATTCCGCCGGCGATGTACCTCTCGCGCATGCACGACTACACCAACCTCGCCAGCCATTTCTGGGTTGGCATGGCGAAGACGCCGCTGTTCGCGCTGGTGATCGGCCTGGTCGGCTGCCTCGAGGGGCTGAAAGTCGCCGGCACCGCGCAATCGGTCGGCGAACGCACCACCTCCAGCGTGGTCCAGGCGATCTCGCTGGTGATCGTGCTCGACGCGGCGGCCGCGTTGTGGTTCATGCACATGGGCTGGTGAACATGAACCCCGTCGACAACGCATCCGCCGAAGACATCATCCGCGTACGCGGCCTGCGCAGCCAGTTCGGCGAACAGGTCGTGCACGACGGCCTCGACCTCGACCTGCACCGCGGCGAAATCCTCGGCGTGGTCGGCGGCTCGGGCACCGGCAAGTCGGTGCTGATGCGCACCGTCCTCGGCCTGCAGCGGCCCGTCGCCGGCCACGTTTCCGTGCTCGGTTTCGATCCGCATTCCGACGACGAGGCGCAGCGCAACGAGATCGAACGCAATACCGGCGTGCTGTTCCAGGACGGCGCGCTGTTTTCCTCGCTCAGCGTCGGCGAGAACGTCGAAGTGCCGCTGAAGGAACACCATCCCGAACTGCCGCCGACCTGGCGCTACGACCTGGCGTTGCTGAAGGTGAAACTCGCCGGCCTGCCCGCCGATGCAATGGACAAGCTGCCTTCGCAACTCTCCGGCGGCATGCGCAAGCGCGCCGGCCTCGCGCGCGCGTTGGCGCTGGACCCGCCGCTGCTGTTCCTCGACGAACCCACCGCCGGCCTCGATCCGATCGGCGCGGCGGCGTTCGACGAACTGATCCTCGCCTTGCGCCGCGCGCTCGGCCTGACCGTGTTCCTGATCACCCACGACCTCGACACCCTGTACGCTATCTGCGATCGCGTCGCGGTGCTGGCCGACAGGAAGGTGGTCGCGGTGGACACGCTGCAGAACATCGAGAAATTCCCGCATCCGTGGGTGCAGGACTACTTCCACGGCCCGCGCGCCCGCGCCGCGCGCAAAGCCGCAACCGGTTGAGAGGCGACACCATGGAAACCCGTGCCAATTACGTGCTGATCGGCGCCTTCACCCTCGCGGTGGGCATCGCCCTGCTGCTGTTCGGCCTGTGGGTGGCGAAGTTCTCCTCCGAGCGCGACTGGCAGGAATACCGCGTGGTGTTCAACGAAGCGGTCACCGGCCTGAGTTCCGGCAGCCCGGTGCAATACAACGGCATCACCGTCGGCTCGATCACCAAGTTGAGTTTGGCGCCGAACGACCCGCGCCAGGTGATCGCGCGCATCCGCCTCGATGCCGAAGCGCCGGTGAAGACCGACACCCGCGCCAAGCTCGGCCAGAACGGCCTGACCGGGCCGGCGATCATCCAGCTCTCCGGCGGCACGCCGCAGGCGCCGCGGCTGGTCGACGCGGACAAGGACGACGACGCGCCGATCATCCTGACCACGCCCTCCGCGTTGCAGGACATCGCCAACACCGCCACCCACATCGTCGACCGGCTCGACGTGCTTTTCAGCGACCAGAACGTCGCCAGCCTCAACCGCACCCTGCACAACCTCGACGCGATCAGTTCCTCGGTCGCCGCGCAGCGCGCCGACCTGCAGCAGTTGATCGTCGATACGCACGCGACGGTCAAGCAGCTCAACGCCACGCTCGACACGACCCAGGGCACGATGCAGCACCTCGATGCGAACCTGGTGCAGCGCCTGCCGCAGACCATCGACAAACTCGACGCGGCGCTGGCCAAGCTCGATTCGGCCGCCGGCAACGCGGATGCGATCCTCGGCGAGAACCGCACCGCGATCAACAGCTTCTCCAACGACGGCCTCGCCCAGCTCGGCCCGACCCTCACCGAATTGCGCGGCCTGGTCCGCGATCTGCGCCAGGTCAGCGACCGCCTCGAGGCCAACCCGGCGCGCTACCTGCTGGGCAAGGATGCACCCAAGGAATTCAAGCCATGACCAAGTGCGACAAGCAAAGCGCCATGCCAATGCGACTCCAGCGAAAAAACCTCCGCGCCCTTGCTTGCGCATCGCTGTGCATCGCCGCGCTCTCCGCGTGCGCGATCATCGGCGGCAAGCAGGCCGACCCGCTCACCGTGTACGCGCCAAACGTGCACGCCGATGCGAACAACGACTGGCCGCGCGCGTCGTGGTCGCTGGCGATCGCCCCGCCGACCGCGCCGCGCATGCTCGACAGCGCGCGCATCCTGGTGCGCCCGACGGCGGACGAATTGCAGGTCTACCGCGGCGCGGCGTGGTCGCAGCCGGCCCCGCAACTGCTCGAAGAAGCCGTGCTCGGCGCACTGGAGGATTCGGGGAAAATCGGCGCCGTCGCCCGCCAAAGCAGCGGCATCCGCGCCAACTGCAAGCTGACCCTGGACATCCGCCACTTCGAGGCGCAATACGCCAACGGCCCGGACGCGCCGCCGCAAGCGTGGATCGAAGTCAGCGCCAAGCTGATCGGCAACAACGACCAGAACGTCATCGCCTCGCGCAGCTTCGTGCGCACGCAGGCGGCCACGAGCAAGGAAATCCCCGACGTCGCCGCCGCGTTCGAGCAGGCGCTCGATGCGGTCACCGCCGATGTCGCCGGCTGGACCTTGCGGAACGGGAAATGATTTGTTGTGGTGGAGCCGAGCAAGCTCGGCTCCACCAGTCACATGGCGAACGGAACCGCGGTCTTTTCGCGAATTTCGTCGACACTCACGCCCGGCGCCAGTTCGACGAGCTTCAATCCCGCAGCGGTGACATCGAGCACGCACAGGTCGGTGATGATGCGGTCGACCACGCCGACGCCGGTCAACGGCAAGGTGCACGCCGGCAGGATCTTGTGCGCGCCTTTCGCGGTGTGTTCCATCAGCACGACGATGCGCTTCACCCCGGCGACCAGGTCCATCGCCCCGCCCATGCCCTTGACCATCTTGCCGGGAATCATCCAGTTGGCCAGGTCGCCTTTTCCGCTGACCTGCATCGCGCCGAGCACGGCCAGGTCGATGTGGCCGCCGCGGATCATCGCGAACGAATCCTCGCTGCCGAAGAAGCTCGCGCCCTTCACCGCGGTCACGGTCTGCTTGCCGGCGTTGATCAGGTCGGCGTCGAGTTCCGCCTCGGTCGGGAACGGGCCGATGCCGAGCAGGCCGTTCTCGCTCTGCAGCCACACCTCGATCCCTTCGGGAATGTGGTTGGCGACCAGCGTCGGCAAGCCAATGCCGAGGTTGACGTAGGCGCCGTCGTGCAATTCCTGCGCGGCGCGCGCGGCCATTTCATCGTGGGTCCAAGCCATTGTTCTCTCCTCAGCCAGCACGCACTGTACGGTTTTCGATGCGCTTTTCCGGCTTCGCGTTGACCACGATGCGCTGCACGTAAATGCCCGGCAGGTGTACCGCGTCCGGATCGATGTCGCCCGCCTGCACGACCTGCTCGACTTCGGCGATGCACACCTTGCCGGCCATCGCGCAGGCCGGGTTGAAGTTGCGCGCGGTCTTGCGGAACACGAGGTTGCCGGCAGTGTCCGCCTTCCACGCCTTGACCAGCGCCACGTCGGCGCGCAGCGCGGTTTCCAGCACGTAGTGCTTGCCGTCGAAGTCACGCGTCTCCTTGCCATCGGCGATGATCGTGCCGTAGCCGGTGGCGGTGTAGAACGCGGGGATGCCCGCGCCGCCGGCGCGCAGGCGCTCGGCCAGCGTGCCCTGCGGATTGAATTCCAGCTCCAGCTCGCCAGCGAGGTATTGCCGCTCGAATTCCTTGTTCTCGCCGACGTAGGACGAAATCATCTTCCTGATCTGCCGCGTTTCCAGCAGTTGGCCAAGGCCGAAGCCATCGACGCCGGCGTTGTTCGAGATCACGGTCAGGCCCTTCACGCCGGAATCACGCAGCGCGGCGATCAGCGCCTCGGGAATGCCGGACAGGCCGAAGCCGCCAACGGCAAGGGTCTGGCCGTCCGCGACCACGCCGGCAAGGGCGGCGGCGGCGTCCGGGTAAAGCTTGTTGCGGGCCATCACGGTTCTCCTCGGGACCTGCGGATTCTACGCAAGCCCGCGCGCCGCGCCCATGGGCATTTGGTCCACGCCGGCGCGTGCCCGCCCGAATCCGCCGCCACGCTCGCATGCCCTGCCGCGCGCGGCTAGAATCGACGGGCTGTCCCAACATGGAATTCGCCGTAGCATGAAGATTCTGGTCGCATACAAGCGGGTGGTGGACTTCAACGTCCGCATCCAGGTCAAGCCGGACGGTTCCGGCGTCGTCACCGAGGGCGTCAAGCTCTCGCCCAATCCCTTCGACGAAATCGCCCTCGAAGAAGCCCTGCGCCTGCGCGACAAGGGCCTCGCGAGCGAAGTCGTGGTCGCCACGATTGCCCCGGCGGATGCGCAAGCGCACCTGCGCAACGGCCTGGCGATGGGCGCGAACCGCGCGATCCACGTCGTCACCGACGCGGCGATCCAGCCGCTGACCGCCGCACGCACGCTGCTGAAGCTGGTCGAGAAGGAAAATCCCGACCTCGTCATCCTCGGCAAGCAGGCCATCGACGACGACGCGAATCAAACCGGGCAGATGCTCGCGACCTTGTGGGGCCGCCCGCAGGCGACGTTCGCCTCGAAGCTCGACATCGCCGACGGCAAAGCCACCGTGGTGCGCGAAATCGACGCCGGCCTGGAAACGCTCGAAGTCGACCTGCCCGCGGTCGTCACCACCGACCTGCGCCTGAACGAGCCGCGCTTCATCAAGCTGCCGGACATCATGA
>JAATFG010000059.1 GCA_015655355.1 Lysobacterales bacterium
ATCATGCGCCAGGTTCTCGAACTTGGTGTATTCGCCGAAGAACTTGAGCTTGATCGTGCCGGTCGGTCCGGAGCGCTGCTTGCCGATGATGACTTCGGCCAGGCCCTTGTCCTGCGATTCCTTGTTGTAGTACTCGTCGCGGTAGATGAACATGATGATGTCCGCGTCCTGCTCGATCGCGCCGGATTCGCGCAGGTCGGCCATCACCGGGCGCTTGTCGGTACGCGTTTCCAGCGAACGGTTGAGCTGCGACAGCGCGACCACCGGCACGTTCAATTCCTTCGCCAGCGCCTTCAGCGACCGCGAAATCTCCGAGATTTCGGTGGCGCGGTTCTCGCTGTTGCCGGGCACCGCCATCAGTTGCAGGTAATCGATGACGATCAGGCCGAGGTCGTGCTCGCGCTTCAGCCGCCGCGCCTTCGAGCGCAGCACGTCCGGCGACAGCGCCGGGGTGTCGTCGATGAAGATCTTGGCCTTGCGCAGCAGGTTGATCGCGCTGGACACGCGCGGCCAGTCCTCTTCTTCGAGGCTGCCGTTGCGCAGGCGCTGCGCGTTGACCCGGCCCAGCGAGGAAATCAGGCGCATCGCCAGCTGCGCGGCGGACATTTCCATCGAGAACACCGCCACCGCCTTGCTCGATTTGAGCGCGGCGTATTCGGCGATGTTCAGCGCCAGCGTGGTCTTGCCCATCGCCGGGCGCGCGGCGAGGATGATCAGGTCGGTGGCCTGCAGGCCGGCGGTGAGTTCGTCGAGGTCGGCGTAGCCGGTCGGCAGGCCGGTGATGCCGCCGCCGTTTTCGGCGCGCGAACGCAGCACCTCGAAGGCATCGCGCAGCGCGTCGTTGACCGGGACGAAATCGCTGCGCGCGCGCGAGCCCTGCTCGGCGATCGCGAACACCTTCTGCTCGGCGTTGGACAGCAGCTCGACGCTGTCCTTGCCGTCGGGCTGGAAGGCGTCGTTGACGATCTCGGTGCCGACGTCGATCAGTTGCCGCATCACCGCCTTCTCGCGCACGATCTCGGCGTAGGCGACGATGTTCGCGGCGGACGGCGTGCTGCTGGCCAGTTCGATCAGATACGCGCCGCCGGCGACCATTTCACCCTGGCCCATCGACTCGAACCATTCACCGAGGGTGACCGCGTCGAACGGCCGGTTCTTCTCGGCCAGTTCCTTGATCGCGCGATAGATCAACTGGTGGTCGCGGCGGTAGAAATCGCCATCGACGATGCGGCCGTCGATGCGGTCCAGGGCCTGCGGATCGAGCATCAGGCCGCCGAGCACGGCCTGTTCGGCCTCGATGCTGTGCGGCGGCACGCGCAGGCGTTCTATGCGCGCGTCGGAGGGATCGTTGCGATCATTGCGAAAGCCGGCGGCGGCGTTGCGTGCGGACATGGGTACGGTACTCGCTGATGCGGAAGCCATCGTAGGAAACGAACCTGTGGATTCGCTACGCGACAAGCTGTGGACAAGTCGGCTTTTGCTGTGGGCAAGTGATGCCACCAGCGCGTCTCACCGATTGCGACGGCCGCGAACCCGGCGACAGGCAGGCACGATGCCTTCGGATTCCCGCGTTCGCGGAAATGCCGAACCACGGCACAAAACAAGACGGGCGCCGAAGCGCCCGTCCTGCGTGCGGGGTGAAGCGGATGCTTACGCGGCTTCGGCTTCGACCACGACCTTGACCGTGGTTTCGACGTCGGCGTGCAGCTTGATGCTCACCTCGAAATCGCCGACGTTGCGGAACGCGCCTTCGCCGAGGATGACTTCGTTCTTGTGCAGCTCGATGCCGGCGGCGGTGAAGGCCTCGGCGATGTCGCGCGGGCCGACCGAGCCGAACAGCTTGCCTTCGGTCGAAGCGTTGGCCTTGATGGTCACGCTCGCGCCTTCCAGCCTGGCCTTGCGCGCTTCGGCGGCGTCATGCTCGCCCTTGGCGCGGGCTTCGTATTCGGCGCGCTTGGCCTCGAACGCGGCGACGTTGGCGGCGGTCGCCGGCACGGCCTTGCCCTGCGGCACGAGGTAGTTGCGGCCATAACCCGGCTTGACGTTGACCTTGTCGCCAAGGCCGCCGAGGTTGGTCACTTTCTGCAGGAGGATCAGTTCCATGGTGTTTTCCTATTCGTTAGCGGCATGCAGGAAACGCGCCGCAACTGTTGCTGTCCGAATGGACGGGATGTTTTCCGACCCGCGATGCGCGCGGAAGCGCATCGCGGGCCCGGCAATCACGCGTCGTGGTTGTCGGTGTACGGGATCAGGGCCAGGAAGCGCGCGCGCTTGATCGCGGTCTGCAGCTGGCGCTGGTAGCGCGACTTGGTGCCGGTGACGCGGCTCGGCACGATCTTGCCGGTTTCGGTCAGGTACTGGCGCAGGGTGTTGAGATCCTTGTAGTCGATCTCTTTCACGCCTTCGGCGGTGAACTTGCAGAACTTGCGGCGACGGAAGAACTTGGACATGGTCGTGCTCCTTAGGCGGCTTCGGCGTTGTCGTCGGAATCGGCCAGGCCGACGACGACTTCTTCATCGTCACGGCGACGACCGACCTTCTCGTTCTTCTCGTCCTTGCTCTTGGCGATGAAGGACTGCTCGGTGTCCGCGCCGTCGCGCTTGACGACGAGGTGGCGCAGCACCGCATCGTTGAAGCGGAAGGCTTCGGTCAGTTCGGCCAGCGTGGCCTGCTCGACTTCGACGTTGAGCAGCACGTAGTGGGCCTTGACCAGGTTCTGGATCGGATACGCCAGCTGGCGGCGGCCCCAGTCTTCCAGGCGGTGGATCTTGCCACCGGCGTTTTCGATCAGCGCCTTGTAGCGCTCGATCATCGCCGGCACCTGTTCGCTCTGGTCCGGGTGGACCAGGAACACGATTTCGTAATGACGCATGGTTGTGTACCTTGTGGATGAAGGCCGGTTCGCACCGGCCGAAACAGCCCCCCAATTCGCCCGCAAGCGGGCGCCGGTGGAGCAAGGAACCCCGACAAGACCTCTGCAGGGAGCTGGGTATTATGCAGGATCAAGCACTTGCACGCAAATCGAGCGCGCCGCGCCTGCTCGTGGTCGAGGACGACCCGGCCAGCCGCGCCTTCTTCCATGCCGCGCTGGAAGCCCTGCCCGCCGCCGTGACCTGCGCCGCCACGCAGGCCGAGGCGCTGGCCGCCGCACCGGCCGAGCCGGGCTTCTACCAACTCTGCCTGATCGACGCCAACCTGCCCGATGGCAGCGGCGCGCAACTGCTGGCCGAGCTGCGTCGGCGCCACGGCACGGTCGCGGCGCTGGCGCATACCGCCGACAACGACGCCACGACCCGCGCAACCCTGTTTGCCGCCGGTTTTGCCGAAGTGCTGGTCAAGCCGCTGGCCGCCACCGACCTGCAGGCGGCCGTGCGCCGGCATCTCGGCGCACCGGCCGCAGCGATCCCGGTCACGCCGGCGGACGCGCCGATACCCGCCGCGATTCCCGGTTTCGATGCGCCGCTGTGGGACGATGCCGCCGCGCTGCGCGCGCTCGGCGGCAAGGTCGAGGCGATGCACGGCCTGCGCCTGCTGTTCCTGAGGGATTTGCCGGAGCAACTGCGGCAAATCGCGGAGGCCGCGCGCACCGGCGACCACGCCACGCTGCGCCAGCAACTGCACCGGCTGAAGGCCAGTTGCGGTTTCGTCGGCACGCCGCGCCTGCTGGCCATCGCCACCACCCTCGACCAGGCCATGCCGGACACCACGCTGCTGGCCGCCTTCATCGAAACCGCACTCGCCACCCAAACCGCCAGTCCGGTGCCGGCCGGAGTGCGGCTGTAGCGCTCACTTCGCCTTCAAGCGCGCCAGCTCGCCGAGCATTTCCCACGACTTCAGCCCGCGCGGGCCGAGATGGTGCGCGAGCACGCCGCGCAGCGGCAGGCGCAGGCTGGCGAGGTCTTCGGCATTCGGCAACGCGTCGGCGGCCAGCGCCAGCAAGGCGCGGCCGGTCGCGTGCGCATTGCGCTCGCCCTGGCCGCGATCGCTCAACAACCGGCGCGGACCGTGTTCCGGATCGAGCCGATAGCGCGCCGCCGGATCGATCGCGTCGCCGTCGCCATCGCTGTCGAACGACAGGCCGAACCCGATCGCATCGAGCAGGTCGCGCTCGAAGCGGCGCAGCGTCCACGCCAGCGATGCGTCGCGCGCAAGCGCGTTGCGCGTTTGTGCGAACACGTCGAACAACTCCGGCAACGGGTCGTGGCGCGGGGCCAGGCGCAGTATCAGTTCACTGATGTAGAACGCCGCCAGCGATGCATCGCCATGCAGCAGCGGCGCCGCGTCCAGCGCTTCGGCCGCCTGCAGCTGGCCGAGTTCGCCGCGCAGCAACGCATCGAAACGAATGAATTGCAGCGGTTGCAGCGCCGCGCGCAGCACATGCTTCTTCGCGCCTTGCACGCCGCGCGCGACCACGCCGATGCGACCGTGTTCGGCGCTCAGCAATTCGACCAGCAAGCTCGTCTCGCGCCACGGGCGCGCGTGCAGGACGAAAGCGGGTTCGCCGACGAGCCGCACGGCTCAGTAGTTGTAGCCGAAGGCCTTGAGCGCGGCCTCGTCGTCGGACCAGCCTTCGCGCACGCGCACCCAGGTTTCGAGGAAGACCTTGCGCCCGAACAGCTTTTCCATGCCCAGCCGCGCCTTCGCGCCGATTTCCTTCAGGCGCGTGCCGGCCTTGCCGATGACGATGGCCTTCTGGCTGTCGCGCTCGACCCAGATCACCGCGCCGATGCGCAACAGTTCGCCGTCTTCCACGAAGCGTTCGATCTCGACCGTCGTCGCATACGGCAGTTCGGCGCCGAGCTGGCGCATCAGTTGCTCGCGCACCAGTTCGCCGGCGAGGAATTTCTCGCTGCGGTCGGTGATTTCATCCTCGGCGTACATCGGCGCGCCTTCCGGCAGCAGCTTCAGCACGTCCTTGACCAGCAGGTGCAGGCCGTTGCGCTTCAACGCCGAAACCGGATGCACCGCGGCGAAGTTCCGGCCTTCGCTCACCTGCCCGAGAAACGGCAGCAACACGGTCTTGTCCTTCGTCTTGTCGATCTTGTTGATCGCCAGGATCACCGGCACGCCGGAGTCGCTGAGCACGTTGTAGGCGAGCGTGTCTTCCTCGTCCCAGCGCCCGGCCTCGATGACCAGGATGGCCGCATCCACGCCTTCCAGCGCGCCGCGCGCGGCACGGTTCATCACCCGGTTCATTGCCCGCTTCTGCTGCTTGTGCAGGCCGGGCGTATCGACGAGGACGATCTGGCCTTCCGGGAACGTGGCGATGCCGAGCAGGCGGTGGCGCGTGGTCTGCGGACGGTTGGAGACGATGGAGATCTTGGTGCCGACCAAGGCATTGGTCAGGGTCGACTTGCCGACGTTGGGACGGCCGATGACGGCGACGTGGCCGGTGCGCGGCGGCGCGCTGGTTTCAGGTTCGGGGGAATTCATGCGCGCATTGTACGCGCGCAGGCAAACCGCGTTCACGGCGCCGCACGGCCCGGGCGCGTTGCGACGCGCCGATCGAACGGGCACTCAGGGTTTCAGGAGGCGCAGCACCGCCGCCGCCGCCGCCTGTTCGGCATTGCGCCGCGAACTGCCCTCACCATCGGCACTCGATGGCGGCTCGCCGGTCGTGCAACGCACGACGAAGACCTTGGCATGCTCTTCGCCGCTTTCGCTGACCACTTCGTAGACCGGCAGCGGTTTCTGCCGGCCCTGCAGCCATTCCTGCAGGCGCGTCTTCGCGTCCTTCCCGGGTTTTCCGACCGGCAGCGCGGCCAGTTGCGCCTCGAACCACGGCAGTACCACGGCACGGGTTTTCTCGAAACCGGCATCGAGGTAGATCGCCGCGACCACCGCTTCCAGTGCGTCGGCGAGGATCGAATCGCGACGGTGGCCGCCGGATTTCAGCTCGCCCGGGCCAAGCACCAGGCGCGCGCCGAGTTCGAGTTCACGCGCGATCGCCGCCAGCGAGGCCTCGCGCACCAGTTCGGCGCGGGCGCGGGTCAGCGCGCCTTCGTCGGCCTTCGGCCAGCGCTGGAACAGCACTTCGGCGATCAGGAAATTGACCACGCTGTCGCCGAGGAATTCGAGCCGCTCGTTGTGGCGGGCGGCGGCGCTGCGATGGGTCAGGGCCTGTTCGAGCAGGCCCGGGTCGTTGAAACGGTGGCCGATGCGGTCGCCGCCACCCATCAATACGTGCTGCCGCCATTGAGCGGCTGCTTGAAGTCGAACCGACCGACCACGTCGAGGTTGTAGAGCATCGGCACGCGCTCTTCGTAATCGACGCTGATGACCAGGCCGTTGTCGCCGCGTTCGACCTTGACCTTGTCGCGCGAGACGATCGAATCGTCGACATAGCCGACGTCGAAACGCTTGAACAGCTCGTCCTTGATCTGGTCCGGCTCCTTGTCGGCCACGCCGGCCTCGTTGGCGATGCCCTTCAGCGCCGAACGCACCGAGTAGCCGCGCTCGTACATCGGGAACAGCTTCATGCCGATGAAGGCGAAAAAGCCGAGCACCGCCAGCACCACGATGAAGCTCATCAAGGTCAAACCGGTCTGATTGCGTTTCATGGAGTCGTCCCCGTCGTGGAAAGCGCCGCCCGGGCGCAGGTGATGGGCGAGATCATGCCGAAAATCCGGCCGCAGCGCGAGCGCCGCGGCCGTGCGGATTTCGCATTCCGCGACGGGCGCCAATGTTTAGTCGATGGGGTGGCCGATGCGCTTGAGCTCGAAGCCGTCCTTGCACAGCCAGCCGGAGCAATTCAGCCAGATCAGGAAGGCCTTGCCGCGCAGCTCGGTTTCCGGCAACACGCCCCAGAAGCGGCCGTCCTCGCTGTTGTCGCGGTTGTCGCCCATCACGAAATAATGGCCCGGCGGCACCTTCCATTCGCCGGTGACCACATCGCGCTGCAGGTCTTCGAGGATCTGGTGCGGATGCCCCGGCAGGTTCTCGCGCAGCAGGGTCGCACCCGGCACGCCGGATTGCGGATCGTCGTAGGCACCCAGTTGCGCGTAGGTCAGCGGCTGGCCGTTGATGCTGACCGTGCTGCCGGAGAACGCCACCGTGTCGCCGGGCAGGCCGATCACGCGCTTGATCCAGTTCTGGTTCTCCACCGGCGCGTTCGGCACGAAGCAGCTGCGGTCGGCGCTGCGCACTTCCTGTCCGTCCAGTTGGCAGGGATAGCCGGGGAAATGGAACACCACCACGTCGCCGCGCTTGGGCTCGCCCAGCGGCACGAACTTGGCATTGGTGATCGGCAGGCGCAGGCCGTAGGTGAACTTGTTGACCAGGATGAAATCGCCGATGTGCAGGTTCGGGTACATCGACGCCGACGGGATCTTGTACGGCTCGGCGATGAAGCTGCGCAGGATCAGCACCACGGCCAGGACCGGGAAGAACGCGCGCGAATAATCGACCGCGACCGGTTCCTCGGCCAGCAAATCGCCGGCGGCCTTGCGCTTCTTCGCGAAGAACAGCGCGTCTACGGCCCAGATGATGCCGGTGAGCAAGGTGAGGACGACGAGGATGGTTTCAAACCAGACCATGAATTGCTCCAGATAGATGCTTCATTCGCGGTCACGCGGCGAATGAAGCAACGAAAGAATCGAATTTATTTGCTGTCCACCTGCAACACCGCGAGGAAGGCTTCCTGCGGAATCTCGACGCGGCCAACCTGCTTCATCCGCTTCTTGCCTTCCTTCTGCTTTTCCAGAAGCTTCTTCTTGCGGGTGATGTCGCCGCCGTAGCACTTGGCCAGCACGTTCTTGCGCAGCGCCTTGACCGTCGAGCGCGCGATGATCTGCGCGCCGACCGCCGCCTGGATCGCCACGTCGAACATCTGCCGCGGGATCAGGTCCTTCATCTTCTCGCACAACTCGCGGCCGCGCCGGTCGGCATGGCTGCGATGCACGATCAAGCTCAACGCATCGACCTTGTCGCCATTGATGAGCGTGTCCAGGCGCACGAACGGGCCGGCCTGGAAACGCAGGAAGTGATAGTCCAGCGAGGCATAGCCGCGGCTCACCGACTTCAGCTTGTCGAAGAAATCCAGCACCACTTCGGCCATCGGCAATTCGTAGGCGATCTGCACCTGCGAGCCCATGTAGGTGATGCCGACCTGCGAGCCGCGCTTCTCTTCGCACAAGGTGATGATCGAACCGATGTAGGCTTCCGGGGTCAGGATGTTGGCGCGGATGATCGGCTCGCGGACCTCCTCGATCTGGTTCACTGGCGGCAGCTTGGCCGGATTGTCCAGCGACAGCACAGTGCCATCGGTCCGTATGACTTCATACACCACCGTCGGCGCGGTGGTGATCAGGTTGACGTCGTATTCGCGTTCGAGGCGCTCCTGCACGATTTCCATGTGCAGCATGCCGAGGAAGCCGCAGCGGAAGCCGAAGCCCATCGCCTCGGAGCTTTCCGGCTCGAAGAACATCGCCGCGTCATTGAGGCGCAGCTTGTCCAGCGCCTCGCGCAGGGCCGGGTAATCGTCGGCCGATACGGGCAACAAACCGGCGAAGACGCGCGGCTGCATGACCTGGAAGCCTGCCAGCGGCC
>JAATFG010000099.1 GCA_015655355.1 Lysobacterales bacterium
GGAATCGGTCAGGATCGAGAAGATCAGTTTCTTCAGTTCGGCCGGCTTGGCGAACAGCGGAATCGTGTTGCCGTAACTCTTGCTCATCTTGCGACCGTCCAGGCCGGGCAGCGTGGCCACGTGGTCGTCGATCAGCGCTTCGGGCAGGGTGAAATATTCGCGCCCATAGACATGGTTGAAGCGCTGGCCGAAATCGCGCGCCATCTCGATGTGCTGGATCTGGTCGCGGCCGACCGGCACCTTGTGCGCGTTGAAGATCAGGATGTCCGCGGCCATCAGCACCGGATACATGAAAAGCCCGGCGGTGACGCCGAAATCCCCGTCCTGGCCTTCGGCGTTGTTCTTGTCCACCGCGGCCTTGTACGCATGCGCGCGGTTGAGGATGCCCTTGCCGGCGACGCAGGTGAGGAACCAGGTGATTTCGGTGATTTCGGGAATGTCGGACTGGCGGTAGAACCAGACCTTCGCCGGGTCGAGCCCGGCGGCCAGCCAGGTCGCGGCGATTTCCAGCGTGCTGCGCTGGGTCTTCTGCGGGTCCTGCGCCTTGATCAGCGAATGCAGGTCGGCGAGGAAATAGAAGCTCTCGGTATCCGCCGCCTTGCTGGCTTCGATCGCCGGACGCACCGCGCCGACGTAATTGCCCAGATGCGGAGTGCCGGAAGTGGTGATGCCGGTGAGGACGCGCGTAGTCATCGGGAACTGCAGGGATGCGGGTCGCACAGTTTAGCGCAGGGATGGAAAAGGCCGCCGAGGCGGCCAGCATGCCCCAATTGAAAAGGCCGCCGAGGCGGCCTTTTCGCGCGAACCGGGCGGCGACCTACTTCTTGCCGTCGTCCTTGCTGTCCTTGCCCTCGATCTTGTGGCCGAGGTGGGACATGTCCTTGCCGAAACCGTGCACGGTGTTGCAGGCGGACAAGCTGGCCGTCGCGAACGCGGCCAGCGCCAGGAAAATCGCGGTGCGCTTCATCTCGTCTCTCCATTCGTGGCGGCGCAGGGCGCCTCGGCGCGCATTGTGCAACAGGCCGGCGTGTAAGATGCGTGACCCCAATCCACGTTCCGCCCCGCATTCACGTACCGTCCATGCCCTATCTCGAACTCTCCGTGCGCTGCCGCGAAACCGAACAGCCGCGCTACGAAAACGCGCTGGAAGACGTCGGCGCGCTGTCGGTCACGCTGCTCGACGCGGATGCCGATTCCTCGAATGAAAAAGCCATCCTCGAACCGGGCGTCGGCGAAACGCCGCTGTGGGGCCAGATCGTGCTGACCGCATTGTTCCCGCACGATGCGAATGCGCTGCTGCTGCTGGCCGCGCTGGAAAGCTTCGACGGACAGCTCGACTGGAGCAGCGCCGGTTTCCGCGCGGTCGAGGACCAGGATTGGGAACGCGCGTGGCTCGACCAGTTCAAGCCGATGCGCTTCGGCGCGCGCACTTTCATCGTGCCGTGGAATCACGCACTGCCCGACGAAGCGAAGATCGCCGATGCGGCGATCGTGCGCCTCGACCCGGGTCTGGCGTTCGGTTCGGGCACGCATCCGACGACGGCCTTGTGCCTGCGCTGGCTCGACGAACTCGCGCAGCGCGGCGAATTGCAGGGCAACACCGTGCTCGATTTCGGCTGCGGCAGCGGCATCCTCGCGCTGGCCGCGCTGAAGCTCGGCGCGGCGCAGGCCGTGGGCGTGGACAACGACCCGCAAGCGCTGATCGCCACGCACGACAACGCGCAACGCAATGACGTCGGCGAAAAACTCGCCGTGTTCCTGGCGCAGGACGAGCCGGCGCAGACGTATCCGGTGGTGGTCGCCAACATCCTCGCCTCCGCGCTCGACGCGCTGGCCGAGACGCTGGCCGCGCGCGTCGCGCCGGGCGGCCGCATCGCGCTGTCGGGCATCCTCAAGGGCCAGGAAGACGAATTGCTGCAACGCTATTCGACCTGGTTCCGTGACCTGCGTGCCACGCAGGACGACGACTGGATGCGCATCGACGGCGTGCGTGCTTGAATTGACTCCATGAGCCGCCTCACCTGCCCGCACTGCCGGCAAGCCTTCGACGCGTCAGACGACGCGCTGCCGGAAACCTGCCCACATTGCGGCGGCGCGCTGCAGACCGGCGCATCGGCGCCCGCCGCGGAAGAGGATGCCGCCGCCGAAGCGATGCAGCACCTCGAAACCGACACCGTCGCCGATGCGCGCGCGGAAGTGGCGATGGAAGCCGAAGCCGCCGAGGCGCTCGGCATGCCGGTCGGTGCGCTGCTGCCGGACGCGGCGCCGGGCGCGCGCTCCGACAGCGAACGCAAACTGCGCGCGGTGCCGAGCTTCTCGCGCATGATCGACGCCGACGCGGCGAAGCCACGCACCGCGCCGTGGCAGTGGATCGCACTGGCCGTGCTCGCCCTCGTCCTGTGCCTGCAGATCCTCGTCGCCGACCGCGCGCGGCTGGCCGGCGATGCGCGCTGGCGGCCGCTGCTGGAAGCCACCTGCGGTGCGTTGCATTGCGACCTGCCGGCGTGGCGCGAACCGAAGGCGTTCGCGATGCTCGCGCGCAGCGTGACTCCGGCCGGCGACGGCGTGCTGCTGGCGCAGGCGAGTTTCCGCAACGATGCGCGCTGGGCGCAGCCGTGGCCGACCGTGGTGCTGTCGCTGTCCGACGCCAACGGCCGCGTGCTCGGCGCGCGCGAATTCGGGCCACGCGATTACCTGGATGGAAACGCCGATGCCGGCGCGGCGCTGGCGCCGGGACAGGTCGCGCAAATCGCGCTGCGCCTGCACGAACCGGCCGGCGGCGTGGACGCCTTCAACTACGAATTCCGTTGAATCCCTGACGGTTGTGCACACGGCGCGATCGCGCGCTAGACTGCACGACCCGGCATGGATGCACGGCACGAGCTTTCCCCCTGTCACCTTGACGATCCGGTTCATTCCCTTGAACGCCGCGACCAAATCCCCCTTGCGCGAGCACGTGGCGCAATCCGTGCGCCGTTACCTGCGCGACCTCAACGGCAGCGACGCCAACGACGTCTACCAGACCGTGCTGCGCGAGATGGAAATCCCGCTGTTCGCGGAAGTGATGAACCACTGCGACAACAACCAGAGCCGCGCCGCCGACCTGCTCGGCATCCACCGCGCGACCCTGCGCAAGAAACTCAAGGACTACGGTTTGACTTGAGCGCAGCCAGGGCGGCACCCGCGTTCCGGCCTGAACCGGCCCGACGGTATCTTCGCGCTTCACCGCGAA
The DNA here is from genome assembly GCA_015655355.1 of Lysobacterales bacterium. Lineage (GTDB taxonomy): Bacteria > Pseudomonadota > Gammaproteobacteria > Xanthomonadales > Xanthomonadaceae > Pseudoxanthomonas_A. The sequence goes on from JAATFG010000099.1 coordinate 3,233, forward strand.
CGCCGCGCCTCCATTTCGCATGCGCGTCCGTGCATAATCGGGACAACCGATATCGCACGACGCCATGACCGATTCCGCCCCGCACGCCGCCTGCGAAAACTGCGCCACGCCGCTGCAAGGCCCGTACTGCCATGTCTGCAGCCAGCACGCGCACAACCCGTTGAACAGCTTCGGCCATGCCGCCGAGGAATTCGCCGAATCGTTCTGGCACCTCGACGGTCGCGTGTTCCGCACCCTGCGCGACCTGCTGGTGCCCGGCCGCATCATCAATGCCTACCTAAGCGGCCATCGCGTGCCGTACATGCCGCCGCTGCGGCTGTTCGTGATCCTCGCGGTGCTGGCGTTCTTCGTCGCCCAGTACGCCTTCCACCTGCGCATCAACGACGACAAATCCGCGTTCGCCCAGGACACCACGGTCGCGCAGGTCGAACAACGCCGCGACGCGGAACTGGCCAAGCTGGAAGCCGCGCGCATCGAAATGGAAAAGGACCCGCACGCGAAACTCGGCGCGCCCGGCATGTTGGCCGGTGAAGCCGCCGTGCGTGAAAGCGCGGCACAACGCATCGCCGAATTGCAAGGCAAACCCGCCGTGACGGACACCGACGATGCTTCCGCTTCATCCATCGACGCCGACGAACCCGCCGCGCCCGCCACCCACGCCAATGCCGCCAGCGAAACGCCCACGCACGTGACATGGCTGCCAGGCTTCGCCAACCGCTGGCTCGGCCATCGCATCGCGATGGGCCAGCGCAACATCGACGTGCTGAAACGCAACCCGGACGCCTTCACCCACGCGCTGATCCATTCGGTGCCGACCGCGCTGTTCGTGCTGGTGCCGCTGTTCGCGCTGCTGCTCAAGCTGTTCTACTGGCGCAGCGGGCGCGGCTACCTGCAACACCTGATCGCCGCGTTGTACAGCCACGCTTTCCTGTGCCTGGCGCTGACGCTGATCTTCGCGCTGCAAATCCTCGGCCAGCACGTGCCGGCCACCGTCGGCGTGCTGGGCAAGCTGCAAACGCTGCTGTGGCTGTGGATGGCCGCGTACCTGTGGTGGACGCAGTTCCGCGTGTACGCGCAATCCATCGGCAAGACCACGCTGAAGTACCTGCTGCTCGGCGGCGTGTATTTCTGGATGGTGATGTTCGCCGCGATCGTGCTGATATTGCTCAACATCTCGCGCGGCTGAACTGTCGAATTTTTCGCCAGCGGGCACGGGACGATATAATGCGCGGCCTCTTCCGCTGCGCCCCAGCTTCGATAAAACACGCCCGATGACTTCCGACCTCCTGCCCGTGCGCCGGGCATTGCTTTCCGTTTCCGACAAGACCGGCCTGATCGAACTGGCCAGGGCGCTCGCTTCGCGCGACATCGAACTGCTCTCGACCGGCGGCACCGCCAAGGCGATCCGCGACGCCGGCCTGCCGGTGAAGGACGTCAGCGAAGTCACCGGTTTCCCGGAAATCATGGATGGCCGGGTCAAGACCCTGCATCCCAAAGTGCACGGCGGCCTGCTCGGCCGCCGCGGCGTCGACGA
>JAATFG010000026.1 GCA_015655355.1 Lysobacterales bacterium
GAACCGGGCGCGGTGAACTGGATGACCGCCGGCCGCGGCATCGCCCACAGCGAGCGCACGCCGCAGGATTTGCGCGCGCACGCCACGCAGGTGCACGGCATGCAGACCTGGGTCGCGCTGCCAAAGGCATTCGAGGAGGTCGCGCCGGAATTCCACCATCACGAAGCGTCCTCGCTGCCGCAGTGGAACCGGGGCGGCGTATGGGGCCGCATCATCGCCGGCAAGGCCTTCGGCGAGGAATCGCCGGTGAAGGTGTTCTCCGACACCTTCAACGCCGCCCTCGACCTCGACGCCGATGCCGAACTGGCCATCGACGACCGCGCCATCGAGCGCGCGATCTACATCCTGGAAGGCGACGCGCAGCTCGACGGCGTGGACGTCCCCGCGAAACACCTGATCGTGCTCGACCGCGGCACCACGCCGAAACTGCGCGCGAAGACGCCGCTGAAGGCGCTGCTGATCGGCGGCGAACCGCTCGACGCGCCGCGCTACATGTGGTGGAACTTCGTCTCCTCGTCGCAGGAGCGCATCGAGCAGGCCAAGCAGGACTGGCTCGACGGCAAGTTCGGCCAGGTGCCGGGCGAGACGGAATTCATCCCGCTGCCCGAAAAAAAGTGACATGTCGCCCCGTCATTGCGGCGACCGATCCGCGACGGCACCGCGCTGAAACAACATTTCGTTCGGCGACGTCACCGCACCGGAACAACATTTCGTCACGACATTGCGCTATGTTCGCGCCATCGCCAGCGGGCGATGACAAAAAACATGGAGGCTTTATGGGTCTTGGCAAAAAACTTGGCGCCGAATTCCTCGGCACGTTGTGGCTGGTTCTCGGCGGTTGCGGCAGCGCCGTGCTGGCCGCGAATTTCGGCGGCGACGGCAACCCGCTCGGCATCGGCTTCGTCGGCGTGGCGCTGGCCTTCGGTTTGACCGTGCTGACCGGCGCGTATGCGTTCGGCCACATCAGCGGCGGCCATTTCAATCCGGCGGTGAGCTTCGGCCTGTGGGCCGGCGGACGTTTCCCGGCGAAGGAACTGGTCCCGTACATCATCGCGCAGACCGTGGGCGCGATCGTCGCCGGCTTCATCCTCTACCACATCGCCAGCGGCAAGCCCGGTTTCGCCATCGATCCGGACGCTGCCGGCGGCTTCGCCAGCAACGGCTACGGCGCGCGCTCGCCCGGCGGTTATTCGCTCGGCGCCGCATTCCTGTGCGAAGTGGTGCTGACCGCGTTCTTCCTGATCGTCATCAACGGCGCGACCAGCAAGCGCGCGCCGGCCGGCTTCGCGCCGATCGCGATCGGTTTGGCGCTCACGCTGATCCACCTGATCAGCATTCCGGTCACCAACACCTCGGTGAACCCGGCGCGCTCGACCGGCGTCGCCCTGTTCGCAGGCTCCGGCGCGACGTCGCAGCTGTGGCTGTTCTGGGTTGCGCCGATCATCGGCGGCCTGATCGGCGGCTGGATCTACAAGGCGCTGGACGACAACAAGAACTGACGCTCGTCATCCCCGCGAAAGCGGGGATCCAGCGACTTTGGGCTTCCACAAACAAAGGCACTGGGTTCCCGCTTTCGCGGGGACGACGAACAAAAGCCGGCCTTCGCCGGCTTTTGCACTTCAGAATTTACCTTCCTGGAAATCGACGAAGGCCTGCATCAATTCCTGCCTGGTGTTCATCACGAACGGCCCATGGCGCACGACCGGCTCGCCGATCGGACGACCCGCGACCAGGATCATGCGTGCGCCCCGGCTGCCGGCGCGCAGCGACAATTGCGCACCGCCGCCGAGGATCGCCAGCTCGTGCGTTTCCAGCGCACGCGCGTAGTCGCCCTCGCCCACCGTCAGCGCGCCCTCGAACGCGAACAGGAAGGCGTTGTGGCCTTCGGGGATTCCGGTTTCCCAACCCGCGTCCGCATCGAGCGCGATGTCGAGGTACAGCGGATCGGTCGCCGGCTGCACCACCGGGCCGCGCGCGCCGGCGACTTCGCCGGAAATCACCTTCACCGTCACCCCGGCTTTCGGTTGCAGCAGCGGGATCTTTTCCGGCGCGTATTCCTGATACTGCGGCGGCGCCATCTTGTCCTTCGCCGGCAGGTTCACCCACAACTGGAAGCCGCGCATCGTGCCGGCTTCCTGCTCGGGCATTTCCGAATGCACCACGCCGCGGCCGGCGGTCATCCACTGCACGCTGCCGCCGGTGAGCAGGCCTTCGTTGCCGTGGTTGTCCTTGTGGCGCATGCGCCCTTCGAGCATGTAGGTGACCGTCTCGAAGCCGCGATGCGGGTGAGCGGGAAACCCGGCGATGTAATCGTCGGCCTTGTCGGTGCCGAACTGGTCGAGCATCAGGAACGGATCGAGCATGTCCAGCTGCGGCGTGCCGATCACGCGCACGAGCTTGACCCCGGCGCCGTCGGACGTGGGCATGCCGCGCAGCTTGCGCAAGATGCGCGCGGGCGAAGAAACGATGGCATTCATGGCGAAGCTCCCATATCGAATGACCCGAAGATGGCGATGAAATCCGCACGATGCAAGCCCGGATTGGTGCGCGCATTGCATCAATCCGTTCCGTGCCGGCGCGGGTCACCGCCCCCTCGCACGCGCACGACCATCGGCCTCACGCCACGTAGATCGTCTTGATGTTGGTGAACTCGCGGATGCCGTGCTCGGCCAGTTCGCGGCCGTAACCGGAGCGTTTGCTGCCGCCGAACGGCAGCCGCGCGTCGCTGCGCACCGCCGCGTTGACGAAGGCCGCGCCGCATTGCAGTTGGCGCGCGAAGGCTTCGCCCTTCGCGACATCCTGCGTCCACACGCTGCCGCCGAGGCCGAAGCTGGTGTCGTTGCCGATGCGCAGCGCATCGGCTTCGTCCCGCGCGCGCAGGATGCTCGCGACCGGGCCGAACAGTTCCTGCGAATACGCCGGCTGGCCGGGCGCGACGTGATCGATGATCGTGGCCTTGTAGCCGGCGTACGTGCCGTCGGATTCGCCGCCGATCAGCACCTTCGCACCGTTGGCGACACTGGCCTGCACTTGCTTGCCGAGCTCCTCGCGCAAATCCTTGCGCGCCATCGGCGCCAGCGTGGTCGCCGCGTCGTTCGGATCGCCTGCTTTCAACTTGCCTGCCGCGTCGACGAAACGCTTGACGAACTCGTCGGCGATGCCCGGCGTGACGATGAAGCGCTTGGCCGCAATGCAGGTCTGCCCGGCATTGCCGAAGCGCGAGGAAACCGCGGCGGGAATGGCGAGGTCGAGATCGGCATCGTCGAGCACGACGAAGGCGTCGCTGCCGCCGAGTTCGAGCACGCACTTCTTCAGCACGCCGCCCGCCGTCGAGGCGATCGACTTGCCGGCGCGCTCGCTGCCGGTCAGGGTGACCGCGACGATGCGTGGATCGCGGATCACGTTCGCGGCCTGGTCGTTGTCGATGTGCAGCACGTCGAACACGCCCGCAGGCAAGCCGGCGGCATCGAGCACGGCCTTGATCGCGTCGGCGCAGCGCGGCACGTTGACCGCGTGCTTGAGCACGGCGACATTCCCGGCCATGAAGGTCGGGGCAAGGAAGCGGAACACCTGCCAGATCGGGAAATTCCACGGCATCACCGCGAACACGCAGCCGATCGGCTCGTAGTGCACGTAGCTGCTGCGCGCCTCGGTCGGGATCGCCTGGTCCTGCAGGAAGCGTGCGCCGTTGTCGGCGTACCACTCGCAGGCGCTGGCGCACTTCTCGATTTCGCCGAACGCTTCCTGCTTCAGCTTGCCCATCTCGGCGGTCATGGTCTGCTGGATGTCGTCCTTGCGCTTGCGCAATTCGGCCGCGGCCTTGCGCAGGAAATCGCCGCGCGCCGACGACGGCAATGCGGCCCAGTGCGGGAACGCCTGCGCGGCCGCGCCGAGCGTCGCGTCGACCTGCGCATCGGTCTGCAAAGGCTGGCGGTATTCGACCTTGCCGGTGAAGGGATTGACGGTATCGACGCTGCTCATTGTCCTGCTCCGGGATTCGTGCGATGGCCATGCGGCCGCATGGCCCACCATCCGACTATCCGCCATTTTCCTGCAACGCCAGCTGCATGTCGCGCGCGCGGCGTTTCTCGGCGCGGTGCATGAACCACCAGCTGCCGACCGCGAACACGGTGACGATGCCGATCATGATCGTCGCCAGCGCGTTGATCTTCGGGCTCAGGCCCATGCGCACCGACGAAAACACCTTCAGCGGCAAGGTGGTCGCGCCGGGGCCGGCGACGAAGTTGGCGATCACCACGTCGTCCAGCGACAGGGTGAAGCCGAGCAGCCAGCCGGCCATCAGCGCCGGCGCGATGATCGGCAGGGTGATCTGGAAGAACACCTTGAGCCGGTTCGCGCCAAGGTCCATCGCCGCTTCCTCCAGCGACTTGTCCAGTTCCGCGAGGCGCGAAGCGACAACGACGGTGACGTAGGACATGCTGAAGGTGACGTGCGCGATCCAGATCGCGGTCATGCCTTTCGCGTCGATGCCGAGCAGCGCGCCGAGCGGCACGAACAGCATCAGCATCGAGAAGCCGGTGATCACGTCGGGCATCACCAGCGGCGCGGTGATCAGCGCGCCGAACAGGGTCTTGCCGTTGAAGCCGCGCATGCGCGTCGTCACCAGCGCGGCCAGCGTGCCGAGCACCACCGAGGCCCACGCGTTCCAGAACGCGATGCGCAGGCTCACCCACGCCGCATCGAGGATCGCGTCGTCGCGCAACAGTTCGCCGTACCACTTGGTCGAGAAGCCCGACCACACCGTCGCCAGCCGCGATGCGTTGAACGAATACACGATCAGGATCAGCACCGGCACGTACAGGAACGCGAAGCCGATGGCGAGCACCAGCGCGCTCAACCAATGCCTGCGCAGCCAGGCGAGGAAGGCGCTCATGCCAGCCTCCCTTCCATTTCCTTCTGCTGGATCCGGTTGAAGACCAGGATCGGCACCAGCAACAGCAGCAGCATCACGATGGCGACGGCGGAGGCGCGCGGCCAGTCGGTGATGTTGAAATCGTTGACCAGCTGGCGGCCGATCATCAGGGTGTCGCTGCCGCCGAGCATTTCCGGGATCACGTATTCGCCGACCGCCGGGATCATCACCAGCATGCAACCGGCGGCGATGCCGGCGCGCGACAGCGGCAAGGTCACGCCGAAGAACGCCTGCCACGGCTTCGCGCCGAGGTCGTAGGCCGCTTCGAGCAGGCGCTGGTCGTGCTTCACCAGGTTGGTGTACAGCGGCAGGATCATGTACGGCAGATAGCAATAGACGATGCCGATGTACGCCGCCAGCGGCGTGTACAGGATCTGCAGCGGCTCGCCGATCAAATGCAGCTTGAGCAGCAGATTGTTGAGCAGGCCGTTGTTCTTGAGGATGCCGACCCATGCATACACGCGCAGCAGGAACGACGTCCACGACGGCAGCACCACCGCCATCATCGCCACGTTGCGCGCCGCCGGCGGCAGCCTGGCGATCACGTAGGCGATCGGATAGCCGATCAGCAGGCACAGCAGGGTGGACACGCCGGCGATCCACAGCGAACTCAGGTACGCGTGCGCGTACAGCGAGTCGGTGAACAGCGCGTGGTAGTTGGCGAGGTTCAGGCTCAGGTGCCAGCCGCCATCGGCCGCCTGCACCAGCACGTCGGTGTACGGCGGCATCTTGCCGCGCTCGATGGTCGAGAACGAAATGCGCAGCACGATCAGGAACGGGATCGCGAAGAACAGCAGCAGCCAGAAATACGGCACGCCGATCACCGACCAGCGCGCGCCGGGCAAGCGCTTGCGCAGGGAGTTGGCGAGGTTCATGCGGTCAGCACCACGCCGTCGTTGTCGTCCCACGACACCCACACCGCGTCGCCCCAGGTCAGGCCGTCGCTGTCCCAGCGCTTCTGGTTGGCGAAGTTCGATTGCAGCTTGAGGCCGCTGGGCAGGCGCACGTGGAAGATCGAATGGCTGCCGTAATAGGCGATGTCCTCGATGGTGCCGCGCGCTTTGTTGTACGCCTGCCGCGGCTCGTCCTTGGTGATCCACACCTTTTCCGGGCGCACTGCGAAGGCGACGTCCTGGCCGCTGACGCCGGTGATGCCGTGGCCGATGTAGATCGGCACCGGGAACTGCGCGCCGACCACGGTGACGTGGTCGTTCTCGTCCTCGCCGATCTTGCCTTCGACGATGTTGACCGAACCGATGAACTCCGCGGCGAAGCGGCAATTCGGCGACTCGTAGATTTCGTCCGGCGTGCCGACCTGGCGGATGCGCCCATGCTCCATCAGCGCGATGCGCGTGGCCATGGTCATCGCCTCTTCCTGGTCGTGGGTGACCATCACGCAGGTGACGGCGGATTTCTCGATGATGCCGACCAGTTCCAGTTGCATCTGCGAGCGCAGCTTCTTGTCCAGTGCGCCCATCGGCTCGTCGAGCAGCAGCAGCTTCGGCCCTTTCGCCAGCGAACGCGCCAGCGCGACGCGCTGCTGCTGGCCGCCGGAGAGCTGGTGCGGCTTGCGCCTGGCGAGCTTTTCCATCTGCACCAGCGCCAGCATTTCGGCCACGCGCGCGGCGATGGCGTCGCGCTTCAGGCCGTCCTGCTTGAGGCCGTAGGCGATGTTCTGCTCGACGCTCATGTGCGGGAACAGCGCATAGCTCTGGAACATCATGTTGATCGGGCGCTGGTACGGCGGCAGCGCGTTGAGCACCTGGCCGTCGAGCGCGATGCTGCCGGCGGTGGGTTTCTCGAAACCGGCGAGGCAGCGCAGCAGCGTCGATTTGCCGCTGCCGGAGCCGCCGAGCAAGGCGAAGATTTCGCCCTTGCGGATGTCGAGCGAGACGTTGTCGACGGCGACGAAGCCGTCGAACTCCTTGCGCACGCCTTGCAGGCTGAGGTAGGCGTCGTTGCTGTTCGCTTGCGGAGTGCTGGCCGGTTCGGTGCTCATGCGCGGTTTTCGTGAGGGGTTATTTGCCGGATTTCAATTCGGTCCAGAGGGTTTCGTACTGGCGATCGACATCCGGCGGGACGATGGAGAAGGTGAACAGTCTGGCAGCCACGTCCGCCGGCGGGTAGATGGTCGGATCATCGACGATCTCCGGCCGCATCAGCGCCTTCGCCGCCGGTATCGCGTTCGGATAGGCGATGAAATCCGAATTGGCCGCCATCACCTTCGGATCGAGCAGATAGTTGATGTACGCGTAGGCCGCATCGACGTGCGCGGCGCCCTGCGGGATCGCGAGCATGTCGATCCACATCGCGCTGCCTTCGCGCGGAATCGCGTAGGCGACGTGCACGCCGTTGTTCGCTTCGTTCGCGCGGTTGCGCGCCTGGATCACGTCGCCGGACCAGCCCAGCGCCAGGCACACGTCGCCGCCGGCGAGGCCGTCGATGTACGACGAGGAATGGAAGCTGCGCACGTACGGGCGGATTTTCGCCAGCAGCGCCTGCGCCTTGGCGATTGTCGCCGGATCGTGGCTGTTCGGGTCTTCGTGCAGATAGTTCAGCACCACCGGCACGATTTCCGAGGGCGTGTCGAGGATGTTGATGCCGCAGTCGTTCAATTTGGCGGCGTTTTCCGCCTTGAACAGGATGTCGAGCGAATTGGCGACATCGACGTTGCCGAAAATCCTCTTGATCGCATCGACGTTGTAGCCGATGCCGACCGTGCCCCACATGTACGGAATGCCGTAGCGGTTGCCCGGGTCGAGCGCTTCCAGCTTGCGCATGAAATCCGGATCGAGATGCGAATAATTCGGAATCTTCGCCTTGTCCAGCGGCAGGAACACGCCGGCCTTGAGCTGGCGGCCGAGGAACTGCGAGGACGGCACCACCACGTCGTAGCCGCTGCTGCCTGCGAGCAGCTTGGTTTCCAGCACTTCGTTGCGGTCGAAGTTGTCGTAGACGACGTGGATGCCGGTGGCATGCTCGAAGTTTGGGTTCGCATCCGGGGCGATGTAGTCGTTCCAGTTGTAGACATCGACGACCTTGCCGCCGCCCGGTTTCGCGCACGCGGCGAGCGCAGCGCAGGCCAGCAGGCCGATGGCGATGTCACGCGGCTTCATCTGCACTCTCTCCAATGCATCCGGTTGGCGGTGGCGGGAAAACGGCGCCCGGCGCATGCTTGAAAGAGCTGGCCGGGCGCGCTGGAATCATTGCATCACTTGCCGGTCTTGAGGTCGGTCCAGATGCGGTTGTACAGCTCGCTGATCGGCTGCGGCATCACCTTCTGGTCGTACAGGGTCTTGATCACCTCGGCCGACGGGTACACCGAGGGATCCTGCGCGATTTCCGGCTTGACCAGCGCTTGCGATTCCGGCACCGGGTTCGGGTAACCGATCTTGTCGGTGTTCGCCGCCTCGACCTTCGGGTCGAGCATGTAGTTGATGTAGGCGTAGGCCGCCTCGCGGTTCTTCGCGTCCTTCGGGATCACGAAGCTGTCGAACCACGCAGAGGTGCCTTCCCGCGGGATCGAATACGCGATGTCGACCCCGTTGCCGGCCTCCTTGGCGCGGTCGCGGGCCTGCAGCACGTCGCCGGAATAGCCGAGCACCAGGCACACGTCGCCATTGGCCAGCGCGTCGAGGTAGGAGGACGAATCGAAGTTGGTGATGTACGGACGGATCGCCTTGAGCAGCGGCGCCGCCTTGCGCACCACGGCCGGATCGGTGCTGTTCGGGTCCTGGTGCAGGTAGTTGAGCGCCAGCGGCACGATGTCGATCGGCGAATCGAGGAAGGTGATGCCGCATTGCTTGAGCTTGGCGAGGTTCTCCGGCTTGAACACCAGGTCCAGGCTGCGGGTCACGTCGGTGCCGCCGAAGACCGCCTTGATCTTGTCCACGTTGTAGCCGATGCCCAGCGTGCCCCACATGTACGGC
>JAATFG010000109.1 GCA_015655355.1 Lysobacterales bacterium
CTGGGGCGAGCCGGGCACCAACGGCCAGCACTCGTTCTACCAGCTGATCCACCAGGGCACGCGCATCGTGCCGTGCGATTTCATCGGCTTCGGGCAGACGCTCAACCCGCTGCCGGCGCAAGGCGGTGGCGACCAGCACGACCTGCTGATGGCCAACCTGATCGCGCAGGGCGAGGCGCTCGCCTTCGGCAAGACCGCCGACGAGGTGCGCGCCGAAGGCACCGCCGAGGCACTGGTGCCGCACCGCACGTTCGAAGGCAATCGCCCGAGCACGACGATCCTCGCCGCCAGGCTGACGCCGCATGCGCTCGGTTCGCTGATCGCGCTGTACGAGCACAGCGTGTTCGTGCAGGGCGTGATCTGGAACATCGATTCGTTCGACCAGTGGGGCGTCGAGCTCGGCAAGCAGCTGGCGAAAACCACCATCGCCGAACTGACCGCGACGGGCGAACCGAAGCTCGCGCACGACAGTTCGACCAACGCGCTGATACGGCGCTATCGCCAGTTGCGCGACGGCAAAACCACGGGAAATCCATGAGCCAGATCATCAGTCCACTCGCCGGCAAGCCGGCACCGGCGTCGATCCTCGTCGACGTGCCGAAGCTGCTTGCCGCGTATTCCGACCTGAAGCCCGATCCGTCGGTGGCCGCGCAGCGCGTCGCATTCGGTACCTCGGGACATCGCGGCAGTTCGTTCGACCGCAGCTTCAACGAATGGCACATCCTGGCGATCAGCCAGGCGATCTGCGAATACCGCAAAGGCAAGGGCATCGACGGTCCGCTGTTCATCGGCTTCGATACGCATGCGCTGTCGCAACCGGCGTTCGAGAACGCGCTGGAAGTGCTTTCCGCGAACGGCGTGGAGACGATGATCGCCGCGGGCGGCGAGTTCACGCCGACGCCGGTGATCTCGCACGCGATCCTCACGTACAACAAGGGCCGCGCGAGCGCCGGCTCGTTTAAGGGATTGGCCGACGGCATCGTGATCACGCCATCGCACAATCCGCCGGACAACGGCGGCTTCAAGTACAACCCGACCAACGGCGGCCCGGCCGACACCGACATCACCGACTGGGTGCAGAAGCGCGCCAATGCGCTGATCGAAGGTGGATTGAAGGACGTGAAGCGCGTGCCGCTCGCGCAGGCGCGCAAGGCCGCGACCACGCACGAACACGACTACCTCAACACCTACGTCGCCGACCTCGGCAACATCGTCGACTTCGAGATCATCCGCAGCGCCGGCGTGCACATGGGGGTCGATCCGCTGGGCGGCGCGGGCGTGCATTACTGGGCGCCGATCGCCGAGCGCTACAAGCTCGACCTCACCGTGGTCAGCGACGTGGTCGATCCGCAGTTCGCCTTCATGACGGTGGACTGGGACGGCAAGATCCGCATGGATCCGTCCTCGAAGTACGCGATGCAGCGCCTGATCGGCCTGAAAGACCAGTACGACGTCGCATTCGCCTGCGACACCGACCACGATCGCCATGGCGTGGTGACTCGCAGCAGCGGACTGATGGGACCGAACAACTATCTGTCGGTGCTGGTCGATTACCTGTTCCAGCATCGACCGCAGTGGAGCGACAAGGCCGCGGTCGGCAAGACGGTGGTGAGCACCGCGCTGATCGATCGCGTGGCAAAGCGCCTGGGCCGCAAGCTCTATGAAGTGCCGGTGGGATTCAAATGGTTTGCCGAAGGCCTGTACGACGGCTCGCTGGGCTTCGGCTGCGAGGAAAGCGCCGGTGCCTCGCTGCTGCGCCGCGACGGCTCGGTGTGGACGACCGACAAGGACGGCCTGGTGCCGGCGCTGCTGTCCGCCGAGATCACCGCACGCCGCGGCAAGGATCCGGGCGAGGTCTACACGCAGCTGACCACCGAACTCGGCAAGCCGTTCGCCAGCCGCATCGATGCGGCCGCCACGCCGGCGCAGCAGGCGAAGCTGGCGAAACTCTCGCCGGACCAGTTGCACACCGATCAACTGGCGGGCGAGAAGATCGAACAGGTGCTGGACAAGGCGCCGGGCAACGGCGCGGCGATCGGCGGCATCAAGGCCGTTGCGCCCAGCGGCTGGTTTGCCGCACGGCCGTCCGGCACGGAGGCGATCTACAAGATTTACGCGGAAAGCTTCAAGAGCGCAGATCACCTCAAGGACATTCTGGCGGAGGCGCAGAAAATCGTCGACGCGTCGCTAGGCGGCGCCTGATGGCATCGAGTCGAAGCCAGCAGGTTTGCGTGGCTGGCTTCGATTCGATGGACGTTATCTGAAAAGGCCTCACGTGC
>JAATFG010000111.1 GCA_015655355.1 Lysobacterales bacterium
ACGCATATGCGGCAGCGACATCCGTCCACTCGAATTTCCCTACAACCGCCGCAAGCAAGCTCGACGCGCGGATACTTGCACCCTCCACATTGGTCAAGGTATCTACGACTCGTTTCGTCAATGCCTGCACGTTACACGGATCGACACTGAAATCGGCAACCGCATCACCCAACACGTCTGTTACCGCCGGAACGTCACCGACGACGATCGGGCAGCCGCAACCAATCGCTTCGACCAGCACGAGCCCAAGCCCCTCTTCATCGCCGGAGGCGGCGCGAACGAACGGCGCGACGAACACGGCAGCGCGACGATAAAGTGCCGGCAATTCGGCCTGCGGCCGCGCGCCAAGGAATCGCACTTTTTGGCTCAATCCAAGGCCTCCGATGATAGCGCGCAAGCGCGGCTCGTCCGGGCCGAAGCCGGCAACCGTCAGGAATGCGCTTGGCCACTGGCGCAGGATTTCCGGCAATGCACGCAGCAAATACTCGACACCCTTCTTTTCGACGAGTCGACCAACGAACAGGATTTCGTCGCGCGAACGCACGACCGAGGCATCCGGGAAGAAGCGCCCGGCGAGGTCAACGCCCATCGGCAACACGGAAACTTTCGAGATATCCGCTCCGATTTGTTCGAGTTTGTCGCGCATTGCGCTGCTGACCACCGTCGCCGCTGCCGACTTGCGCACGACGAAGCGCTTCAGCGCATCCAGCAATCTGCCCTTCAGCGCATACAAGTCTGCGCCGTGCGACGTGACCACGAACGGCACGCCGAGTAACGATGCAACCAAGCCCTGTGGCAACAGCCAGTGCGCATGCACGACATCAACCTTGTTCGCCCGTACCAAACGCCACGCATGCCAGGCTTGCATCAAGACGAACCCCGGCACCAACAGCAATTTCCATTTCGCACGCTTGAGATTGGCGACGATGCCACCATCGTTGACCAGCGTCTCGAATTTCTCTCGCGCATAGCGATAGCGAATGACATTGACGCTATCCATGATTTCGTTTCCTGCCGCGCCTGGCGCATGCGGGCACAGCACGCTCACATCGAAATCGTCGATCAGGCGTTTCGCCAGCTCGTGCACGAAGCCCGGCTCCGGATCGTCACGCCAGCGCGGGTAAGTGGAAGCCAGCACCAGCAGTCGTGGCTTGTGCGGTGCGGGTCCGATGCTGCAGCTCATCGATTCGCTCCCACCGTCGCATTGACGGCGGGAGAATACGGTACGCCGATGCGCTGTGCCAGTGGAGCCGTCAATGTTTCGACGAAATCGGCATTGAGATGTTGCTGATCGCGATAGACCAGTCGCCCATTGATCGCGGCATGGCACAAGCCTAGCGGGCATACCTCGTCGTCCATGTCGACGAGGCGCACGTTCCCGAACGGCTTGGCCGCTTGCGTGATCCAGTCATTGACCTGGTCGGATTCGTGCATGTCCGGCCTTGCGACACAACGTTTCTCGGCATCAACCAGCGCCGCATACAGTGCACTCCGCACTTCCAGACATTGCGCGCCGTCCAATTCGAGGTGCGGCGTCGAACGCAGCACGACAAGCCGCCCGGCATGCGGCGCAAGTCTCGCCAGCAAATCGTGCGTTCCACCGATCCATTCGTCCTTGGTGTAAGCGGCCGTGTGCGTCGAGCCAAGAATCAGAAAATCCGGCTGCATCCGTGCCATCCAATCTTCGGCACGTTGCCGCCAAGATGCGCACTCGGTGTATTCGCGACCGATTCGCGCGTAGTAGATCGGCCGGTCAACCATCGGGCACGAGGACTTGGTCAGTACCAGCAAGCGCCAGTCCGGCCCGGCAAAAATCCGCGCAAGGGCGGGAAACCATTGCAAGCCGATGCTGTCGCCCATTGCCACCGCAGTATGCTTCGCATCCGGGCTGCCGAAACTGCAAACCTTCAATTCGGCACTGGCATACCAGTCATCACATCCCATCGCGTAGATGGCCGGCAATGTCGCTCGATGGCCCGCCGCAGCCGCCTGTTTTTCCACGAGCTGATGCCGGCGCGATGCTGCATTGCCCCAGGCCAGACACAACGATGCCGCCATGGCAGCCAATGCAAGCGAAACAAAAATTGTCCAGCCCGGTTTGACAACGAGCCATGATGCCCTTCGAAGCGGCTTCTCGACGCAAAGATACGACACCAACGCCAACATCAGCGATGCCGCGACCAGCAATAACCGGCATTTCAGGTCGTATGTAGGCGACAACATCGCGCCAAGTATCAATACCGGCCAATGCCACAGATACCACGAATACGAAACATGGCCCAGCCACTGCATCGGCGACAATGACAGGATGCGCGTCACCGGATTGGCCGCATCCGCACTGCCCGCGAAAATAAGCAGCGCCGTTCCGAGCGACGGCAGCAATGCCCATGCGCCCGGATAAGGCGTCCTGCCGTCGAGCAGCCACAGTGCCCCGGCAATCAATCCAATGCCTCCGATCACCGCGATGAGCGATGCGGATTTTCCGTTTGGCATCGATTCGTCGCGCTGCCGCAGCCACAGGAAAACCAGCGCGCCGAGCGCGAATTGCCATGCGCGCATCGGCATCAGGTAGAACGCATGGATCGCGGAGTAGCGTGTCGTCCACAACTCCAGCAACAGACTGGCAAACAACAATGCGAACATCGCCCACGACAAGCATCGCGCAATTCTTTCCTTCGATCCCGCAACCGCTGCGACCAAGGCAATCAGTGCGGGCCAGACCAGATAGAACTGCTCCTCGACGCCCAACGACCATGTATGCAGATACAGATTGGTTTCCGTGCCCGGATCGAAATAACCCGCGTGTGCGAACGCGAAGTGCATGTTGCTTACCCATGCCGCCGCCGTCATGCCGGCCATCGCCTGCTCCGGCTGGCCACTGGGTGGCAGCAACTGCCAGCCAAACCATGCACTGACCAACAGCATCAGCAGCAAGGCCGGCAACAAACGGCGGAACCGCCGCGCATAAAAACCCGCGAAATCCAACCTGCCTGTCGTCAACCGTTCCTGCACCAGCAAACCGGAGATCAGGAATCCGGACAACACGAAAAAAATATCGACCCCAATGAACCCGCCGGAGAATCCCGGAATCTTCGCGTGCGCCCCGACCACGAGCAGGATCGCCAGCGCACGCAGACCTTCGATATCGGCGCGGTATTTCACACTCAAGCGTCTTTCTTGTACGTCAACGCCGTGATCTGCTCGGACACCAACCCGATCAGGAACACGATCACCGATGCACTGAACAACAGCGCACTCATGTTGGTGAAGCGATGCTGGGTGGCGAAGGTCCAAACGTAATAGCCGAGACCAAATACGAAAAACGCAATCGCCGTCGGCGCGAACAGCTTCAGCGGCGAAAACAGCGTGGCGATCTTGAAGATGATCAGCAGGAAGCGGATGCCGTCGCGGATCGGCTTGATGTGGCTCTTGCCGACGCGCTTGGCCACCGGGATCGGCACGTAGGCCACCGCATACGCACTGCGGAAGAAGGCCATCGTGCTGGTGGTCGGATAGGAAAAACCGTTCGGCAGCAGGTGCAGGAATTCGCGGAATTTGTCCGCGCGCACGACGCGGAAGCCGCTGGTCAGGTCCATCACCTTGTGCCCGGTCATGCGCGAGGCCAGCCAGTTGTAGAAGGCGTTGGCCGCGCCGCGGTGGGCGCTGGCCTGGCCGCTCCAGTCGCGCGCGCCGACGACCATGTCGTAGCCTTCGTTCAAGGTGTCGACGAGCTTCGGGATGCAGGCCGGGTCGTGCTGGCCGTCGGCGTCCATGAACACGATGACCGCGCCCGTGGCCGCGCGTGCACCGCGCTTGATCGCCGCGCCGTTGCCCATCGAATACGGCGAGGACAAGGCCTTGGCGCCCAGTTCGACGGCGACCTGCGCGGTGGCATCGGTCGAACCGTCGTCGATGACGATGAGCTCGGCCTGCGGCAGCAAGGCGCGCAGCGCCGGCAGGGTGCGGCGCAGGCCCTCGGCCTCGTTCTTGGCCGGCAAAACCACGCTGATGTCCAAGGATTTCCCCGTGCGGCTGTCGTGAGCCGCGCATATTAGCAGCCGCGCCGGCGCCAATTCGGGTGCGAACTGCGGCACAGTCGACGAAATCGGCCACGCCAGGGGCGCGTCCAAGCTGGTATCTTCTCCCTTCGTTATCAAGGCCCTGCGTGTTCCCGGAATCGCTCCCATGAACGCCGTTCCCACCCCGTCCCCCTCCACCGGTCCCAACCTGATCGGCATCACCGGCATCGCTCGCCGCCTGGTCGCCGATGGCGCCCTGGCCGAGCAGGCCGCGCGCAAGGCCATGGCCGACGCGACCGCGGCGAAGATGCCGCTGGCGCAGTGGCTGGGCGAGAAGCGGCTGGTCACGCCGGCGCTGATGGCGGCGGCGAACTCGGCCGAGTTCGGCATCCCGCTGATCGACGCCAGCGTGTTCGACGCGAACTACAACGCGATGAAGCTGGTGCCGTCGGACCTGCTGGAAAAGCATTCGGTGCTGCCGCTGTTCAAGCGCGGCAACCGCCTGTTCGTCGGCATTTCCGACCCGACCCATACCCGCGCGCTCGACGACCTGCGCTTCGCCACCAACATGATGGTGGAGCCGATCCTGGTCGCCGATGACCAGATCAAGCGCACCCTGGAACTGTGGAGCAGCACCAGCGCCGCGCTCAACGTCGGCAGCGACGACGAAGACCTGGACGGCGTCGACGTCGGCAGCACCGAGGCCGATGCCGACGACGAAGGCATCACCGGCGAAGAAGGCCCGGTCGTCAAGTTCGTCAACAAGATCCTGGTCGGCGCCGACCAGCGCAAGGCCTCCGACATCCACTTCGAGCCGTACGAAGGCGAATACCGGGTGCGCTACCGCATGGACGGCATGCTCAAGGTGGTCGCCACCGCGCCGGTGAAGATGGCCGGGCGCATCGCCGCGCGCCTGAAGGTGATGGCGCAGTTGGACATCGCCGAGAAGCGCAAGCCGCAGGACGGACGCATCAAGCTCGTCGTCAGCCGCAACAAGGTGATCGACTTCCGCATCAGCTTCCTGCCCACCCTGGTCGGCGAGAAGATCGTGCTGCGCATCCTCGACGGCAGCGCGGCCAAGCTCAACATCGACGCGCTGGGCTTCGAGGAAGACCAGAAGGTGCTGTACCTGAAGGCCTTGCAGAACCCGTACGGCATGATCCTGGTGACCGGCCCGACCGGCTCGGGCAAGACCGTGTCGCTGTACACCGGCCTGAACATCCTCAACACCGAAGACCGCAACATCTCCACCGCCGAGGACCCGGTCGAAATCCGCCTGAGAGGCATCAACCAGGTGCAGATTTCCAGCCGCGGCGGCATGACCTTCGCCGACGCGCTGCGTTCGTTCCTGCGCCAGGATCCGGACATCATCATGGTCGGCGAAATCCGCGACTACGAGACCGCGGAAATCGCGATCAAGGCCGCGCAGACCGGGCACATGGTGATCAGCACCCTGCACACCAACGACGCGCCGAAGACCATCGCGCGTTTGATGAAGATGGGCGTCAAGCCGTTCGACATCACCAGCTCGGTGATGCTGATCATGGCCCAGCGCCTCGGTCGCCGCCTGTGCAAGTGCAAGCTGCCGGCCAACCATTCGCGCGACCGCCTGCTCTCGGCCGGCTTCACCCCGGCGCAGATGGACGACATCGCCAGCGGCCGCGCGGTGATCTACGCGCCCAACCCGGAAGGCTGCGAGGAAAACTGCAACGGCGGCTACAAGGGCCGCGTCGGCATCTACCAGGTGATGCCGATGACCGAGCTGATCCAGGAAATCATCCTGCAGGAAGGCAACGACCTGCAGATCGAGGAAGCCTGCCAGCACTCGGGCGTGCGCAACCTGCGCCAGTCGGCGCTGCGCCGCGTGCTCGACGGCACCACCAGCCTGGAAGAAGCCGACCGCGTGACGATCACCTGATCCAGGGTCGCCTGGGCCGGCCGCCGGAACGTGACGTGGTCGGCAAGCCGGCGCCTCCGCCGGGCGCCACATCGCCAAAGCCTGCTGGTGGTCACATCCCGCAACTTCCCTTGCTGGAATAACCCGTTACCATGCATTGTTGATGGAATCTTGTGGTTGAAACCGGTCGCGAACCGACCGGACACCTTCGGGGAAATGCTCATGGTCGCCAGTCGCAGCGCAGTCAAGAAACCGATCCAACGCGATACCAAGCTGTTGGAAACCTTCGTCTGGGAAGGCACCGACAAGCGCGGCGTCAAGATGAAGGGCGAGCAGGAAGCGCGCAACGCCAACCTGCTGCGCGCCGACCTGCGCCGCCAGGGCATCACCCCGGGCGTGGTCAAGCCCAAGCCGAAGCCGCTGTTCGGCAGCGCCGGCAAGCCGATCAAGCCCAAGGACATCGCCTTCTTCAGCCGGCAGATGGCGACGATGATGAAGTCCGGCGTGCCGATCGTGCAGTCGCTGGAAATCATCGGCAGCGGCCACAGGAACCCGCGCATGTCCAAGATGGTCAACGGCCTGCGCGCCGACATCGAGGGCGGTTCCTCGCTGTCCGAGGCGATCGGCAGGGAGCCGGTGCTGTTCGACGACCTGTACCGCAATCTGGTCAAGGCCGGCGAAGGCGCTGGCGTGCTGGAAACCATCCTCGACACCATCGCCAACTACCAGGAAAACACCGAGGCGCTGAAGGGCAAGATCAAGAAGGCGCTGTTCTATCCGGCAATGACCATCGCGGTGGCCTTGATCGTGTCGGCGATCCTGCTGATCTTCGTGGTGCCGCAGTTCGAGGAAACCTTCAAGAGCTTCGGTGCCGACCTGCCGGCCTTCACCAAGATGATCGTCGCCGCCTCGCGCTTCGCCGTGGCCTACTGGTGGCTGGGCCTGCTGATCATCGCGGGCAGCATCGGCGCCTTCATCTTCGCCACCAAGCGCTCGCGCGCGTTCCGCGAGTGGCAGGACCGGATGATCCTCAAGATTCCCGTGGTCGGCGACATCATGAACAACTCGGCCATTGCCCGCTTCGCCAGCACCACCGCCATCACCTTCAAGGCCGGCGTGCCGCTGGTCGAAGCGCTGGGCACGGTGGCCGGCGCCACCGGCAACATCGTCTACGAAAAAGCCGTGCTGCGCGTCCGCGACGACATCGCCACCGGCTACGCGATGAACCTGGCGATGAAGCAGACCGGCGTGTTCCCGCACATGGTGATCCAGATGACCGCGATCGGCGAAGAAGCCGGTGCGCTCGACACGATGTTGAACAAGGTCGCCGAGTACTACTCGCAGGAAGTCAACAACGCGGTCGACGCGCTGGCCAGCCTGATCGAGCCGATGATCATGGTCGTGCTCGGCGTGCTGGTCGGCGGCATGGTCATCGGCATGTACCTGCCGATCTTCAAGCTCGCTTCGACCGTGTAAGCTTCCGCGATGGCATATCTGGATCAGAACCCGGCCCTGGGCTACCCCGTCTTCGGCACCCTCGGCCTGCTGGTCGGCAGCTTCCTCAACGTGGTCATCCTGCGCCTGCCCAAGCGGCTGGAATGGGAATGGAAGCGCGACGCGCGCGAGCTGCTCGAATTGCCCGACGTGTACGAGCCGGCGCCCCCGGGCGTCGTCATCGAGCCTTCGCATTGCCCGCACTGCAAGCACCCGCTGGCGTGGTACGAGAACATCCCGGTCTTCAGCTGGCTGTTCCTGCGCGGCAAATGCCGCCACTGCAAGACGCCAATCTCGATCCAGTACCCGGCGGTCGAGTTGCTGACCTGCCTGCTGGTGCTCACTTGCGTGTGGCGCTTCGGCTTCGGCTGGCAAGGTTCCGGCGCGGCACTGCTGAGCTGCTTCCTGATCGCGCTGTCCGGCATCGACCTGCGCACCCAGCTGTTGCCCGACCAGCTCACCTTGCCGCTGTTGTGGCTGGGCCTGCTCGCCAATACCGACCACCTGTTCGTCAGCCCGAAGATCGCGATCTTCGGCGCGGCGCTGGGCTATCTGGTGCTGTGGACGGTGTGGTGGCTGTTCAAGCAGCTCACCGGCAAGGAGGGCATGGGCCACGGCGACTTCAAGCTGCTCGCCGCGCTCGGCGCCTGGGCCGGCTCGTACATGATCTTCCCGATCATCCTGCTGTCCTCGCTGGTCGGCGCGATCATCGGCTCGGTCTGGCTGATGATGAAGGGCCGCGACAAGGCCACGCCGATCCCGTTCGGCCCGTACCTGGCCATCGCCGGCTGGATCATGTTCATGTGGGGCGGCTCGATCATCGGGACCTACATGCGCATCAGCGGACTGAAGCACTGACCCATGCCTCGCGCATAATGCGCGCATGAGCAACTACCTCGTCGGCCTTACCGGCGGCATCGCCTCGGGCAAATCCGCACTGGAACACGCCTTCGCCGCGCTCGGCGTGTTCGTCGCCGACGCCGACCGCATCGCGCGCGCCATCGTCGAACCCGGCCAGCCGGCGCTGGACGAAGTCGTCATGCGTTTCGGCAAGCAGGTGCTGGGCGACGGCGGCACGCTCGACCGCGCCGCATTGCGCAGGCAGGTGTTCGACGACGCGCTGGCGAAGCAGGACCTCGAAGCGATCCTGCACCCGCGCATCCGCGCCGAACTGCAACGGCAATGCCGCGACGCGGCCTCGGCCTATGCGATCGCCTCGATCCCGCTGCTCGCCGAAGGCGGCGCACGCGCGGCCTATCCGTGGCTGGACCGCATCCTCGTCGTCGACGTGCCGGTCGCCGCGCAGCGCACGCGCCTGATGGCGCGCGACGGGATCGACGCCGCGTTGGCGGAAAAGATGATCGCCGCGCAAGCCACGCGCGCGCAGCGCGTGGCCATTGCCGACGACGTCGTCGTCAACGATGCGGGACTGGACGAACTGCAACGCGTGGCGACGGAACTGGATTCGCTTTACCGCAAGCTGGCCGGTGCGTGACAGGCCGTGTCGGACCGCGGCGGGAATGCCGCTTCTACAAACCCCACAAACCACGGATAGCGGCAATGCCCTGCGCCCCCTGCCGGCGCGCCTCGGGAATGTCCGCCGGTGACAAGCCGCCGAGGGCGTAGATCGGCAAGGACACGTTTTCGCGCAGTGCGGCGAAGCCGTCCCAGCCCAGTGGTGCGACTTCGGGATGGGTCGCGGTCGCCTTCACCGGGCCGAGCACGGCGAAATCGCAGCCGAGCTTTTCCGCGGCGAGCAAGTCCTCGGCGGTGTGGCAGGACGCCGCGACCAGACGTCCTTCCGGCAGCGGGCGTTCCTGCAATCCGGCCAGTTGCGTCGCGCGCAGATGCACGCCGATGCCGAATTCGCGTGCCAGGCCGGCATCGCCATTGACCAGCCACTGCACGTTGCCGCTCTGCGCCAATCCAACCGCCCGTTCGACCAGCGCATGCCAACGCGCCGCGTCGATGCCGCGCTGGCGCAACTGGATGCGCTCGACGCCGTCGTCGATGGCGGCGCGGAGGCCGCGCAGCCAGGGCTCGTCGTCGTTTTCCGGCGCGGGCGTGACCAGATAACGGGCCGGCGCGAGCAGCGCACCGACCGCGGGCCGGTCCGCCGGCGGCATCGAATACTTCGCCAGCCTGTCCGCCGTCACCCAGGTCAACGCCTGGCCTTCGCGGCCGCGCGGCGTGCCCTGCCACGCGAGCACGCGACGCACTTCCAGGCGCAGGCGCTTGTCCGGGTACAACTGCGGCACTTCGATGAAAGGCGCATCGATGCCCTGCACTTCGATGCCGAGTTCCTCGTTCAATTCGCGCGCCAGCGCCTGCTCGGAAGTCTCGCCCGGCTCGCGCTTGCCACCGGGGAATTCCCACAAGCCGGGCTGGTCGCTGTCCATCTTGCGCCGCGCAAGCAGCACGCGGCCGCGGGCATCGGTGATGACGCCGGCGACGACGTGGATCGAGCGCAAGGGAGTGTCCATGGCGAAAATGTAACAAAGGGAATGCGGCAAATCTTGCCCCCTCCCCCGCTTGCGGAGGAGGGTTGGGGTGGGGGCGAATTACCGCGATGCCTCCATCCGCCCTGCGGGCACCTTTCCCCGCTTGCGGGGGAAGGATATCCGTTCTCGATCAGCTCAGTTGCCCGTGGCAGTGCTTGAACTTCTTGCCGCTGCCGCACGGGCACGGGTCGTTGCGGCCGACGTGGGCGAACGGGTTGCTCGCCGGCTGCGGACGCTGCTGCGCCGCGATGGCGGCCTGTTGCTGCTGCAATTGCGCGGCTTCTTCGTCGGCGCCGTAACCGCCGGCGTCGGCATGCTGGAACTGCGAGGCCTGCAGCTGTGCCGCCACCTGCGCCTGCTGCTGCGCTTCCATCTCGGCGACTTCCTCTTCGCTGCGGATGCGCACGCGCGCCAGCAAGGTGGTCACTTCGCGCTTGACGTTCTCCAGCATCTCGCTGAACAACTCGAAGGCTTCCTTCTTGTATTCCTGCTTCGGCTGCTTCTGCGCGTAGCCGCGCAGGTGGATGCCCTGGCGCAGGTAGTCCATGCGCGCGAGGTGTTCCTTCCAGCCCTTGTCGAGCACGCTCAGCATCACGTGCTTTTCCAGCATGCGCATGGTCTCGGCGCCGACCGCCTGTTCCTTCGCGTCGAAGTGCGCGGCGACCGCGTCCTGCACGCGCTGGCCGATGCGCTCGGCATCCAGCTCGCCGTCTTCCTGCGGCCACTGCACGAGCGGCAGGTCGACACCGAACTCGGCCGCCAGCTCGGCCTGCAGGCCGGGCAGGTCCCATTGTTCGTCGATCGATTCGGCCGGCACGTAGCGCACCACGGCCGTGGCGACCACGTCCTCGCGGATGCCATCAATGTTGTCCTTGACCGATTCGGCTTCGAGCAGTTCGTCGCGCTGGGCGTAGATCACCTTGCGCTGGTCGTTGTTGACGTCGTCGAAGTCGAGCAGGTTCTTGCGGATGTCGAAGTTGTGCGCCTCGACCTTGCGCTGCGCCTTCTCGATCTGGCGGGTGACCAGGCGGTCCTCGATCACGTCGTCTTCCTTCATGCCGATCAGGCGCATCGCCTTCTGCACCCAATCCGACGCGAAGATGCGCATCAGGTTGTCTTCCAGCGACAGGTAGAAGCGCGACGAACCCGGGTCGCCCTGGCGGCCGGAACGGCCGCGCAGCTGGTTGTCGATGCGCCGGCTTTCATGGCGCTCGGTGCCGATGATGTGCAGGCCGCCGGCATCCTTCACTTGTTCGTGGCGCTGCTTCCATGCTTCGCGCACCGCGGCCTTCTGTTCGTCGCCCGCCCCGCTTTCACCGGATTTATCGCCAAGCGCCTGCAATTCGGCTTCGAGCGAACCGCCCAGGACGATGTCGGTGCCGCGACCGGCCATGTTGGTGGCGATCGTCACCGCGCCCGGACGGCCGGCATTGGCGACGATGTGCGCTTCGCGCTCGTGCTGCTTGGCATTGAGCACTTCGTGCTGCACGCCGGCATTGCGCAGGAAGTCGCTGAGCATTTCCGACACTTCCACCGAGGTGGTGCCGACCAGTACCGGCTGGCCGCGCTTGTAGCACTCCTGGATGTCGGCCAGCACCGCCTTGAACTTGCCGTCGCGGTTGAGGAACACCTGGTCCGGCGAATCCTTGCGGATGGTCGGCCGGTTCGGCGGGATGACCACCACTTCGAGGCCGTAGATGCTCTGGAATTCGTAGGCTTCGGTGTCCGCGGTGCCGGTCATGCCCGACAGCTTCTTGTACATGCGGAACAGGTTCTGGAAGGTGATGCTGGCCAGCGTCTGGTTCTCGCGCTGCACCGCCACGCCTTCCTTCGCCTCGACCGCCTGGTGCAGGCCGTCGGACCAGCGCCGGCCCAGCAGGGTGCGGCCGGTGAATTCGTCGACGATCACCACTTCGCCATCGCGCACGAGGTAATCGACGTCGCGCTGGTAGATCGCGTGCGCGCGCAGCGCCGCATTGAGGTGGTGCACCACGCCGAGGTTCTGCGGCGCGTACAGATTGTCGTCCTCGCCCTGCAGGATGCCGGCCTGGTGCAGCAATTGCTCGGCATGTTCCTGGCCCGCTTCGGACAGGTAGACCTGCTTGCTCTTCTCGTCGACCCAGAAATCGCCCTCGCCTTCCTCGGTCGCCTGCTTGCTCAGCTTCGGCACGATCTGGTTGACCCGCGCGTACAGCTCCGGCGATTCGTCGGCCGGGCCGGAAATGATCAGCGGCGTGCGCGCCTCGTCGATCAGGATGCTGTCCACTTCGTCGACGATGGCGTAGTTCAACTCGCGCTGGTAGCGCTCCTGCTTGGACATCGCCATGTTGTCGCGCAGGTAGTCGAAGCCGAATTCGTTGTTGGTGCCGTAGGTGATGTCGGCGGCATACGCTTCGTGCTTGTCGCCGTGCGGCATGCCCGGATACACCACGCCGACGCCCAGGCCCAGCCAGTTGTACAGCTTGCCCATCTGCGCGGCGTCGCGGCGGGCGAGGTAGTCGTTGACGGTGACGACGTGCACGCCCTTGCCTTCCAGCGCGTTGAGGTACACCGGCAACGTGGCGACCAGGGTCTTGCCTTCGCCGGTGCGCATTTCCGCGATCTTGCCCAGGTGCAGGACCATGCCGCCGATCAACTGCACGTCGTAATGACGCATGCCGAGCACGCGCTTGCTCGCCTCGCGGCAAACGGCGAAGGCTTCGGGCAGGATCTTGTCCAGGGTCTCGCCGCCGGCGATGCGCTGCTTGAATTCGCCGGTCTTGGCCTGAAGCTGCTCATCGGAAAGCTTTTCCAGCTCCGCTTCCTGCGCATTGATCCGGACGACGATGCGCTGCAACTGCTTCAGCAGGCGCTCGTTGCGGCTGCCGAAAACGCGGGTAAGCAAGCTGTTGATCATTTCGTGCTTTCTTCTGGGAACCGGTAGGAAACGGAGCTGGCCGGGGAACCAAACAGGGCGCGGGCGCCGAAGTTCTGAAACAAAACAGGGCGCAAGCGCCCTGTTCCTTCACGGACAAACTCTTATTGTAACTGGTGGCGGCGGCACGGGGATTCAAGTCGCTGCGAAGGGCCAGACCGGGGCTCGCCGGGCTGGAAACCGCATTCGACATTCACCGCCGCGCTGGTCCGGCACGCACAACGCGCAGGTGCTCGCCACGCCTGCGCGGCATGCCGCGCAAACAGGCGGACTCACCCATGCCCGATCAGGTCCATCGGGTTGTGCGGGCCGATGAACTTGCCCGGATTGACCGCCACGCCATTGAGACGGACTTCAAAATGCACGTGCGGACCGGTCGAATGGCCGGTGGAGCCGGCCTTGGCCACTTCATCGCCGGCATGGACGAGGTCGCCGACCTTCACTTCGAGCTCGGAATTGTGGCCGTAACGCGTGGTGTAGCCATTGCCGTGGTCGACTTCGACCAGGTTGCCGTAGCCGCCGCGCGGCCCCGCCCAGATCACCACGCCGCCGGCGACCACGTGCACCGGATCGCCGTAATTGGCCTTGAAATCGAAGCCCTGGTGGTTCTCGCCGCCACGCCCGAACGGATCGGCGCGACCGCCGAAGCCGGAAGTGACGTAGCTGTTGATCGGCGCACCGGACGGGATGACGCTGTTGTCCAGCTTGCGGTTGTCCAGCAGGGTGCCGAGCACCGACAGTTGACTGTCGGCCTGTTTGTAGGTGGCCTCGAGCTGGCTCAGGTTCTTCTTCAGGTCGCCCGGCGGCATGTCCTGCGGCACGTCGTCGTCGCCATCGCCGACGCCCACCGGTTCATCGAAATTGAATTCGCCGTCATCGAGCTTGCCCATCCGGGTCAGGCGTTGGCCGAGCGCGTTCAGTCGATTGGCCTGCGCCTGCAGTTCGCCCAGGCGTGCAGCCAGCGCGTTCACTTCCTGCTGCGAATCGTGGCGGACCTTGTCCAGGTCTGCCTGCTGCTGCACGACCCGCGTCTGCAGCGCATGCATCTGGCCCATGCCGACAAAGCTGCGGCTGGCCACGCCGGCGCCGATGCCGGCGACCATCAACACGACGGCGCTGGCCAACGGGCGGTAATGCAGGTTGTAGCGCACCTTGTAGCTCAGGTGTGCGGCGCCGTAGGCCAACCAGCCGCGCGATTTGTATACGATGTCTTGAAAGCTCATGTGCATACCGATGTCAGACTCGAAATCCCCGCCAAAACCGCGTACTGCGTCGTCCCCGGTGACGGCGCTCGACGCCGCCCTGTCCGGTTCCGCCGCCGCGCCGTTGCGCCGAGCCTTGCAGCTCGATGCACTGGAACAGCAACTTCGCCCCCTTCTGCCCCCATCACTGGCCGCGCACTGCCGTCTGGCCAACGTCACTGCCGACAAACTGGTCTTTCTGGTCGATTCGCCGGTATGGAAGGCCAAACTGCGCCTGATCGCACCGCAACTCGTCGAACTGGCCCGATCCATCGGTCTGTCCGTCACCGAAGTGACGGCCAGAATGCAACTTCCAGTCCCCGCGCCCACTGGCCCCATCGCCCCCGGCCCGGCGAAGCGCCCCGTATCGGCCGCCGCGCGCGAAGCCCTGCGCACCATCCTCGACACGCTGGAAACAACGCCCCCGGCCACTTCACCCGGCCGGCGGCGGCCACGTTGAGCGATGCCCGGGACGGATCGACTACCTCCGCCGCCGATTCACCGTGATCCCCGAATGATTCCCGCAAACCCCGGCACCAAGCAAAGGCCTGCTTCACAGTTTTGGAATTTGCCTCGGCATCAAGGCCGCCAAATTGCGCGGGACTTCCGCGACGGTCCCGCCCGGAGGCGAATATTGCATACGCATTCAAGAGACATCGTATGGATTCCGGCGGCCGGCGCACGCAAAAACGCCGCCCGCGGGCGGCGTTTCGGAAATCTCGATGGAGAAGGAAATCCGGGGCGTCAGTGCGCCAGCGCCGGCACGCCGTACACGACCGGCGATGGCTTGGCCGCCTTGCTGGCTGCGTCCTCGAAGCTGACTTCTTCCCACGCTTCGGGATGGGCCAGCAATTCGCGCACCAGCTTGTTGTTGAGCGCGTGGCCGGACTTGTAGCCCTCGTAATGGCCGAGGATGGCATGGCCGGCCAGGTACAGGTCGCCGACCGCGTCGAGGATCTTGTGGCGCACGAACTCGTCGGCGTAACGCAGGCCGTCGTCGTTGAGCACGCGGAATTCGTCGAGCACGATCGCGTTGTCCATCGAGCCGCCGAGGCCGAGGTTGAGTTCGCGCATGTATTCAAGATCCTTCATGAAGCCGAAGGTACGCGCGCGCGACACTTCGCGGATGTAGTTGTCGGTGCTGAACTCCACTTCGGCGCGCGATTGCGATTGCGGGATCGCCGGATGGTTGAACTGCACGGTGAAACCGAGCTTGAAGCCGTCGTAGGGCGTGAAGCGGGCGACCTTGTCGCCGTCCTGCACTTCGATCGGCTGCACGATGCGGATGAACTTCTTCGCCGCATTCTGCTCGACGATGCCCGCCGACTGCAGCAGGAACACGAACGGCGCCGAGGAACCGTCCATGATCGGCAATTCCGGCGCGGAGAGTTCGACGTAGATGTTGTCCACGCCCAGGCCCGCGAGCGCGGAAAGCAGGTGCTCGACGGTCAGCACCTTGACGCCGTCGTAGCTCAGGCCGGTGCACAGGGTCACTTCGGTGACGAGCTTGCCGTCGGCCTTGAATTCGACCACCGGGTTCAAGTCAACGCGTCGGAACACCACGCCGGTATCCACCGGGGCCGGGCGCAAGGTCATGAAAACCTTTTCGCCGCTGTGCAAACCCACGCCGGTGGCGCGGATCACGTTCTTCAAGGTGCGTTGCTTGGACATCTGGGGAATACCGGAAATTCAGACCTGCAGGAATTGTTCTTGTCGTGGACGGTCCCGGATCGCGGCGTGCAGGGCGCCGGACTGAACTGACCGGTACAGAATACCATGCATCACGGTGAATCTTAACGGAATAATTACACCGTTCCAGCAATGAAACGCGACCGCAATCCCATTCCGCTCCACCCGCATTCGGCAATTCCGCCGAAGCGCCCGCGGTGACCGGAAAATCCGCCGGGCAGCCCACCATGGGCGGGCTGCCCGGCAGCAAAGGACACGGTACTGCCTGACTGCACGGCGGGTCGCGTTGCCGCGAAACCGCCGTTTGACGCACCCTCTCTCAGTCGGCCTGGCGGCGCAGGAACGCCGGGATGTCCAGGTAATCGCCCGGCAGGTCCGCATGCGCATTCGACGCGGCCGGCTCGGCACCGCTGTTGCGGCGCAGGCCGAGGCCGCGGGCGACGTTCGGCTGAGCCGCCGCGACCGGCTCGTCGAAGCCTTCGACCGCCATGCCGGTGGTCGCGTCGCGCACCAGCTTGATCGGCGCACGCTGCGGTTCGCGCGGGGCGAAGCCGTCGTCGGTATTGCGCGGACGCACCGTGCGCACCGCGGTGACCCGTTCCAGTCCGGTCGCGACCACGGTCACGCGCAGTTCGTCCTTCATGCTCGGGTCCAGCGCCACGCCGACCACCACGGTCGCATCGTCGGCGGCGAAACCCTGCACGACCTGGCCGATCTCGCCGAACTCGGCCATCGTGATGTCCTGGCCGGCGGTGATGTTGACCAGGATGCCGTTGGCGCCGTGCAGGTTGACGTCGTCCAGCAGCGGGTTGTTGATCGCCGCCTCGGCCGCCGCCTGCGCGCGGTCGTCGCCGTGCGCGGTGCCGGTGCCCATCATCGCCAGGCCCATTTCGCTCATCACCGTGCGCACGTCGGCGAAGTCGACGTTGATCATGCCCGGGCGGGTGATCAGGTCGGCGATGCCCTGCACCGCGCCGAGCAGCACGTCGTTGGCGGCGCGGAACGCCTGCACCATCGTCGCGTTGCGGCCGAGCACGCTGATCAGCTTCTCGTTCGGGATGGTGATCAGCGAATCGCAATGTTCGGACAGGTTCTCGATGCCCTTGGTCGCCGCCTGCATGCGCTTGGGCATTTCCCACACGAACGGCTTGGTGACGACCGCGACGGTGAGGATGCCCAGTTCCTTGGCGATCTGCGCGATCACCGGCGCCGCGCCGGTACCGGTGCCGCCGCCCATGCCGGCGGTGATGAACACCATGTCCGCGCCCTGCAGCGCATCCATGATCTTCTCGCGGTCTTCCAGCGCGGCCTGGCGGCCGACTTCCGGGTTCGCGCCGGCGCCCAGGCCCTTGGTCACGTTGCTGCCGAGCTGCAGTTGCACCGCCGCGCCGATGTTGCGGATCGCCTGCGCGTCGGTGTTGGCGACGACGAACTCCACGCCTTCCACGCCGCTGTTGATCATGTGCGCGACCGCGTTGCCGCCGCCGCCGCCCACACCGATCACCTTGATCACCGCATTCGGTGCCACGTGTTCAACCATTTCGAATTGATTTGCCATGTCCGTGTCCTCGTAGATTTTTTATGTAGTGCTTCGGGGGAATTGCACTGGGTTTGTTGTTGGAGTGCGGCGGCAACCCGGGAACCGCCTGCACCCTTGCTTCTCGTCAAACTGAACTCGTCGAACTCGTAACCGCCCAAACGCCTCAAAACTCGCCGCTGTACCAGTTCTTCAATTTCTTGAAGAAGGTACCGGCCTTGCCGGTCGGCAAACTCGGCCTTCGCGGGTGCTCGATCTGGCTGCCCATCAGCAGCAGGCCGATGCCGGTGGCGTGTACCGGATTGCCGACCACTTCGCCCAATCCGGTCACGTGCTGCGGGATGCCGATGCGCACCGGCATCTGCAACATCTCTTCGGCCAGTTCGACCACGCCTTCCATCTTCGAGGCGCCGCCGGTCAGGACCATGCCGGCGCGCACCAGTTCCTCGAAACCGCTGCGGCGCAATTCGGCCTGCACCATCTCGAAGATTTCCTCGTAGCGGCCCTGCACCGCCTGCGCCAGCGCGTGGCGCGGCAACCGCCGCGGCGGACGGTCGCCGACGCTTGGCACCTGGATCGTTTCTTCGGCGGTGGCGAACTGCGCCAGCGCGCAGGCGTAGCGCACCTTGATCTGCTCGGCTTCCGGCGTCGGCGTGCGCAGCATGTGCGCGATGTCGTTGGTGACGTGGTCGCCGGCGATCGGCAGCGACGCGGTGTGGCAGATCGCGCCCTGCACGAACACCGCGATGTCGGTGGTGCCCGCGCCGATGTCGACGAGGACGACGCCGAGTTCGCGCTCGTCCGGGGTCAGTACCGCGGTGCTCGATGCCAGCGGCGACAAGATCAGATTGTCGATCTGCAGGCCGCAACGCTGCACGCACTTGCTGATGTTGGCCGCCGCCGATTGCGCGCAGACCACGAGGTGCGCATGCACCTCCAGGCGCACGCCGGTCATGCCGACCGGGTTGCGGATGCCTTCCTGCGAATTGTCCAGCACGTATTCGCGCGGAATCGCGTGCAGGATGCGCTGGTCGGCCGGGATCGCCACGGCCTTGGCCGCTTCGAGCACGCGGTCGAGGTCGTTCCAGGTCACCTCGCCGTCGCGGATCGGCACGATGCCCGGCGAGTTCTTGCACGCCACGTGGTTGCCGGAAATCGACGCGTACACCGAGCTGATCTCGCAGCCGGCCATCAATTCCGCTTCTTCCACAGCGCGCTGGATCGACTGCACCGTCGATTCGATGTCCACCACCACGCCGCGCTTCAACCCGCGCGATTCGTGGGTGCCGATGCCGATCACCTCGATCGGGTTGCCCGGCGTGTATTCGCCGACCAGCGCGCTGACCTTGGAGGTGCCGATGTCGAGTCCGACGATCAGCGATTTGTCGCCTTTCCTGCTCATGTCCCTGCCTTCACTTCAGTGGCCGGCGGGGCCTTGCCCCAACTCAGCGCAAACCCATTGGTGTAACGCAAATCCGCGCGTTGCAGCAGCACGTTCTTGGCCAGCAATTGCGGCAGCAGGCGCGCGAAGCGGCTGATGCGCGGACGCGCATCGTCGCGGCCGACGACCACTTCGATGCCGTCGCTCAAGTCCAGCGAGCAACTGCCGCGCTGGTCCATGCGCAGCGTGCGCACGTCCAGCCCGAGCGGCGCGAACATCTGCTTCGATTCGTTGTAGAGGGCGACCACGTCGGCCACTTCCGTTTCCGGCCCGCCGAGCTGCGGCATGCTGCTGACGTCGACGTTCTTGGGCAGCGGATACAGGCGGCCGGCGGCAGTCAACAACTTGTCCTCGTCCCAGCGCGCGAACGGCTGGTGCTCGACGATGTCGATGTCCAGCACGTTCGGCCAGCGCTTGCGCACGTCGGCCTTCTCGACCCACGGCAACTGTTCCAGCGCGACCTGCGCGCCGGTCAGATCGACCGCGAAGAAACCGCGCTGCGCATACGGCAGCAGCGCCGTGCGGATCGACTGCGGATCGACGCGCTGCAGGCTGCCGTGCACGCGCAGGGTCGTCAGCGGCCAGCGCTGTGCGCCGACCCAACCCTTCAGCACGGCCAACGGCGGCACCACCACGAAGGCGATGGCCAGCAGCCACACGGCGATGCGCAGCGCGACGTTCATCCGCGTGCCACCTCCACGGTCTGTTCGAGAATCCGCCAGCACAGTTCCTCGAAATCCACGCCGACCTGCTTCGCTGCCTTCGGCACCAGCGAATGGCTGGTCATGCCCGGCGCGGTGTTGACTTCGAGCAGGTGGAACGTGCCGGTCGCCCGATCGCGCATCACGTCCACGCGGCCCCAGCCGCTGCAATCGGCCGCCGCGAACGCCGCACCGACGATGCGGCGCAGTTCCGCTTCATCGTCGCCATCGAGTCCCGGGCAAAGATATTGCGTGTCCTCGGCGACGTACTTGGCGTGGTAGTCGTACCACTGGCCCTTGGGCACGATGCGGATCGACGGCAGCACCACGCCACCGAGCACGCCGACGGTGAGTTCGTCGCCGACCACCATCTGTTCCATCAGCATTTCACCGGCGTAATTCGCCGCAAATTCGATTGCCGGTTGCAAATCCGCCGCGATGAGCACGCGGAACGCACCAACGCTGCTGCCTTCGTTCGACGGCTTCACGAACACCGGGAAACCCAGTTCCAGCGCGGCCGCATGCAAGTCGCCGCCTTGCGCGATGCGCCTGAACCGCGGCGTCGGCAGGCCGGCGGCGATCCACACCTGCTTGGTGCGGATCTTGTCCAGGGTCAACGCGCTGCCGAGCACGCCCGGGCCGGTGTATGGCACCTTCAACGCTTCGAGCAGGCCTTGCAGCACGCCGTTCTCGCCGTCGCCGCCATGCAGGATGTTGAACACGCGGTCGATCTTGCCGGCGCGGATTTCATCGATCAGCGCACCGATGCCATCGACCGCATGCGCATCGACGCCGCGCGCGCGCAGCGCTTCGAGCACGTTGGCGCCGGAGTTCAGCGAGACTTCGCGCTCGGACGAATCGCCGCCCATCAGCACGGCAACGCGACCGAAAGCCCCGGCATCGGTGACACCCAGCGCGGGGAACCTGACCTCGTTCATCGCTTCGCACCTCCGAAACCGTGCGTGGCGATGTCGTGGGCGACGTGGCTGATGTCGCCTGCCCCCATCATCAGCAGCAGGTCGCCGTCGCGCAGCACGTCCGGCAGCACGCTGGGCAGATCGGCGACCTTGTTGACCACGACCGGCTCGTTGCGCCCGCGCGCGCGGATCGCGCGCGCCAGCGACTTGGCATCGGCACCGGCGATCGGCGCTTCGCCGGCCGGATAGACTTCGCTCAGCACCAATGCATCGACGTCGCTCAGCACCGCGGCGAAGTTGTCGAACTGGTCGCGGGTGCGCGAGAAACGATGCGGCTGGAATGCGACCACGAGGCGCTTGTCCGGCCAGCCGCCGCGCGCGGCGGCGAACACCGCGGCCAGTTCCTTCGGGTGATGGCCGTAGTCGTCGACGATGCGCACCTTGCCGCCTTGCGGAAGCGCGACTTCACCCAGGTCGTTGAAGCGGCGGCCGACGCCGGCGAACTTCTCCAGCGCCGCGGCGATGTGCTGCGCCGACACGCCGAGCTGCCAGCCGATCGTCGCCGCGGCCAGCGCGTTGAGCACGTTGTGCCGGCCGGCCAGCGCCAACGCGATCGGCGTGCTGGTGGCGTCGGGCAGGCGCAGGGTGAAGCGCATGCGCACGCCGTCCTGGACCACGTCCTCCGCGCGCACGTCGGCCTTGTCGTGGAAGCCGTAGGTCATCACGTGGCGCGGCGTTTCCGCAGCCAGCGCGGCCACTTCGGCATCGTCGATGCACAGCACGGCGAGGCCGTAGAACGGCAGGTGCTGCAGGAATTCGGCGAACGCCGCCTTGACCCGGGCAAAATCGCCGCCGTAGTTTTCGAGGTGATCGGCGTCGATGTTGGTGATGACCGCGATCAGCGGATTCAGGCGCAGGAAGCTGCCGTCGCTTTCGTCGGCTTCGGCCACCAGCCACTGGCCGCTGCCGAGCTTGGCGTTGGCGCCGGCGGCGAGCAATTGGCCGCCGATGACGTAGGTCGGGTCCAGTCCACCCTCGCTCAGTACCGACGCGATCAGGCTCGTCGTCGTGGTCTTGCCGTGGGTGCCGGCCACCGCGATGCCGCGGCGGAAGCGCATCAGCTCGGCCAGCATCGCCGCGCGCGGCACGATCGGGATGCGCAGGCTGCGCGCTTCCATCAGTTCCGGGTTGTCGTCCTTGATCGCGCTGCTGACCACGACGCAGTCGGTGCCGAGCACGTTCGCCGCGTTGTGGCCACGCATCACCCGCGCGCCGATCGATTGCAGGCGGCGCGTGGTTTCGTTGTCGGCGTTGTCCGAGCCGGACACTTCGTAGCCGAGCGTGCACAGCACTTCGGCGATGCCGCTCATGCCGCTGCCGCCGATGCCGACGAAATGCACGCGGCGGAAGACTTCGGCAAGGTTGCCGGTGTTCTGCAAACGGCGCTCTCGCGCGGGAGACATCATGCCTGCGATTCCTCCAAGACAATATCCGCGATGCGCGCGGCGGCATCGGTCTTCGCCAATGCGCGCGCGGCCTTCGCCATTGCAAGACGTTTTTCCGCATCGCAGGCCAATTCCCGCAATGAGGCAAGCAGGCCGGCGGACAATTGCGCGTCTTGCTTCAACAATTTCGCCGCGCCGTTCTCGACCAGATAAAGCGCGTTCTTCGTTTGATGGTCGTCGGTCGCGGCGGCGAACGGCACCAGCACGCTGCCGACGCCGGCCGCGCACAATTCGGCCAGGGTCGAGGCGCCGCTGCGGCACACGACGATGTCGGCCCACGCATACGCTTGCGCCATGTCGGCGATGAAGCTCTCGACACTGGCGCTGACCCCGGCCTTCGCATATGCCGCATCGGCTTCCGCGCGCAATTTCTCGCCGCACTGGTGGCGAATCTCGAATGCCACGATGCCGTGCAGTTGCGACAGCGCCTGCGGCACCGCTTCATTCAACGCGCGCGCGCCCTGGCTGCCGCCGAGCACGAGCAATTTCACCGTACCCGTGCGGCCGGCGAAGCGCTGTTCCGGCGGCGCGATCGCGGCGATTTCCGCGCGCACCGGATTGCCGACCAGTTCCTCGTTCGCGAAGGTGCCGGGGAAGCCGACCAGCACGCGGCGCGCGAACTTCGCCAGCACGCGATTGGTCATGCCCGGCGCACGATTGGCTTCGTGCACGATCAGCGGCTTGCCGTGCAGGCGCGCGGCGATGCCGCCGGGGCCGGCGGCGTAACCGCCGAAACTGACCAGCGCGCGCGGTTCGCGCTGTTTCAGCACCTTGCCCGCCGCCTGCACGGCCTTGGCCACGCGCAGCGGCGCGCCGAGCAGGGCGAGCTTGCCCTTGCCGCGCAGGCCGGCCACGGCGAGCGTGTCGATGGCGATGCCGCGCTGCGGCACCAGGCGCGTTTCCATCTGGTTCTCCGCGCCCAGCCAGGTCACCGGCACGCCGCGCGCGCGCAGCACTTCGGCCAGCGCGAGGCCGGGGAAGATGTGGCCGCCGGTGCCGCCGGCGAGGATCATCACGGGCTTGGAGGATCCATTCATCATGAAATCCTCTCGAAGGTCGGCTCGATCCGCGATTGCAGGCGGCTGGTGCCGCGCACCGGCACGGCCTCCGGGACGATGTCGGCCACGCGCATCTGCACCGCCGCCTCGTCGCGCGCGAGCGCCTTCTGCTTCTCGGCGCGGTTCTGTTCGTAGCTCACCCGCAGCAGCACGCCGATCGCCACGCAAGTCATCATCACGCTGGAGCCGCCGGCGGAAATCAACGGCAAGGTCAGGCCCTTGGTCGGCAGCACGCCGAGGTTGACGCCCATCGAGATCGAGGCCTGCATGCCGATCCACATCGCCACGCCGAAAGCGACGTAGCCGGCGAACGGACGATTCATTTCCAGGCAGCGCCAGCCGACCCAGAACGCGCGCCCGACCAGCAGCGCGTACAGCGCGATCACCGCGCACACGCCGATGAAGCCGAGTTCCTCGCCGATCACCGAGAAGATGAAGTCGGTATGCGCTTCCGGCAGGTAGTTGAGTTTCTGCACCGAGCCGCCGAGGCCGACGCCGAACCATTCGCCACGGCCGATCGCCATCAGCGCGTTGCTCAACTGGTAGCCGGAACCGAGCTGGTCCTTCCACGGGTCGAGGAACGAGGTGACGCGGCGCATGCGGTACGGCGCGATCGCGACCAGGGTGGCCATGCCGACCAGCGCCATGATGATCGGCACCGACATCTTCGGCAGGTTGACCCCGCCGACGATCAGCATGCCGGCGGTGATGCCGAGCAGCAGCGTCGAGGAACCGAAGTCCGGCTGGATCATCAGGAAGCCGATCAGCACGAACACCACGCCCAGCGGCTTGAGCATCGCCGCCCAGGTCACGCTGACCTGTTCGCGGAAACGCACCAGATAGCTCGCCAGCCACACGATGTACAGCACCTTCACCGCCTCGACCACCTGGAAGCGGGTGATGCCGAGGTTGATCCAGCGCCGCGCGCCGTTGACGCGCACGCCCAGGCCCGGCATCCACACCAGCAGCAACAGCAGGCCGCAGGCCAGCAGCAGCAACTGGTTGTGCTTTTCGATGGTCTTGAGCTCGGTGCGCGCGACTGCGAACGCCAGCGCGATGCCGAGCGCGAGGTGCAGCAGGTGGCGTTCGAGGTAATAGAACGGGCTGCTGCTCATCGCGATCGAGCTGCTCGCGACCATCACCACGCCGAGCGACGCCAGTGCCACCGCCGCGCCGAGCAGCCACGCGTCGACGCGACCGGTGATCGCATCCAGTCGCTTGGCCTGGCGGTTGCCGGGGGCGGTGGCGAAATCGTTCATCAGCGCACCTTCAAGGTCGCAAGACCGATCAGCACGAGCACCACGGTGATGATCCAGAAACGCACGATCACGCGCGGCTCCGGCCAGCCCTTGAGCTCGAAATGGTGGTGGATCGGCGCCATCCGGAACACGCGCTTGCCGGTGGTCTTGAAGCTGGCGACCTGGATCATCACCGACAGCGTTTCGACCACGAAGATGCCGCCCATGATCACCAGCACCAGTTCCTGGCGCACGATCACCGCGATCGTGCCGAGCACCGCGCCGAGCGCGAGCGCGCCGACGTCACCCATGAACACCATCGCCGGATAGGTGTTGAACCACAGGAAGCCGAGACCCGCGCCGGCAATCGCCGAACAGATGACCAGCAGCTCGCCGGCGCCGGGAATGTAGGGAATCTGCAGGTAATCGGAGAACTTGGCGTTGCCGGTCGCGTAGGCGAACACGCCCAGCGCGATGGCGACCAGCACCGTCGGCATGATCGCCAGGCCGTCGAGGCCGTCGGTGAGGTTGACCGCATTGGAGAAGCCGACGATCCAGAAATACGCGATGACCACGAAGGCCACGCCGGCCATCGGCAAGGCGACGGCCTTGAACATCGGGATGTAGAAGGTGATTTCCGCCGGCACCTTGTGGGTGTAGTACAGGAACAGCGCCGCGGCGATGCCGAACACCGATTGCAGCAGGTACTTCCAGCGCGACTTCAGGCCGTTCGGGTCGCGGTGCTTGATCTTGATCCAGTCGTCGAGCCAGCCGATCAGGCCGAAGCACAGCATCACCACGAGGATCACCCATACGTAGCGATTGCGCAGGTCGCACCACAACAGGGTCGAGAGCGCGATGACGGTGAGGATCAGGCCGCCGCCCATGGTCGGCGTGCCGGCCTTGGAGAAATGCGATTG
This sequence comes from Lysobacterales bacterium, assembly GCA_015655355.1. GTDB lineage: Bacteria > Pseudomonadota > Gammaproteobacteria > Xanthomonadales > Xanthomonadaceae > Pseudoxanthomonas_A. Next base: position 25,073 of record JAATFG010000111.1, read on the forward strand.
CGGGCCGTCCTTGCGGATCGGTTGGCCGCCGAACTTCAACTTGGCAAGGCGCTCGATCGCGTACGGACCGAGCCACAACGACAACGCCAGCGCGGTCAGCGCGGCGAGGATGCTGCGGAACGTGAGGTAGCCGAACAGGCGGAACAGGTTTTCCAGTTGCAGCAACCAGCGCGAGAGTTCGAGCAGCATGTCAGTGTTCTCCGCCGGTGGACGCGACGTTGTCGTTGGAATTCTTCTGCGCGGACAGGATCGCTTTCACCACGCGGTCCATCGCGCTGCCGCGCGAACCCTTGACCAGCACGCGCACGTTGCGCGGTGCGTCGCTGTTGGCCAGGGCATCGAGCAAGGTGTTGGCCAGCATTTCGTGGCTGTCGAGCACGCGCCCGCCTTCGCCGAAGGCATGCGCCGCGTTCGCGCTCAGCATGCCGAGCGCGTACAGGCGCTTGATCCCGGCGGCTTTCGCGCGGCGGCCGGCATCGGCATGCAACGCCGCGGCCTCGGGGCCAAGTTCGCGCATGTCACCAAGCACCAGCCACGCATCCGCATGCGCGGCGGCAAGCGTGTCGATCGCCGCCCCCAGCGAACCGGGATTGGCGTTGTAGCTGTCGTCGATCAGCACCGCGCCGTCGTCGAGCACGTGCGCGACCTGACGGCCGGCGACCGGCTGCGCGGCATGCAGGCCGGCGACGATGACATCGAGCGCGACGCCCGCACCGAGCGCCAACGACGCGGCCGCCAGCGCATTGAGCACGTTGTGCCGGCCCGGCAGGTTCAGCGCGACCTGCGCACTGCCCTGCGGCGTGGCCAGCAGGAAGGCCGAACCGCTCGCGTTGGCGCGGATGTTCTTCGCGCTGACGTCGCCGCCATTGTCGATGCCGTAGCGGATGACGCGCTTGCCGGCGGCAAGACCGGCGAAATATTCGGCAAAGGCGTCGTCGGCGTTGATGACCGCCACGCCATCGGCACTCAGGTCGGAATAGATCGCGCCCTTGGTCTGCGCCACGCCAAGCAGGCTGCCCATGCGTTCCAGGTGCGCCGGGGCGACGTTGTTGACCAGCGCCACGTCCGGCGCGACCACGGCGGTCAGGTACGCGATGTCGCCGGGCTTGCCCGCGCCCATTTCGTAGATCGCGAAATCGGCATCGTCCGGCGCGTCGATCACCGCCAGCGGCAGGCCGATCTCGTTGTTGCGGTTGCCCGGATTGAAATACGTGTTGCCGGCACGCTGCAAAATCGAAAGCGTCAGCGACTTCACGCTGGTCTTGCCATTGCTGCCGGTGATCGCGACGACCTTGCCCTTGCGGCCCTGCTGGATGCCGTGCGCAATCTTGGCCAGCGCCCGTTCGCTGTCGGCGACGACGATCTGCGGCGCGTCGACGTTCGCGAGCGGACGATCGACCAGCAGCGCCGATGCGCCGCGCGCAATCGCGTCGCTTGCGAAATCGTGGCCATCGAAACGCTCGCCGCGCAGCGCCAGGTACAGATCGCCGGACTGCAGCGCGCGCGTGTCGTTGCCGATGCCGCCGACGACGACGTCCGCGCCATGCAGTTCGCCTTCGGCCCAGTGCGCAAGCAGCGAGAGCGGCAACGGCTTCATGCGCGCGCCTCCAGTGCCTTGGCCGCTTCGACGCGGTCGTCGAACGGATATTTGACGCCGTCGATTTCCTGGTACGGCTCGTGGCCCTTGCCGGCGATCAGCACGATGTCGTCGGGCCCGGCCTCGCCGACCGCACGCGCGATCGCCTTCGCCCGATCGCGCTGCACGATCGCTTTTTCCGGCCTGGCGAAGCCGGCGACGATGTCGGCGACGATGGCATCGCCGTTTTCGGTGCGCGGATTGTCGTCGGTGACGATCACCACGTCGCTCAAGTCTTCGGCGATTTTCGCCATCTGCGGGCGCTTGCCCTTGTCGCGGTCGCCGCCGCAGCCGAACACGCAGACCAGCTTGCCGCGCAGGTGGCCGCGCAGCGATTGCAGCGCCTGTTGCAGCGGATCGGGCTTGTGCGAATAGTCGACCACGACCAAGGGCCGCTTGCCGTCGCCGCCGAAACGGTTCATGCGCCCCGGAATCGGCTGCAACCGGCCAAGCACGCCGGCGATGGCGTCGAAGCCCTCGCCCAGCGCATGCAGCACGCCGGCAACGACCAGCAGGTTGTCGATGTTGAAGCGCCCGAGCAGCGGCGATTGCACGCGCCGCGTCGCCGCGCCGATGTGCAGGTCGAAGCCGATGCCGGACACGTCCATCGTCACGTTCGTCGCGCGGGCCTGCGCGTCATCGGCACCGTGCGCGCTGGTGCCGAGCTTGCGCAGCGACGCCGGCAGCGAAGCGAAAAGGCGGCGCCCATAGGCGTCGTCGAGATTGATCACCGCCGCCTGCAGGCCCGGCCACGCGAACAGTTTCGCCTTCGCCGCGCCGTAGCTTTCCATGTCGCCGTGGTAATCGAGGTGGTCGCGGCTGAGGTTGGTGAACACGCCGACGGCGAAATGCACCGCATCGACGCGGCCCTGGTCGAGCGCGTGCGAACTGACCTCCATCGCCACCGCCTGCGCGCCGGCGTCGCGCAGTTGCGCGAGCAGCGCGTGGGTCTGCAACACCAGCGGCGTGGTGAAGCCGTTGGCCACTTCCTGCCCATGCAGGCCCGCGCCGAGCGTGCCGATGGTGCCGCTGCGCAGGCCGCGCAGTTCCAGCGCCTGCGCCAGCAGCTGCACGGTCGAGGTCTTGCCGCTGGTGCCGGTGATGCCGATGGTGCGCATCGCCGCCGACGGCTGGCCGTGGAAGGTGTCGGCCATCGTGCCCATGCGCCTGCGCAAGTCGGGCACCGCGATGCCGTCGCTCGGCGGCGCGAATTCGCCGGCCGCATTCGGGTCGAACAAAATCGCCGACGCGCCCTTGCTTTTCACTTCGTCGACGAAGGCCAGGCCATGCGTGCCGAACCCTCCGATCGCGCAGAACGCGTCGCCGCGTTCGAGCAGGCGGCTGTCCTGCACCAGGCCGTGGATGAGCAGATCGCGCGGCACGCCGGCCACGTCCGGCAGCAGTTGCGCGAGCGGCATCGAGCGCTTCATTGCGCGCTCCTTTCTTCCGCGGCGCTGGGAATCGTCGCATCCAGCGCGGCATCGTCCTCTTCCGGCTCGGGCGGCGCGGCCGGCAGCTTGGTCGTGCCCTTGGCCTGCGCGGCCAGCCAGGCATCGATGTCATCCGGCGGCACGTCCATCAGGCGCAGCGCGCCGTCCATCACGTTGCGGAACACCGGCGCGGCGACCAGGCCGCCGAAATGCGAGCCCTTGCTCGGATCGTTGACCACCACCGCCATCGCGAAGCGCGGGTTGTCCACCGGCACCACGCCGGCGAAGAACGTGTCGTAATGCTTGGCGTAGCCGCCGTTGCTGGCCTTGTTCGCGGTGCCGGTCTTGCCGGCGACGTGATAACCAAGGATCGCGCCATACGGATACGCGGTGCCGCCCGGCTCGGTCACGGTCTGCATCATCTTCAGCACTTCGTGCGCGACCGTCGGGTCGAGCACCTGCTTGCTTTCCACCGGCGCGCCCTTGACGAAGCTCGGCTGGATCTCGCGCCCGCCATTGGCCAGGGTCACGTAGGCGTGCGCGACCTGCAGCGGCGTGACCGCGATGCCGTAGCCGTAGCTCATGGTCTGCTTGGTGGTGCCGCTCCAGCGCGCCGGCGGCGGCAACAGGCCAGCCGCTTCGCCGGGGAAGCCGCTGTGGGTGCTTGCGCCGTAGCCGAAACGGCGGATGGAGTCGTAGAACTCCTGGTTGTCCAGGCGCTGCGCGATCTTCGAGGCGCCGACGTTGGAACTCTTGCGGATGATGCCGGTGACGTCGAGCACGCCGTAGTTGTGCGTATCGGTGGTGGTGAACTTGCCGTTCGGCATCCAGCCCGGGCTGGTGTCGAAGATCGTGTTCGGGGTGATCTTGTGGTCTTCCAGCGCGGTGGCGACGGTGATCGGCTTCATCGTCGAGCCCGGCTCGAACAGGTCGGTCACCGCACGGTTGCGGTGCGCCTCGCGGTCGGAACCTTCGACCATGTTCGGGTTGAACGAGGGCCAGTTGGCCATCGCCAGCACCTCGCCGGTGGCCACGTCGAGCACCACCGCGCTGCCGCTGGCCGCGCCGCTCTGCTCGATCTGGCGCTTGAGTTCCTTGTAGGTCAGGTACTGGATGCGGCGGTCGATCGACAGGGTCAAATCCTTGCCCGGCACCGCCGGCTCGATCAGGTCGAGGTTCTCGACGATGTGGCCGTCGCGGTCGCGCACCACCTTCTTCATGCCCGGCTTGCCGCGCAGCCAGTCGTCGAAGGCGAGTTCGACGCCTTCCTGGCCCTCGTCGTCGATGTTGGTGAAGCCGAGCACGTGCGCCATCGCGTCGCCCTGCGGGTAGAAGCGGCGGTACTCGCGCTTGGAATACACGCCCGGCACGCCGAGCGCGACGATGGCGCGGGCCTCGTCCGGGTTGATCCGGCGCTTGAGGTACATGAATTCCTTGTCGCCCTTCTGGCTCACCCGGCGTTCCAGCGAATCGTTGCTTTCGCCGAGCGCGCGCGCCAGCTCCGGCAGGCGGTCGGCGCCGTCCTTGAGCAGTTCCTTCGGATCGCACCACACCGATTCCACCGGCGAGGAAATCGCCAGCGGCTCGCCGTTGCGGTCGGTGATCATGCCGCGCGACACCGGAATCTCGATCTCGCGCACGGTGCGCGCATCGCCTTCCTTCTGGTAGAAATCCTGGTCGACCAGTTGCACGTAGGCCGCGCGCGCGACCAGGCTGACCGACGCCAGGAGCATCAGCGCCAGCACGATGCCCAGGCGCAGGCGCTGGTCGAAGCGCGCCCGCGGCGCACGCCCGCGCGACAGATCGCGCGCGGCGGCGGCGCGCGGCGCGCGTCCTTCGAACAGCGCAGCGAACGCCTGCTTCAGGCGTTGCGGCAAGCTCGGCTTGGCGGCGGGGTGGTTCATGGCCGGATCACCACCACGTCGCCGGCTTCCGGCGTCTTCATGCCCAGGCGCTCGCGCGCGATCTGCTCGACGCGCGCGCTGTCGCCGACCGTGGCCTGCTCCAGTTGCAGGCGGCCGAATTCGATGTTGAGCGCGTCGCGGGTCCTTTCCAGTTGCGACAATTGCACGAACAGGTTGCGATGCCGGTGGCGTGCGTAGACCACGCCGATCGCGGTGGCGATGTTGAACAACACGAGGGCGGCGACGAGAAGGCGCAGCATCGCGTTCATGCCGCACCTCCCGCCACGCCGGATTCCGCGTCCAGTTTCTCGGCCACGCGCAGCACCGCGCTGCGCGCGCGCGGATTCTGCGCCAGTTCGTCCGCGTGCGCCTTCTGCGCATCGCCGAGGCTCTTCAACACCGGCGTGAACTTCACTTCCACCGGCAGGCGGCGGTTCGCCGGCGGCGCTTTCGCGTGTTTGGCGATGAACTGCTTGACGATGCGGTCTTCCAGCGAGTGGAAGCTGATGACGGCCAGACGGCCACCGACTTTCAAGCGCGCCAGCGCGCCGTCGAGGCCGGCTTCGAGATCGGCCAGCTCGCGGTTCACGTGGATGCGGATGGCCTGGAAGCTGCGCGTGGCCGGATGGGTCCTGGAATCGCCGCGCGGGATCACGCTGGCGATCAGCTCGGCCAGTTCGGCGGTGCGCGCCAGCGGCTTTTCCGCGCGCCGGGCGACAATGGCGCGGGCGATGCGACGGCTCTGCCTTTCCTCGCCGTAGGTCCACAGCACGTCGGCGATCTCGCGCTCGCCCGCGCCATTCAACCACTCCGCCGCGCTCTGTCCGTGCGCGTTGTCCATGCGCATGTCAAGCGGGCCATCCTTGCCGAAGGAGAAGCCGCGCTCGGCCATGTCCAACTGCGGCGAGGACACGCCCAGATCGAACAGCACGCCGTCGAGGCCGTTCGCGGTTGCGTCCCATTGCGCCAATTCGGCGAAGCTGCCGTGGCGCAGCGACACCCGCGCGTCGCCGGCAAAGGTGCGCTGCGCGTGGGCGATCGCTTCGGGGTCCTTGTCCATCAGCAACAACCGGCCTTGTGTTCCCAACTGCTCCAGCACGCCGCGCGCGTGTCCGCCACGGCCGAGCGTGCCATCCAGGTACGTGCCGCCCGCCTTCACCTGCAGTCCGTGCAGCACCTGCGCGAACATCACCGGAAGGTGGCCGGCCTGCGCTGCGGCGCGCATCCGGTCACCGGCGGTCACAGCTTCAACTCCAGCAGATCTCCGCCCAGGTCCGCATCGGACAGCGTCTTCTGCATCACCGCGCGGTAGACCTGCTCGTTCCACAACTCGAACTTGTTGTCGGCGCCCAGCAGCACCGCCTTCTTCTCGATGCCGATGGCGTTGCGCTGGCTGGCCGGGATGCCGACGCGGCCATTGCCGTCCAGTTCCAGGAAGGCCGCCGACGACACCAACTGGCGCTGCACGATGCGGTTGGCCGCCTGCGCGTTCGGCAACGCCATCACCTTGTCGCGCAACTGCTCCCACGCCTGCGGCGGGTACAGCAGCAGGCAGCCCTGCTCGAACGGGTTGTAGGTCAGCACCAGCTTGTTGCCGCACTCACGCGCGACGACATCGCGGTACGCGGCGGGGATCGCCAGCCGGCCCTTGTCGTCAACTGTGATGGACGTCTCGCCCTGGAACACCGCGTTCAACCTCGCCAACCCGCCGCATGGGAATATTGAATCATGGAAAACCACTGAAAACCCGGATTTCCCACTTATTCCCACATTAGCACCCCCCGAAACCTTGTCAACAGTGCGGTGGAGGAAAAATCGCTTTTCACATCAAGGGCTTGCGACAAACTTCACAACTTTGTTCAAGGTTTATCCACAAGCCCATGTTTCGTCTCGAATTTTGAGATTCCAGCCAAATTCAGACGAATAAAGGCCATGTGAAGGACTCAGCGGCCCTACCACCCCCGGATGGTTTCATTTGCGCAAAACGCCGCCGCCGCGCCGCCCGGACTGACGACAATGCAAGCCATGTGTCTGCTTGCCTTCGCCTGGAAAACCCACCCCCGCTGGCGCCTGCTGATCGCCGGCAACCGCGACGAATTCCATGCGCGCCCGACCGCCGCACTGGCACGCTGGGACGAACCGACCGCCAGCCGCGCCCTGTTCGCCGGCCGCGACCTGCAATCCGGCGGCACCTGGATGGGCCTGCGCGGCGAACGCGCGGCGGTGGTCACCAACGTGCGCGATCCGCTGGCGCCGTCGCGGCCCGACACCACGCGCGGTTCGCTGCCGCTCGCCTTCCTGTCGAGCGACGACGATGCTATTGCGCACGTCGAACACGTCGCATCACGCGCGGCGGATTTCGCGCCGTTCAACCTGCTCGTCGCCGACGAGGACGCTTGCGTGTATCTCGGCAACCATCCGCACGTCGAACAACGCGTGATCGCGCCTGGCGTGCACGGCATGAGCAACGGCGGATTCGACGTGCAATGGCCGAAGACGCGCAAGCTGGTCGCCGCGCTCGAACACTGGCTGGAACAGCCTCCGCAACGGCAGGACGGCGCGCGCGATGCGCAAGACTTCGATGCCTTGTGGCTGGCGCTGGGCGACGAAAGCACCGCGCCGGACGACGAATTGCCGCATACCGGCATAGCGCCGGAACTGGAACGCAAGCTGTCCGCCACCTTCATCCGCGACGCGCGCTACGGCACGCGCGCCAGCACGATTCTCGCCATCGACCACGCAGGCCGCGGCCTCATCATCGAACGCCGTTACGGCCCGGATGGCGTGTTTCTCGGCGAAGCCGTGTTGCACACGGATGATTGAAAAAGTGGCGGAGCCGGCCGATAAGCCGGGTTTTGTCGTGGACAGTCATTCCTCTAGGCATTGCATCACTGCAATGCTCGAGCAGCCTACCCGGTGACTCTGCGGGCCGCATCGTCGTCACCCTATTTGGCCTTGCTCCCGGTGGGGTTTGCCGTGCCGGCCTGTTACCAGGCTCGCGGTGCGCTCTTGCCGCACCATTTCACCCTTGCCTGATCTTCTTGCGAAGCCATCGGCGGTATCTTTCTGTTGCACTTTCCGTCGGCTCGCGCCGCCCAGGCGTTACCTGGCACCGTGCCCTGTGGAGCCCGGACTTTCCTCGGCATCATTGCTGATGACGCGACTGTCTGGCCGGCTCCGCCGATGCGTATTCTACGGCTTTGCCGTCGAATACCCCAAAGTTTGTTGCACGAACTTCGGGCCCCGGCGACAAGCCTTCCACACCCCGCCGCTTCGCGGCGTCCCCTGACTCAGGGCTCTATCACCGGAAACATCATTGGCGGTACAGCGCTTTTCGTGGCGCCCCGCTGATCTCGGCGGCGAGTTTGGCCGCAGTCGATGGCGGCAGATGCTGATTGAGCAGCGCATAAACGCGCCGGCCCTCGGCGATCTTCGCCGCCTCGTCGTCGGCATTGCCCTGCACGACCAGCACGAACTCGCCCTTGCGCTGGTTCTCGTCCGCCTGAACCTTTTCGTGCAATTGCGCGAGCGTGCCGTCGAGCACCGTCTCGAACAGCTTGGTCAACTCGCGCGCCAGCACCGCCGGGCGTTCGTCTCCGAACGCGGAACGCGCATCGGCCAGCGAATCGGCGATGCGATGCGCCGATTCGTAGAAGATCAACGTCCGCGTTTCGCCGGCGAGCGATGCGAATTGCTCGCGCCGCGCCGAGGCTTTGGCCGCGAGAAACCCCTCGAACGAAAAACGGTCGCTCGGCAAGCCGGCGACGCTCAACGCCGCGATCAGTGCGCTCGCACCGGGAATCGGCGAAATCCTGATGCCGGCCATTCGCGCCGCGCGCACCAGGCGAAAGCCCGGATCGCTGACCAGCGGCGTGCCGGCATCGGACACCAGCGCGAGGTTTTCGCCGTTTTGCAGGCGCGCGACGATGCGTTGCGCAATCTCGCCTTCGTTGTGCTCGTGCAGGGCGACGAGGTTCTGCTCGACGCCGAAATGCGCAAGCAGCTGCCGCGTGTGGCGGGTGTCCTCGGCGCAGATCGCGGCGACCTCGCGCAGGGTTTGCAGCGCGCGCGGCGAAAGATCGGCGAGATTGCCGATCGGAGTTGCGACCACGAACAAGGTTCCGGCAGGCATCGACAGAGCATCCAGCAACGACAAGGGTAGAATCGTAGCCTGTATCGAGGATTCGGAGCGCCCATGAAGTCCGTCCAACTTCGCCTTGCCATCGCCACGCTGCCGTTGGCGCTGGCCGCCTGCGTCGCCACCGCGCCGGACAGATCCGAATCCGGCGCGACGAAACCGAACGAAGTGGCGCCGCGGAAAACCGAAGCGGCGCAAGCCGAAACCGCCCAGCAACTTGCCGCGTGGCATTTCGATGCGCGCCCGGCCGCCGCGCGCGACGGCTATCGTCCGCCACTGAAGCTCGCCGTGCTGCTGCCGCTGTCCGGCCCGCTTTCCGCCGCGGCATCGCCGGTGCGCGACGGTTTGCTCGCCGGCTACTACGGCGAAACCCGCGCGCGTCCGCCTCTTGATTTCATCGACACCGCCGGCCCCGGCGGCATCGCTGCCGCGTGTACCGCCGCCACGGCGGCGGGTGCGGATTTCATCATCGGCCCACTCGGCCGCGAGCAGGTGGACACGCTGTTCACCACGCCCGAATGCAGCTTGCCGGCGCTGGCGCTGAACCGCGGCGACCAGCCGGTGCCTGCCGGCCACGCGAGTTTCTCGCTGGCGCCGGAAGACGACGGCATCGCCGCGGCCGACTATTTGTCCAACCTCGAAAAACGCAATGCGCTGGTCATCGCCAGCAGCGACGACAACGCGCTGCGCGCCGCCCAGGCTTTCCGCAACCGCTTCGCCGCCGATGGCGGCGCGGTCGTGCAGACCCTCGGCGTGGTCGACAATCCCGGCGACATGAACGCCGCGCTGGGGGCATTCGCCGACAAGCACGTCGATGCGATCTTCCTCGCCGTGCGCGGCAACACCGCGCGCCTGCTGATCCCGCAACTGGCCATCGCCGGCCTCGGCGGCGCCACCCGCGTGGCCACCTCGCAATTGCTGGCCAACACCGGCAAGCCCGGCGACGATGCCGCACTCGACGGCACCGTGTTCCCGACCGATGCATGGACCTCGCGCGGCACGCCGGGCCTGCCCCCCGCCAGCCTGCTCGACGACACCTTGCCCACCGCGCGCGGTGGCGCGGCGCGCCTGTTCGCGTTCGGCTTCGATGCGTGGCAGCTCAGCGCCTATCTCGACAAGCTGCTGCAAACGCCCGGCGCGAGCATCGCCGGCGCCACCGGCACGCTCGGGCTCGACGCCAGCGGCAGCGTGCAGCGCACGCCGGCGTGGTCGATGTTCAGTGGTGGCGTGCCAACCGCCATCGGCGATGGCCACTGAAACGGCACGCAGGAAAACCGGCAATGCCGCCGAAGCGGCGGCATTGCGTTACTTGCTCGATGCAGGATTGGAACCCGTCGCCGCGAACGCGAACTATCGCGGCGGCGAACTCGATCTGGTCATGCTCGACGGAACCGTGCTGGTGTTCGTCGAAGTGCGCTATCGCAAGTCGCGGGCTTTCGGTGGCGGCTTCGCTTCGGTGGATTTCGCCAAGCGCCGCAAGCTGGTGCATGCCGCGCAATTGTTCCTGCTTTCCCACAAACAGTACGCGCACGCGCCGTGCCGCTTCGATGTGGTCGAAGCCAGCGGCGATGCGAACGCACCCACCCTCGACTGGCTGCAAGACGCGTTCCGCGCCGACGACGTTTCGTAGGCGTGCGCTTGCAGCGCACGGCTAGCGAAAGTGGTCGTAACCGGCGCGCGGCGGCAACCATTCCACGCCGCCTGCATCGAATGCCTTGACGCCCTGCCCGGCGACGATCTTGCCGATGCGCGTCATCGGCACCTGCGTTTCCGCCGCGATGCGCGCGATGGCCTCGCGTTGCGTCGGCGGCGCGGTGAAACACAATTCGTAATCGTCGCCGCCCGCCGCCTGCCAGTCGCGGCGCAGCGCCGGCGCATAACGCCGCAGCGAACGCGACGCCGGCAAGGCATCGACGTCGATGTGCGCGGCGACCTTGCTGCGTTCGCAAATGTGGCCAAGGTCCTGCAGCAAGCCATCGCTGACGTCGAGGCAGGCATGCGCCAAGCCGATCAATCGCAAGCCCGCGGCCACGCGCGGCATCGGCCGGTCGAGGCGCTCGCGCAAGACGCGGTCCATCACCGCACCGGCGAACAGCGAATGCAGCGCCGCAGCCGCATCGCCGAGCGTGCCGGTGACGTATACATCATCATCGACCTGTGCGCCGTCGCGGCGCAGCGCCTTGCCGCTCTCGACCCACCCCATCGCGGTGACCGCGATCGACAACGGCCCGCGCGTGGTATCGCCGCCAACCAGCGCGATGCCATGCGACGAAGCGAGTTCGAGGAAGCCGTCGAGGAAGCCATCGAGCCACGCCGCGTCGTTGTCCGGCAACGACAGCGACAGCGTGCACCACGCCGGTTGCGCGCCCATCGCGGCGAGGTCGGAGAGATTCACCGCCAGCGCCTTCCAGCCGATGTCGAACGGCCGGGTCTCGTGCGGGAAATGCACGCCGGCGTTGAGCGTGTCGGCGGTGACGACGAGTTGCCTGCCTTGCGGCAAGTCGAGCAGCGCCGCATCGTCGCCGATGCCCAGCGCCACGTCATCGCGCGATGCGATGCGTGCCTTGATTCGCTCGATCAGATCGAATTCACCGGCCATGTCGGTAGCGTGCGAAATGGCACGCCTCCATGAATCAGCGCTTCGCTTCCGCCGCACGCCACTCGACGGCGGCGCGGTCAAGCACGCCATTGACGTAGGTGTGGCCATGCTCCGCGCCGAAACGCTTGGCGGTTTCGATCGCCTCGTTGATCACCACCCGATACGGCACGTCGATGCGATGCAGCAGTTCGTAGGCGGCGATGCGCAATACCGCGCGCTCGATCGGATCGACTTCGTCGACCGTGCGATCGAGGTACGGCGTCAACTTCTCGTCAAGTTCGTCCACGTGTTGCAGCACGCCGCGGACCAGGTCCTCGAAATAGTCGAGGTCGGCGATCTCGTGCGTCTGCTCGTGCGCGAACTGCGCGATCACCTGCTGCGTATTGCCGCCGGACACCTGCCACGCGTAGATCGCCTGCAAGGCGCGACGACGCGCGCGCGCGCGCAACACCGGATCGACACCGTCCTTGCGGTCATTCCTGTAGCGAGGATTGTTCACGACAGACGCTCCAGCAGGTTGACCATCTCGATGGCGGCCAGCGCCACTTCCTCGCCCTTGTTGCCGTGGCTGCCGCCGGCGCGCCTTTCCGCGTCGGTGACGTCCTCGACCGCAAGCACGCCATTGAGCACCGGCACCTTGTAGTCCAGCGCCACACGCATCAGGCCGTGCGCACAGCCGTCGGCGACGTGCTCGTAATGACGCGTGTCGCCACGCACCACGCAGCCGAGCGCGATGTACGCGGCGTATTTGTCCGCCGCCGCGAGCCTGGCAGCGACCGCCGGGATTTCCCATGCGCCAGGCACGCGGATCACGTCGATGGCCGCGTCGCTCACGCCGTTGTCGCGCAGCGTCTTGCGCGCGCCTTCGATCAGCGCCTCGATGATGCGCGCGTTCCAGCGGCTGGCGATGACCGCGAAGCGCGCGGCCGGGGCAACGCGGATTTCGCCTTCGTAGTGGGGCATGAGCCGGAAATCCTTGAAAGAGCGGGCGATTTTAGCAGCTTGCGGCTGTGGCAGCTTCAGGGCGCCACGTAGCCGACCACTTCCAACCCGTAACCGGACAGCCCGACCTGGCGCCGCGGCGTGCCCAGCACGCTCAGCTTGCGCACGCCCAGGTCGGCGAGGATCTGTGCGCCGGCGCCGTTGCGCCGCCATTGCGCGACGTCTTTCGCATTCGCCGTGACCGGCTCGGCACGCAATTTCGCCAGCAGCGCGGCCCCGTCATGCGGCTGCGACAGCAACACGAACACGCCCTTTCCCGCTTTCTCGATCGCGCGCAGCGCATCGGTCGCGGCGATGCCGAAATCCTCGCGCCGCCAGTGCAGCAAATCCGACAGGAGGTTTTCGACCTGCACGCGCACCAGCGTCGGCTCGTCGCCGTTCACTTCGCCGCGCACCAGCGCGAAATGCAGTTCGTGGGCGATACGGTCGCGATAGGTGACGAGCTTGAACGCGCCGAATTCGGTATCGATGTCGCGCGCGTCGAGGCGTTCGACAGTGTGTTCGGTATGCAGCCGGTACGCTATCAGGTCGGCAATCGAACCGATCTTCAGACCGTGTTCCCTGGCGAACACTTCCAGTTGCGGACGCCGCGCCATCGTGCCGTCCTGGTTGAGGATTTCGACCAGCACGCCGGCCGGCTCGAGGCCGGCGAGTTCGGCCAGGTCGGTCGCCGCCTCGGTGTGGCCGGCGCGGGTCAACACGCCGCCGGGCTGCGCGATCAGCGGGAAGATGTGGCCGGGCCGGCTCAGGTCGGACGGTTTCGCGTTCGGCTTCACCGCGGTGCGGATGGTGTGCGCGCGGTCGGCGGCGGAAATGCCGGTGGTGACGCCTTCGGTCGCCTCGATGCTGACGGTGAAATTGGTGTGGAACTGCGCGGTGTTCGCCTGCACCATCGGCGCCAGATCGAGTTGCGCGCAACGCGCCGCCGACATCGGCAGGCACACCAGGCCGCGGCCGTGGGTGGCCATGAAATTGATGTCGCTGGCCTTGACCAGTTCGGCGGCCATGATCAGATCGCCTTCGTTCTCGCGGTCCTCGTCATCGACCACCACGACCATGCGCCCGGCGCGGATTTCTTCCAGCAGTTCCGGCACGCTTGCAAATTGAAGCGGGGTTGCGGATTCCATGTTCATTCCTTGCCCAGCAGACGCGCGGTGTAGCGCGCGATCAGATCGATTTCGAGGTTCACCGCGTCGCCCACTTTCGTTTCCGAAAAGCGCGTGTGCGAAACGGTATGCGGAATCAGCGCAACCTCGAAGCCTTCGCCATCCACGAAGTTGACGGTGAGGCTGACGCCATCGACGCAGATCGAGCCTTTCTTCGCGATGTATTTCAGCAGCGCTTGCGGCGCGGTGAAGCGCCAGCGCTGCGCGCGCGCGTCATCGGCAATCGACACGACCTTGCCGAGGCCATCGACGTGGCCGCTGACCAGATGCCCGCCGAGGCGATCGGTCGGGCGCATCGCGCGTTCGAGGTTCAGCGCTGCGCCGGGTTGCAGCGTGCCGAGCGTGGTCAACACCAGGGTTTCGTTCGACGCGTCGGCCTTGAATGAGGTGGCGTCGAATTCGATCACGGTCAGGCACACGCCATTGACCGCGATGGATTCGCCAAGCTGTACGTGGTCGAACGGCAACGTGCCGACGCCGAAGGTGAAGCGCACGTCGCCGCCACGCTTTTCGTGCGCGGCCAGTTGGCCAACGCCTTCGATGATGCCAGTGAACATCAGCACACCTCCGCGTGGAGACGGCTGGAAGAAGTTGCGTTGAGGTGGTTCATTGCGTTTCTCGCAGAAAGGAAAGCGAAAAACGCCCCAAGGCACGGGCAGGCGCGCGGCACGAAGCCTTGCGCGATGCCGTCTTCTTTCATCCGGACTGTGACCGTCGGCTCCGGCATTCGACCGGATCTGCTGCATTCCGGCGTGGCCGGAACCGCTCGCGGGCTTGCCTCGAAAGGCCTACCGCCGGTGGGGAATTGCGCCCCGCCCTGAAGACGTTGTTGGTTGCCGGCGAACCGGCGCGCGAATTCTAGCATCCGCGCGCCGCCAGCACCGCGCGATGCACCGTTCCGCCAGCGTTACGCGCGCTGCAGCAGCAGGCGCAAATCGGCGCCGACCTGACGCGATTCGACCAGCTTCAGTTGCAGCTTCTGCGCCATTTCGTTGATGCCGAGGCCGGCGAACAGCGGCCGCGCGGTATCGCCGAGCAGTACCGGCGCGATGTACAGCAGCACTTCGTCGGCAAGGTTCTCTGCGAGGAACGCGCCGGCCAGGGTCGCGCCGGCTTCGACCTGCACCTCGTTGACGCCGCGCGCGGCGAGCAATTCCAGCACTGCGCGCAAATCGAGGCGGCCATCATCCAGCGCGACGGCTTGATGCTGCACCTGGACCTCGCGTGGCAGCTTCGCATCCGGCGCGTGCAGGTACAGCGTCGGCGCGTCGCCCTCGCGCACGCGGCCACGCGCGATGGTTGCCATGCCGGCATCGAGCACCACGCGCAACGGTGCCACGAAAGGCGTGCCGTCGTCGAAACGCACCGTGAGTTGCGGATCGTCGGCCAGCACCGTGTTGGCGCCGGTCAAGATCGCGCCGCTGCGCGCGCGCCAACGCGCCACGTCCGCACGCGCGGCCTCGCCGGTGATCCACTTGGAATCGCCATTGGCCATCGCGGTGCGGCCATCGAGGCTCATGCCGAGCTTGACCCGCAACCACGGCCGGCCGCGTTCGACCCGTGACAGGAAGCCGCGATTGAGCTGGCGCGCCTGCGCTTCCAGCAAGCCGTGTTGCACCTCGATGCCCGCCGCGCGCAGTTTGTCGAAGCCTTTGCCCGCGACCTGCGGGAACGGATCGCGCATCGCCGCGACCACCTTGCCGACGCCCGCTGCGATCAACGCATCGGCGCACGGTCCGGTGCGCCCGGTATGCGCGCACGGCTCCAGCGTGACGTAGGCGGTCGCGCCTTTCGCGCGTTCGCCGGCAGCGCGCAGCGCGTGGATTTCCGCGTGCGCTTCGCCGGCCCGCTCGTGCCAGCCTTCGCCGGCGATCTCGTCGCCGTGCGCGATCACGCAGCCGACCATCGGGTTCGGCTTGGTCGTGTACGCGCCGCGTTCGGCCAGTCGCAGTGCGCGCGCCATCAGCGCGTGGTCGGTAACGGAAAACTCTGTCATCACGTTCGCTCGCCATTCCGGCGCAAACCGGAAGCCAGTTCCATTCGTCAAGTGTGCGCAAAGCGTGGAGCAATGTCGCCAGATTCCGGCGTGTGCCGAAACGACGACAACGGATCGATGCCCATGATGCACACCGGCGTACCGTGCAACGAGGCGCGTTGTTCGGTTTCCCAGCCGAGCGCGGCGTAGTAATCCTCGTGCCACAAGGTGAAAAGGCGCAGATGTTCGACGCCTTCGCACGCGGCCTGTGCGACCGCCGCATCGACCAGCAGGCGTCCGCCGCCGCGCGAACGCGCCTCGGGCCTGACGTACAGGCTCGCCAGCCACGGTCCGTCGAAGCCATGCAGCTCCGGCGAATCCTCCAGCAGCAGGCTCACCGAGCCGATCAACTCGTCGCCGCGCAGCAGCACGAACGTGGTCGGCAGCGTGTCGCGCCGCGCGTGTGTGCACAATTCGTCGGCCGCCTGTCGCAGCGTCCATTCGGGATACAGGTCGCGCCATTCGGCGTGGTGCCACTGCGCCAGTTGCACCGCGTGTTGCGGGCAACGGCCGATCCATTCGACCCGCATCGTCACTTCTTGCGGTTCTTGTCGATGGAGACGACGTCGGCGCCGAGCAGCGACAGCTGGGTTTCGCTGGCGGGCACGTCGCGTTCGAGTTTTTCCAGCTCTTCGCGGAAATCGGCGACGTCCTCGAAGCTGCGGTACACCGAAGCGAAGCGCACGTAGCCGACGTGGTCGAGCTTGCGCATTTCCTGCATCACGAAATCGCCGAGCTTGCGCGAAACCAGTTCGCGCTCGCCGCTCATGCGTACCTGGTGCACCACCGCGCGGATCGCCGCTTCCAGCTGCTCTTCGGAAACCGCGCGCTTGTGCAGCGCGCGCTCCATGCTCAGGCGCAGCTTGCGCGCGTCGAAGGCTTCGCGGCGGCCATCGCCCTTGACGATGACCGGCAGCTTCAGTTCGATCGTCTCGACCGTGCTGAAGCGTTCGCCGCAAGCCTCGCATTCGCGCCGACGGCGGATCGTCGCGCCGTCTTCGGAAACGCGCGAATCGATCACGCGGGTGTCGCTGTGCTGGCAGAACGGGCAGTGCATCTAACTCAACCGTACACCGGGAACTTCTTGCACTGCGCGGTGACTTTCTCGCGCACCTTGGCGATGACCGCATCGTCGCTCGGCGCGTCGAGCACGTCGGCGATCCAGTTCGCCAGCTCGATCGTGTCGGCTTCGAGATAACCGCGCGTGGTGATCGCCGGCGTGCCGAGGCGCAGGCCCGAGGTCACGAACGGTGAACGCGGATCGTTCGGCACCGAGTTCTTGTTGACGGTGATGTGCGCCTTGCCGAGCGCGGCTTCCGCGTCCTTGCCGGACACGTCCTTGCCGATCATGTCGACCAGCATCAGATGGTTCTGGGTGCCGCCGGAAACGATCTTGTAGCCACGCGAAATCAGCGTTTTGGCCATCGCCTGCGCGTTCTTGGCGACCTGCTGCTGATAGACGGTGAATTCCGGCTCCAGCGCTTCCTTGAACGCCACGGCCTTGGCGGCGATGACGTGCATCAGCGGGCCACCCTGGATGCCGGGGAAGACGATGGATTGCAGCTTCTTTTCCAGCTCTTCGCTCGAGTTCTTGGCGAGGATGATGCCGCCGCGCGGGCCGCGCAGGGTCTTGTGCGTGGTCGAGGTGACGACGTGCGCATGCGGCAGCGGATTCGGGTACACGCCGGCGGCGACGAGGCCGGCCACGTGGGCCATGTCGACGAACAGGTACGCGCCGACCTTGTCGGCGATGGCGCGGAAGCGCGCCCAGTCGATCTGCTGCGAATACGCGGAGAAGCCGGCGACGACCATCTTCGGCTTGTGTTCCAGCGCGAGCTTCTCGACTTCGTCGTAATCGATCAGGCCTTGATCGTTGACGCCGTACTGGATCGCGTTGAACAGCTTGCCCGAGGCATTGACCTTGGCGCCGTGGGTAAGGTGGCCGCCATGCGCCAGCGACATGCCGAGGATCGTGTCGCCCGGCTGCAGCAGCGCGAAATACACCGCCTGATTGGCCTGCGAACCGCTGTGCGGCTGCACGTTGGCGTAGTCGGCGCCAAACAGTTGCTTGACCCGGTCGATCGCGAGCCTTTCGGCGATGTCGACGAATTCGCAGCCGCCGTAGTAGCGCTTGCCCGGATAGCCTTCGGCATACTTGTTGGTCAGCACCGAACCCTGCGCTTCGAGCACGCGCGGCGAGGCGTAGTTCTCCGAGGCGATCAGTTCGACGTGGTCTTCCTGGCGCTGCGCCTCGGCGGCGATGGCGGCGGCCAGTTCGGGATCGTAACCTTCAATGCGGGCATCGCGCGGGAACATGCAAACTCCGGAAAGGGCAGGTGTGGACAGCGCCTCATTGTAGCGCAGCGCCCCGCCTCACCCGGCCGGCAAGCTGCGCAGGAACGCCTGCAACGCGGCGCCGCGCCAGCGTCCGCGGCGCAGCAGCACGCCGAGCTTGCGCTGCAATTGCAGGAACGGCACGTCCAGCGCGACCAGCCGTTCCGCCGCCAGCGCATCGGCGAGCGCAACCTGCGGCAGGCAGGCGATGCCGAGGCCGGCGACGACCGCCTGCTTGATCGCCTCGGTCTGGCTCAGTTCCAGCACGCCGCGCGGCGGCGGCAGCTTCTGCAGGGCTTGCTCGGCCTGCGCGCGCGTGGCCGAACCCGGTTCGCGCAGGATCCAGTCCTGTTCGCGGAAATCGGCTTTCTTCAGGCCTTTCCGGCGCGCCAGCGGGTGCGTCGAGGCGACGCAGACCACGAGCCGGTCGTCGCGCCACGGCCGCGTTTCCAGTTCCGGATGATGTACCGGGCCTTCGACCACGCCGACGTCGAGCTGGTGTTCAAGCACGCCGCGGGCGATGTCCTCGGTATTGGCCACGCGCAGGCGCACACCCACCTGCGGATGCGCGCGGACGAAGCCGCCGAGCAGGTCGCCGACCAGGTAATTGCCGACGGTGTTGCTGGTGCCGATGCGCAATTCGCCCGATGGCGCGGCATCGCCGCTGCCGGCGACGCGGGCGAATTCGGCATGGCGTTCGAGCAATTCCTGCGCCAGCGGCAGCAGTTCGCGGCCGCGCGAATTCAGGCGCAAGCGGTTGCGTTCGCGATCGAACAGCGGCGTGCCCAGCAGGCGCTCCATTTCCGCCAGCGCCATGCTCGCGGCCGGTTGGGTCAGATGCAGGATTTCGGCGGCGGCGCGCAGGCTGCCGCTGGCGGCGGCATGGACGAACACCTGCAACTGGCGCGGGCTGACATTCATCAGCAAATCTTATCCTGAAAATCAATAATCCAAAGTTTTGCTGATTCATGGCGAGGCCGAGAATGTCGCCACGTTCTTCCATCCGGCCATGTCGCCATGAACACCCGCTCGACCGTTCCCCCCCTTGCCGTACCGCGCCGCTGGCCCGGCCTGCTGCTCGCCCTCGTCCTTGCCGCCGTCGCCTACGGCCTCGGCCAATGGCTGCCGCTGCTCGGCGGCGCGGTGATCGGCATCGTCCTCGGCATCGCGCTTGGCGCGTGGCTGCCGCGGCGCGAGCGCTTCGCGCCCGGCATCACGTTCGCCTCGAAGCAGTTGCTGCAGGCTTCGGTGGTGATGCTCGGTTTCGGCCTCGACCTGGGCCAGGTGCTGCGCACCGGCGCACAGTCGCTGGTCGTCACCCTGTCCACGCTGGGCGTCGCCTTCCTCGTCGCGTGGCTGCTCGGCCGCGCGCTGGGCGTACAGGGCAAGCTCGCCGCGCTGGTCGGCATCGGCACCGCGATCTGCGGCGGCTCGGCGATCGCCGCAACCGCGCCGATCCTCGAATCCGACGAGCACGATACCGCCTACGCGGTTTCGACGATCTTCCTGTTCAACATCGTCGCGGTGCTCCTGTTTCCCGCGCTCGGCCATCTGCTGCACATGACCCAGCAAGGCTTCGGCCTGTGGGCCGGCACCGCGATCAACGACACCTCGTCGGTCGTCGCCGCCGGCTACCACTACGGCAAGCTCGCCGGCGACGAGGCGACCATCGTCAAGCTGACCCGTGCGGTGCTGATCGTGCCGATCTGCGTGGTGCTGGCCGTGTGGATGGCGCGGCGCAAGCACGCCGCCGGCACGGGCGGTTTCAGCCTGCGCAAGTCGTTCCCGTGGTTCATCGCGTGGTTCCTGGTCGCCTCGGCGATCCGCAGCACCGGCCTGCTGCCGCAAGCCGCGCAGGATGCGACGCACGCGCTGGCCGGTTTCCTGATCGTGGTCGCACTGACCGCGGTGGGCCTGTCCGCGAACCTGCGCAAGATGGCCGCGACCGGCCCGAAGCCGATGCTGCTCGGCCTCGCCACCTGGGCCGCGGTCGCCATCGGCAGCCTGCTGGTGCAGGCGTTGCTCAAGCAGTTTTGAACAACGTACCCATCAGCTTCGCGATGCGTGATCGACGGTCGTGGCCGATGCCGGTTTGCCGCGAAACAGCCACACGCACGAAATCACTACCGCGATCACGGCAAAGCTGATCGCCAACACCACGTCGGGGCGAATGCGCATGTCCAACTCCGGACCGGCAAGAAACTGCCCCAGCACGCCCGACGACGCGTTGAACATCGCATGCAGCAGCATCGTCACGACGACACTGCCGCGCGACAGGTTGAAGCTCAAGCCGAGGACGAAACAAAATCCTGTCAGCATCAACGCGAATACCCACAAGGGACTGTTGGTCCACGTCGGCAGCAAAAACAACGGCAAGTGCCAGCCCGCCCACAGCACGCCAAGCACCAGCGTCGCCGCTATTGGATGGAATTTCGCCTGCAATTTCGGCAGCGCAAAGCCGCGCCAACCGGGCTCCTCGCCCAATGGCCCGGCCATCACCAGCGCGCGCAGCGTGGCACCGGGATACGCCATCAGCGCACTCCACGACAATGCGGTCATTGCGCCCTTTCCGAACCAGGCACCGGGCAGCACCTGAAAACCCAACGCAACCAGCACCGCGCCAACGGCCAGGCCCGCGAAGAAATGCTTCCATGATGGAAGCAGGCGTGCAACGCGAAAATCGCCGTGACCAACCCACTGCACGATCATGGCCGACAACAACGGTGCATAGCTGCCCGGCAACGTCCACCAAAGCGACCCGCCGACGGGCAGCAGGCCAAGGCCCGTTCGCGACAGCACCAGTGGCGTCCACAACAACCACGCTATCGCGTAAGCCAGAACGAAGAAAGCAGTCAGCGGCTTCTGCCGCGCGAAATCCCGAAGCCCCATGATCGTCGCCGCAACCATCAACCAGCGCATGGTGCCATTGTTTCGCGCCGACCAAAAGAAACGCGCCTTGCGGCGCGTTTCCCTTCCGTCATCACTGCAAGTTGAAACTTCAGTGATGCAACAGGATGTCGGTGATGATGCCGGTGGCGGCAGCGACGAGGATGAAGTCGCCGACCGGGCTGCGACGCCAGCCGTAACCCGGGGGCGGCGGCAGCAGGCCGTAGTCGCCGTAGTCCTGCACCACCACGGTCGGAGCGTAGCCCCGATCGTAGTAGCGCGCGCCAACCGACCAGTAGCCCGGGCGCGGCGGCGCACGGTAGACGATCGGGCGCGGCGGCAGCGGGTGGTAGTGCGGCGCCTGGCCCTGCGGCCAGCCGTAGCGGGCGTAGCCCGGATACATGTGCGCCGGTGCCGGGCCGTAACCGCCATGCGGCGCCTGGCCATGGCCGTAACCCTGATGGCCCTGGTTGTAACCCTGACCACCGTTGCCGCGATGGTGATGGTCGTTATCGTGGTCGTGAGCCATCGCCGGAGAAGCGGCGACGCCAGCGGCAAGCACCAAACCGGTAATGAGCGAAGCGAGGTAACGCATGGGAGTAACCCCTCCGGGGGTCGTCTGTGTGGCGGAATCAAATCTGCGCCATCGAAACTGAACAGGCGGTTTCCAAGGCGAATTCGGTTGAGGTGAAGTTTAGCGAGCGGCAAGCAATACCCCTAGGTATAATTCGCGAATCTCGAATCACGTCACAGTCCGCGCTGGTTGCAGCGCCGGGCACGGAGCCTTGACGCATGTCCTCGCAATACATCTACACCATGAACGGCGTCAGCAAGACCGTGCCGCCGAAGCGCCAGATCATCAAGGACATCAGCCTGTCCTTCTTCCCCGGCGCCAAGATCGGCCTGCTCGGCCTCAACGGCGCCGGCAAGTCCACGGTGCTGAAGATCATGGCCGGCGTCGACAAGGATTACGAAGGCGAGGCGCGCCCGCAGCCGGGCATCAAGGTCGGCTATCTGGCGCAGGAGCCGGAGATCGACCCGAACAAGACCGTGCGCGAAGCGGTGGAAGAAGGCGTCGGTGAAGTGCTGCAGGCGCAGGCTGCGCTGGATGCGGTGTACGCCGCGTATGCCGACGAGAACGCCGACTTCGACAAGCTCGCCGCCGAACAGGCGCGGCTCGAAGCGATCCTCGCGACGAATGACGCGCACACCGTCGAACAACAGCTTGACGTCGCCGCCGACGCACTGCGCCTGCCGCCGTGGGAGGCGATCGTCGGCAAGCTCTCCGGTGGCGAAAAGCGCCGCGTAGCGCTGTGCCGCCTGCTGCTGCAGAAACCGGACATGCTGCTGCTCGACGAACCGACCAACCACCTCGACGCAGAATCCGTCGAATGGCTGGAACAGTTCCTCGCCCGCTACACCGGCACCGTCGTCGCCGTCACCCATGACCGCTACTTCCTCGACAACGCCGCCGAGTGGATCCTCGAACTCGACCGCGGCCGCGGCATCCCGTGGAAGGGCAACTACACCGACTGGCTGACCCAGAAGGACGAGCGCCTCAAGCAGGAAGACAACCAGGAAAAAGCCCGCCAGAAAGCCATCCAGAAGGAACTGGAATGGTCGCGGCAGAACGCGAAGGGCGGCCGTTCCAAGGGCAAGGCACGCCTGCAGCGGCTGGAAGAATTGCAGTCGGTCGATTACCAGCGCCGCAACGAGACGAATGAAATCTTCATTCCGCCGGGCGAACGCCTGGGCAATTCGGTGATCGAGTTCAAGAACGTCAGCAAGAAGTTCAACGACCGCCTGCTGATCGACGATTTGAGCTTCCTCGTGCCGGCCGGCGCCATCGTCGGCATCATCGGCCCGAACGGCGCGGGCAAGTCGACGCTGTTCAAGATGATCACCGGCGCGGAAAAACCGGATTCGGGCACGATCAACATCGGCCCGACCGTGAAGCTGGCCTACGTCGACCAGAGCCGCGACAAGCTGGAAGGCAACCACAGCGTGTTCCAGGAAGTGTCCGGCGGCCTCGACATCCTCAACATCAACGGCGTGGAAATCCAGTCACGCGCCTACATCGGCCGCTTCAACTTCAAGGGCCAGGATCAGCAGAAGATCGTCGGTTCACTGTCCGGCGGCGAACGCGGCCGCCTGCACATGGCCAAGACCCTGCTGCAAGGCGGCAACGTATTGCTGCTCGACGAACCCTCAAACGATCTCGACATCGAAACCCTGCGCGCGCTCGAAGACGCGCTGCTGGAATTCCCCGGCAACACCTTCGTCATTTCGCACGACCGCTGGTTCCTCGACCGCATCGCCACCCACATCCTCGCCTTCGAGGGCGATTCGCACGTCGAGTTCTTCCAGGGCAACTATCGCGAATACGAGCAGGACAAGAAGCGCCGCATGGGTGTCGAAGGCGCGCAGCCGCATCGTCTGCGCTTCAAGGCGCTGAAGTAATCCGGAATCCCATGGCGCGAAAGTAATCGCCCCTACACACCAGGCTTGGAGGCAACCCATGACGATCCGGAACATCGATGAACTCGAAGGCCTCAAGCGCGCCGGGGCCTTGGTTGCCGACATCCTCACCAAGATGCGCGAACAGGCCATCGTCGGCCGCACCCCGCGCGAACTGGATGCATTGGCCACACGCTGGATGCAGGAGGCGGGCGCCCACCCAGCGCCCGCCCTGACCTACGGCTTTCCTGCCACCACCTGCATCAGCGTGAACGCCGTTGTGGCCCACGGCATTCCCGACGACACTCCGTTCCACGATGGCGACCTCGTCAACATTGACGTCTCGGCGGAACTGGACGGCTATTTCGGCGACACGGGCGCCAGCTTCGTGGTCGGCAAGGCCAACGAGCGGCAACAGCGGCTGCTCGATGCGACCCGCGAAGCACGCGATGCGGCTGTCGCGCAACTGCGCGCCGGCGACCTGATCAACCGGATCGGCCGCACTGTAGAAGTCGTGGCCGCGCGTCGTGGTTTCCGCATCATCCGCAACCTGCAAAGCCACGGCGTCGGCCGCGCTCTGCACGAGGCGCCCGGCTCGATTCCCAGCCACTATGATCCACGCGACACGCGCCGGTTGCACGAAGGGATGGTGATTACCGTCGAGCCCTTCCTGTCCACCCACTGCACCCATGCCAACGAACTGGACGATGGCTGGTCGATGGTTTGCCGCAAGGGTTTCGGTGCTCAGTTCGAGCACACCGTCGTGGTCACGAACGGCGAACCCATCATCCTCACTTGAAAGCACTTCTGCATGACGACTTCCTTCATCCGGACATTGCAGGCTCGCTGGCAAAACGCGGATTCGCTGGTCTGCGTCGGCCTCGACCCGGAGCCGTCAAGGTTTCCGGCGAAGTTCGCGCACGACGAAGACGCGATCTTCGCCTTCTGCCGCGACATCGCCGACGCCACCGCCGAATACGCCTGCGCGTTCAAGCCGCAGATCGCCTACTTCGCCGCGCATGCGGCCGAAGACGCATTGCAGCGCCTGATCACGCACATCCACGAAAAGCATCCGGGCGTGCCGGTGATCCTCGATGCCAAGCGCGGCGACATCGGCAGCACCGCGCAGCAGTACGTGCACGAAGCGTTCCGCCGCTACGCAGCGGACGCGGTCACGGTGAACCCGTACATGGGCCGCGATTCGGCGCAGCCGTTCCTCGATTGCGCCGACAAGGGCGTGGTGCTGCTGTGCCGCACCTCGAATCCCGGCGCCGGCGACTTGCAGGATTTGATCGCCGAAGACGACGACATGCGCAAGCCGCTGTACCAGCATGTCGCGCGGAAAATCGCCAGAGAATGGAACACGCACGGCAATTGCTGCCTCGTGACCGGCGCGACCTGGCCGCAACAGTTGAAGGAAATCCGCGCCATCGTCGGCGACGAGATTCCCTTCCTCGTGCCGGGCGTCGGTGCGCAAGGCGGCGATGTCGAAGCGGTCGTGAACAACGCGAAGAATGCGCATGGCACCGGCCTGATGGTCAGCTCGTCGCGCGCGATCCTGTATGCCTCGAAGGACGACGACTATCGCGAAGCGGCCGCGGTCGAAGCACGCAGGCTGCGCGACGAGATCAACAAGTACCGCTGATCACTTGCCCGCACCGATCTCGGGAAACAGCACGTCGGTGAAACCGAAGGTACTGAAATCCCTGATCCTCGACGGATACAAGATGCCGTCGAGGTGATCGACTTCGTGCTGCACCACGCGCGCATGGAAACCTTCGGCTTCGCACTCGATGCGCTTGCCTTCGACGTCGAAGCCCGTGTAGCGGATGCGCTTGAAGCGCGGGATCACCGCGCGCAAACCGGGAATCGACAGGCAACCTTCCCAGCCATCCTCCATCTCGTCCGACAGAGGCTCGATCAGCGGATTGAACAACGCGGTCAACGGCACCGGCGGCGCATCGGGATAACGCTCGCTGCGCTCGAAACCGAACACGATCGCGCGCTTGCCCAGCGCGATCTGCGGCGCGGCGAGGCCGACGCCGCCGGCTTTCTGCATCGTCTCGAACATGTCGCCGGCCAGGTCGCGCAATTCGCCGCTGCCGAAATGCTCGACCGGCTCGGCCACCTGCAACAACACCTTTTCGCCCATGCGCACGATGTCGCGATACATGCCGTTCTCCGCGAAGAATGCGCGCATCCGCGGCAACGGATGCGCGCGTCTGGTCAGATCAGCTTGCCGGCGTTGTCCAGCACGTAGCCGCAGGCCTGCTTGGTCACCTTGTCCTTGGCCTTGCCCTTGAGCTTGCCGGCGACGCTCTTGAGGTCGGTCGCCTGCCCGTCGCTGCCGGTCAACAAGCCTTGCAGGCCGCTCTGGTAGCCGGGGTCCTGTTCCGCCTGCGCCGGTTGCAGGCCGGCCTTGGCCAGCAGCTTGTCCTTCAACGTGGCGGCGGCATTGGCATTGAGATAGTTGTTCTTCGCGCAGTAGGTGACCACGCCGGCGGCATTGCTGGCGTTGTCGCCGCTGAGCGCCGGCAACGATGCGCCACCGCCGAGCGAAGACAACAAACCACCGGCACCGCTGCTCTGGGTCGCCGCTGGCGTCGTTTCCTTGCCGCCGAGCGACTTCAGCAAACCGGAACCCAGCGACTGCGACGCCGCCGAACCGGCCACCAGCAGCAAGCACGTGCCAACCAAAAGATGACGCAACGACATGGAGCTTCTCCTGCCCGTGGAAATTGGCGACAGCCTACTCCAGTCAACCTGTTGTCTGCACGCCTCGGCGGACGCGTCATTGTCATTTCAGCAAGGCGGCCAGCATCGCCAGCGGAAACCGCAGCCAGATCAGCGCGAACACGCCGACATTCGCCGATATGCCGTGCTTGCCGGCATCGAACTTGCGCCAGTAGCGCCACAGGCCGCGGTGCTTGTGCCATTCGACGAACACGGGCCTTGAATGGCTGGAGACGCCGCGGTAATGCAACACGCGCACGTCGTTGGCGACGGCGACGGTCGCGCCCAGCGCGCGTGCGCGACGGCACAGGTCGAGGTCCTCGACGTGCAGGCGGTAGCCTTCGTCGAAGCCGCGCAGGTCGTCGAACAGTGCGCGCGGCGTCAGCATCAGCGCGCCGGAAACCGCATCGACCGGCTGCGTCGCCACGCCCTCGCTGCGCGGCACCGCCAGCCTGGTCGCGGCGAAGGATCTGAGCATCGCCGCGAAATCCGGATCGCGCCGGCGCGCGGCGGCATCGCAGCGACCGTGTTCGTCGACCAGCTCGACGCCGAGCAGGTCGGCATCGGATTGCAGTGCACGTATACGCAATTTCGCCAGCGTGTCGGCATCGACCAGCAGGTCGGGATTGACGAACGCAAGCCACGGCGCATGGGTTTCGCGCGCGCCCTGGTTGCAGGCGATGGCGAAGCCGGGATTGTCGGGATTGCCGATGAAGCGCATGCGCGGATCGAGCGCGCAATGGCGCTGGATGATGTCGAGCGTGCCGTCCTGCGAATCGTTGTCGACCACGCGGATCTCGGCGACGTCGCGCGCGGCGCGCAGGCGGCACAGGCATTCGTCGATCGTCGCCGCGCTCTGGTGGCTGACGACGACGACGGCGATGGCGATGGCGTCATCCGAAAAGGTCATGCTGCCTTCCCGCATCGGCTTGCCGGTACGCGTCTTCGAGTTGCGTGCGCGCGGCGCGCAGTGGATCGTCCATCAGGAACTGCGCCATGCGCGCATTCCACGCCGGCCAGCGCACCGCGAGCGCGTCCATGTCGCCGCCGCGCGGGCCGCCCTCGCCGCCGCGGGCGACGAACGCGGTTTCGCACAGCGCATTGCGCCAGCCGAGGCCGGCGAGGCGTTGCGACAGATCGATCAGCGCCGCGTACCACGACGCGAACGTGTCGGTATCGAGACCGCCGGCCTTCTGCCGCGCCGTCGCGCGCAAGGCGACCGCATGATCGATCGCCGCCGGCAATTCCAGGTGCAGCGGCGGCATCGCCGCACAGGCCTGCGCCATCCGCACGAAATCGGCCGGCACGTCGTTGATCTCGCCGAGACGCGGCCACGCGCAGGTTTCACCGACGTTGCACCACGGCGTCGCGCTGGCGATCGAGGCATCGCGCGCCAGGCACGCGGCCAGTTCCTGCAACCAGCCCGGCAACGGTTGCGCATCGGCCGCGAGCACGACCACGTCCAGGCCCGCGCAGGCCTTGAGCATTTCATCGACGTGCGCGACTTCGCCGATGCCGCGCTGGCGGCGGGTGTAGTCGGCGCGCAACTTCGTGCGCTGCAGCCAGCGCTCGATGATCGCTTTCGCGCGCGGCCCGGCCTGCGCATCGTCGGTGATCCAGAGGCGCGCGCCGGCCGGCGTGCCCGCGTCCAGCGCGCCGAGACAGGCATCCAGCGCGTCGTCGTCAACGCCGACGGGCAACAGGATGACGGGCAGCTCGGTCGCGATGGTCACAGGCTTCCTTCGGGCACGGATCCTTGGGTCAGCCCACCCATTTGCGCGCGTTGCCGAACATGCGCTGCCATGGCGAATCTCCTTCCCAGTCGTGCGGACGGTAACTCATGTTCGCCGCGCGCGGCGTGCGCTCCGGATGCGGCATCAGGATCAGCGCGCGGCCATCGTCGGACGCAAGGCCGGTGATGCCATCCGGCGAACCGTTCGGATTGAGCGGATAGCGCGTCGCCACGCTGCCGTCGCC
The DNA here is from genome assembly GCA_015655355.1 of Lysobacterales bacterium. GTDB lineage: Bacteria > Pseudomonadota > Gammaproteobacteria > Xanthomonadales > Xanthomonadaceae > Pseudoxanthomonas_A. Next base: position 53,370 of record JAATFG010000111.1, read on the forward strand.
ATCGACGAAACGCAGCGCGATTTTCGCCCTCGCCTTGTCCGCGTCATCCGCGAATTCGGCGCGGCCTTCGCCATGCGCCAACGCGACCGGAATGCGCGAACCGGCCATGCCCTGCAGGAAGATCGACGGCGAATCGAGCACTTCCAGCTGCACGGTGCGGCCCTCGAACTGCTCGCTGCGATTGCGCAGGAATTGCGGCCAATGCGCCGCGCCGGGAATGATGTCCTTCAACTGGCTCATCATCTGGCAACCGTTGCAGATGCCGATGCTGAAGGTGTCGGCGCGGGCGAAGAATCGCGCGAACTGCTCGCGCAACTGCGCGCGTTCGAGGATCGACGTGGCCCAGCCGCGGCCGGCGCCGAGCACGTCGCCGTAGCTGAAACCACCGCAGGCGGCGAAGCCGGCGAAATCGTCGAGCTTCACCCGGCCGGCGATCAGGTCGCTCATGTGCACGTCGAACGCCTCGAAGCCGGCGCGGGTGAAATTCCACGCGGTTTCGACGTGCGAATTGACGCCCTGCTCGCGCAGGATCGCGACCTTCGGCTTGGCGCCGAGCACGATGTACGGCGCGGCGACGTCGTGCCGCACATCGAAACCCAGCTTCGGCTTGATGCCCGGCGCGGCGAAGTTGCGCGCGAGCTCGCGCTCGCTGTCCGCGGTTTCCGGGTTGTCGCGCAGCTTCTGCATCGCGTGGCTGACCGACCACCACGCGTCGAACAGCTCTTCCCACTTCCACTGCGCGATCGTCGCATCCTGATGCAGCACGCGCACCACCGGCGCAGTCGTCGGCCGCGCGATGCGCTGCGCGCATTCGGTCAGCGCGTGCTTCTCGACCAGGTCGGCGAACGCGGCGCGGTCCTCGTTGGCGACCTGCACGATCGCGCCGAGCTCTTCGGCGAACAGGGTGCGGAACGGGTCTTCGCCCCAGCCGTCGAGATTGATGTCGAGGCCGAGGTGCGAGGCGAACGCCATTTCCGCCAGCGTGGCGAACGCGCCGCCGTCGCTGCGGTCGTGGTAGGCCAGCAGCAGGCCGGTGTCGCGCGCCTCGCGGATCAGCTCGAAGAAATCGCGCAGGCGCTCGGCGTTGTCGAGATCCGGCACCTCGCCGCCGAACGCGGGCAGCGCAGCGCCGCTCGCATCGACAAACACTTGCGACAGGATCGACCCGCCGAGGCGCTTCTTGCCCGCGCCGAGGCCGATCAGCCACAGCTCGCTTTCCTCGTCGCGCGCCAGCAACGGCGTCAATTGCTTGCGCACATCATTGACCGGCGCGAACGCGGACACGATCAGCGACACCGGCGACACGCTCTTGTGCGCTTCGCCGTTGGCCTGCCACTGCCCCTGCATCGACAGCGAATCCTTGCCGACCGGGATGCTCAGGTCGAGCTGCGGGCACAGTTCCATGCCGACCGCGCGCACCGCGTCGAACAGCAGCGCGTCTTCGCCCTCGAAACCGGCGGCGGCCATCCAGTTCGCGCTGAGCTTGATCCGCGCAAGCTCATCGACCGGCGCGGCGCACAGATTGGTGATCGCTTCGCCGACCGCCATGCGCGCGGACGCGGCGGCGTCGAGCAGCGCCAGCGGCGTGCGTTCGCCGATGCTCATCGCCTCGCCGGCGAAGGTGTCGTAGCCGGACAGCGTGATCGCGCAATCGGCGACCGGCAACTGCCACGGGCCGACCAGCTGGTCGCGCGCGGTGAGGCCGCCGACGCTGCGGTCGCCGATGGTGATCAGGAACATTTTCGCCGCGACGGTCGGATGCGCGAGCACGCGCAGGCCGGCCTCGTGCACGTCGATGCCCGCGGTTTTCAGCGCCGGCCATTTCGGCGGCTGCGGATGCGCGGTATCGCGGTGCATCTTCGGCGCCTTGCCGAACAGCACGTCCATCGGCAGGTCGATCGGCAGATCGACTCCCTCTCCCGCTTGCGGGGGAAGGACTCCGAATCCGACGATCAATCTTTCTTCCTCCGTCGCCACGCCGACCGCGGCGAACGGGCAACGCTCGCGCGCGCAAATCTCCGCAAACTCCTGCAAGCGGTCCTGCGGCACGCCGAGCACGTAACGCTCCTGCGATTCGTTGCACCACAGTTCCAGCGGCGACAGCGACGGGTCGTCGCTCGGCACCTTGCCCAGATCGATGATGCCGCCGACCGCGGAGTCGTGCAGCAGTTCGGGAATCGCATTCGACAGACCGCCGGCGCCGACGTCATGGAACCAGCGGATCGGGTTGTTCTCGCCGAACGCAACGCAGCGGTCGATCACTTCCTGGCAGCGCCGCTCCATTTCCGGGTTTTCGCGCTGGACGCTGGCGAAATCGAGGTCTTCGGCACTGTCGCCCGAAGCAACGGAAGACGCCGCGCCGCCGCCGAGGCCGATCAGCATCGCCGGGCCACCGAGCACGATCACCGCATCGCCCGGCTGCAAGCGCTTCTTCTCGACTTGCACGCGGTCGATCGCGCCGAGGCCGCCGGCGAGCATGATCGGCTTGTCGTAGGCGCGCGTCAGGACACTTCCATCGGAAGCCCGTGCTTCCTGCAACTCGAAACTGCGGAAATACCCGAGCAGGTTCGGCCGGCCGAATTCGTTGTTGAACGCCGCCCCGCCGAGCGGGCCGTCGAGCATGATCTCGAACGCCGAGGCCATGCGCGGGTTGAGCGCGCGTTCGCCTTCCCACGGCTGCGGCAAGGTCGGGATGCGCAGGTGCGAGACGCTGAAACCGGTCAACCCGGCCTTCGGCTTGCCGCCGCGGCCGGTGGCGCCTTCGTCGCGGATCTCGCCTCCGGCGCCGGTCGAGGCGCCGGGGAACGGCGCGATCGCGGTCGGGTGGTTGTGGGTTTCGACCTTGATCGCGAACGCCGAATCGAGCACGGGTTCGGCGCGGTATTTGCCGTTTTCGTCGGGGCGGAAACGCGCCGCCGGGAACCCTTCGACCACCGCCGCGTTGTCGCTGTACGCGGACAGCGTGTGCTGCGGCGTGTGCTGGTGGGTGTTCTTGATCATGCGGAACAGCGACTGTTCTTCGTCGTGTCCGTCGATGGTCCAGCTCGCGTTGAAAATCTTGTGCCGGCAATGCTCGGAATTGGCTTGCGCGAACATCATCAGCTCGACGTCGCTCGGATCGCGGCCGAGTTCGGCGTAGCGCTGGCACAGGTAGTCGATTTCATCGTCGGCAAGCGCAAGGCCCAGGCGCGCGTTCGCCGCCTTCAGGTCGGCGATCTTGATCCGTTCCAGTTCGCCGCGCGGCAAGGCAGTGAACAGCCTGGCCGCATCGTCCTTCGACGCCAACAACGATTGCGTCATCGGATCGTGCAGCGCGCGCAGCAGCGCGGCGCGGCTTTCATCGGCGATGGACGCGAGGCCTTCGAGGTCGATGCGCGTGCCGCGCTCGACGCGCGCCACTTTCAGCCCGGCGCCGCGCAGCAGTTCGGTCGCCTTGCTCGCCCACGGCGACTGCGTGCCGAGGCGCGGCACCACGTAGCGCGTGGTGCTGCCGGATTCGAGCGGGGCGTCGCCGTCGTTGGCCTGCAGGATGCGCAGCAATGCGGCACGATCGACATCGGCATCGCCTTCGGGCTGGACGAAATAGACATGCCACGCGCCGCGGATGCGCAGCGAAGGGACGATCTGCTGGAGCTTGGCTTCAAGCCGGGCAAGGCGGAACTGCGACAAGGCCGGGCGGCCTTCGAGGACGATCATGTCCGAACCGTGAGGTCTGGCGGGCTGGTTATTGTAACGCGCCGCGACCCTGTTGCCGGTGCCGCGGCAATGGGCGCGTCGCAGCGCGACCGATCAACGAATCGCCGATCGCAGGTTCAGTTGTTCTTCGCCGCCATCTGGTCGAGCGCCGCACGCATCTGCGCCGGCGGCAGGTAGCCGCCGATCTGGCTACCGTCGGCGGTGAAGATCGCCGGCGTGCCCCCGATGCCAAGGCGCTGGCCGAGCTTGTATTCGTCGGCGACCGGGCTCTTGCAGCTGCGCTGCGGCACCGGCTTGTCGCTCTTGGCGTCGGTCAGCGCCTGCTTCGGATCGGGCGCGCACCACACCGAGACCATTTCCGCCTCGTTCTCGCCGCCGAGGCCGGCGCGCGGCCACGCCAGGTATTCGACCGCGATGCCCTGCTTGTTGTACTCGGCGATCTGGCTGTGCAGCTTGCGGCAGTAGCCGCATTCGACGTCGGTGAAGACGCTGATCGTGTATTTCGGGTTCGGCGGCGCGAACACGATGCGCTGCGCCTTCGGCACCTGCGCCAGTTGCGCGGCGCGGTACTTGGCCAGCGCCGGACTGCCCGAGGACAGCTCGCCGCCGTCCTGGAGGTCGAGCACGGTGCCTTCCATCAGGTAGCGGCCATCTTCGCTGACGTAGATCAGCTGGCCGCTGGCGATCACTTCGCGGAAGCCCGGCATCGGCGAAGCACCGATGTAGGTGACCTGCACGTTGCCGTTCAGCTTGCCCAGCGCCGCGCGCACGTTGGCAGCGGCAGCCGCGTCGTTGCTGCCGGCGGCTTTCGCGGCGGCACTGGCCGGCGCTTGCGCCACGGCCTTCGGTGCGGCAGCCGGTTGCTGGCCGCAGGCGGCGAGGCTGAAACCGCTCAGCGCGGCGGCAAGGAACAGGCGCTTCATGGACTTTCCCGAATGGTTGAATTCGCCGGCATTTTCGCACATCGGCGCGGGCCGCTCCGTGACCGCAGTGGTTTTGCCGTCATCCCGGCGAAAGCCGGGAACCGGCGACTTTCATCGGAAGCATCGCCTGCATCGCGCAAAGTCGCTGGGTTCCGGCTTTTGCCGGAACGACGAACCGGTCTCACCCTCGCGGATGATGCTTCGCATGCAACTTCTGCAATTGCTCGCGCGCGACCAGGGTGTAGATCTGCGTGGTCGAAAGCGATGCATGGCCGAGCAGCATCTGCAGCACGCGCAAATCAGCGCCGTGGTTGAGCAAGTGGGTGGCGAAGCTGTGGCGCAGGCCGTGCGGCGAAATCTTCGCCGGGTCGATGCCGGCCGCAGCGGCGTATTTCTTCACCAGTCCCCAGAATTGCTGGCGGGTCGGCGCCGATCTGTCGGGATTGACGAACAGGTGCGGCGGATTGCCCTTGCCGGCAAGCGGCGGCCGCGCCTCGTCCAGGTAGCGCTGCAGCCAGTGCTGCGATTCCTCGCCCAGCGGCATCAGCCGCTCCTTGCTGCCCTTGCCGGTGACGCGCAGCACGCCGGCGCGCAGGTTGACCGCGGTCGTCGGCAAGGTCACCAGTTCGCTGACGCGCAGGCCGGCGGCGTACATCAGTTCCAGCATCGCGCGGTCGCGCAGGCCCAGCGGCGTGGCAATGTCCGCCGCGGCGAGCAGCGCATCGATCTGGGTTTCGCTGACGGCCTTCGGCAGCGAACGCGGCAGCCTGGGCGCGTCCAGCAAGGCGGTCGGATCGTCGGCGCGCAGGCCGCGCCGCGCCGCCCACGCATAGAACGCGCGCAGCGCCGACAACAGCCGCGCGGTGCTTTTCGGCGAATAGCCCTGCTGCGCGCGCCATTGCAGGTAGTCGAACAGGTCGCTGCGTTGCGCCGAAATCAGCGATGCCCTGCGTGGCGCGGCTGCACGCGCTCGCGCAGACTCCGGCCCGGTCAGCCGGGCGCCCGCAGGCGCGCGCGCCCAGCGCGCATAGCCTTCGAGGTCGCGGCGATAGCTGGCCTGCGTCGCCGGCGCGGAGCCGTGTTCGGCCCAGATCGCGTCGATGAACGCCTCGATGTCGCGCTTGTCCGCCTCCGCCACCGGCGGCAGGTGCATCATGCGTTCGCGACGTTCGGCGGGTGTGGCGCGGCTCATCGCTCAATTATGCTGCGTGCATGGGCGAAATCCTCATCGAAGCCGGCACGAAGCCGCGCACCTTGCTCGGCTGGCGCCTGTGCGCGCTGGTCTACGACTTCTTCCCCGCCTTCGGCCTGTGGTTCATCGTCGCGGCGGTGTTCACCGTGCTGCATCGCGACGCCGTGCTTGGCGGCTGGCTCGGCTTCGGCGAGTTCAGCGCTATGTGGGCGGTCACCGGCCTGTACGCGACGATCAGCTGGAAGCGCGGCGGACAGACGCTGGGCATGCGTCCGTGGAAATTGCGCGTCGTCGCGGATGGCGCGTTGACGTGGCGCGCGCTGTGGCTGCGCTATGCGCTCGGCAGCGTGTCGATGTTCGCGGGCGGGCTTGGCTTCATCTGGGCGTTTTTCGACCGGGACAAGCTCGCGCTGCACGATCGCCTGAGCGGCACGCGCCTGCTGCGCCGCGCCTAGAGACGCGCTATTCGTCGCGCTTGCGGAAAATCCACCACGAGGTCAGCAAGGTCAGCACCGGCGGCAGCACGTAGGCGATGCGGTAGTCGACGCGGAAGGCGCTGGCGGCCTTGCCGCACATGGTCTGCAGCAACCAGAACCCCAGCGCGAACAACACCCCGTAGAACAGGCGCTTGCCGGCACCGCCGCTGCGCAGGTTGCCGAACGCGAACGGGATCGCGGCCAGGCACAGCGCCAGCACGTTGAGCGGGTAGAACACGCGGCTCCAGAACGATTGCTCGTAATCGCGCGCATCCAGTTCGTTGCGGCGGCGGTAATCGATGTTGCGCGACAGATCGCTCGCCGCCATGTAGGTCGGATTGGCCAGGCCGACCGCGAGCGTCTGCGGGTCCAGCCTGGACTGCCATTCCTGCTGCGGCAGCGTGCTCTGCCGCACCGAATCCGGCCCGAAGTCGAGCTTGCTGACGTCCTGCAGGCGCCAGCCGCCGCTGACGTGCTCGGCGCTGGCGGCGTGGGTGATCGAATCCAGCCGGCTGTCGTCGCCGACCTGGTACAAGCGCACGTCGTGCAGCAGCAGCGAATCCTTGCCGTCGCGCTTGACCTCCTCGCCGCTGGCGGCATTGAGGAACACGTTGCCCTCGCGCGCCCACATGCCCGAATAGCGCGCCACCGCGACGTCGCCGTAACGCGAGGAAAGCTTGACGTTCTGCGCCTGGATCTGGCCCCACGCGCCGACCGTCTCCATGCCGGCCATCATCAGCGCGGTGAGCAGGCCGAGGGTCAGCATCACCGACACGGTCAGGCGCATGCGCGACAGGCCGATCGCGCGCAATGCGGTCAGTTCGGAACTGGCGGCGAGCTGACCCAGGCCCATCAGCGCGCCGATCACCGCCGCGTTCGGGAACAGGGTGTAGGCGCGGCGCGGCACGGTGTAGAGCACGTAGACCAGCGCATGGCCGAAGGTGTAGCCGTGGCCGAGGTTCTTCAGCTCGCCGGCCAAGGTCTGCATCGCGTCCAGGCCGACCAGCACCGACCACACCAGCAGCACGGTGACGACGATGGCCTTGCCGACGTAGGTGTCGTGCAGTTTCGGGACCAGCCGGATCATGCGCGTGCCGTCCCGGCGTTGCCCGGACGCGACAGGCGCCCGTCGCGGAAATACCACCAGGTCGCGAACGCCAGCAGCGGCAGGCTCAGCCACCACAGGCCGGCATGCGCCGGGATCTTGCCGTTGGTCAGCGCATTGACGCCGTTGTTCATCATCAGCATGCCGACCAGATAGGCGAGGAAGCCGAGCATCATCCGCCCGTAGCGCGCCTGCCGCGGCGAACTGCGCGACAGCGGCAAGGTCAGCAGGGCGAAGCCCAGCGCCAGCAGCGGCGGGGTGATGCGCGCATGGAATTGCGCGTTGGCCTCCTTGCGCGGGTCGTGCAGCAATTGCCCGGTCGGCAGCAGCGCCGGGTCGTTGTCGATGTGCTTCTTGTCGGTCGGTTCCGCCATCGCCATTTCCGAGCGGGCGAATTTCGCCAGATGGAATTCGAGGCCGCCTTCGACCGGACCTTCGACCCGGTAGCCCTGCTCGAGCTGCAGGTAACGGCCCGCATCCCGGTCGTCCAGGAGCAACTGGCCATGGTCGGCGGTGACCACGTCGAGGCGGTCGCGCTGCTGGCGCTGCATGAACACCTTGTGCATCTTGCGGCCATCGTCGGACAGGCCGCTGATGTAGACCACGCTGCCGTTGCCGAGCGTGGTGAACTTGCCCGCTTCGAGGCCAGCGACGATCAGGCTGCGGTTGGCGGCCTTGATCATCGCGTCCGAGGTGCGGTCGGCCCACGGCCCGACCCAGATCGACATCGTCCCGATCACCAGCACCACCGGCAGCACCAGCCACAGGAACGGGCGCAGCAGGCGCTTCGGGCCGACCCCGATCGAGGTGATCACCGCCATTTCCGAATCGCGGTACAGACGGGCGAAGGCCAGCAGCAGGCCGAGCATCAGCGCCAGCGGCAGCACGTACACCGGCACGTAGGTCAGCAGGTGCAGGCCCATCTGCGACAGCATCAGCGCGGCCGGAATCTTGCCCTCGGCGATCTGCCCGAGCAGGTCGGCCATGACCCCGCCCACGCTCACGACCAGCAGCACGATCAGGGTGGCGAGGAACGACTGGGCGAATTCGCCGAACAGGTAGCGATCGAGCTTGGGCATCTGGGCTTGGTAGAATCTCGGATTCGTCTGCTGGCCTTTCCGGCCGGCGATTGTACCTTCCCTGCCCGACCGCATCCGGAACCCAGTCCCAATGGCCCTGCATTACCTGCTCAACGAAGACGCCGCCGCCAGCGCGGCATTCGACTGCGTCGTCGTCGGCGCGTTCGCCGACAACCGCCTCTCCCCCGCCGCGCAATCGATCGACGCGGCCTGCGGCGGCAAGTTGAGCGCCCTGCTCGCCCGCGGCGACGCCAGCGGCAAGGCCGGCAAGGTCCAGTTCCTGTACGACCTGCCCGGCGTGGCCGCGCCGCGCGTGCTCCTGGTCGGCCTCGGCGATGCGGACAAGTTCGGCGCGCCGCACTACCTGAAAGCCGTCGCCGACGCCGCCCGCGCGCTCAAGACCGGCCCATCGCACAGCGCATTGTTGACCTTGAGCGAACTGGAAGTGCCCGGCCGCCCGCATGGCTGGAACCTGCGCGAAGCGGTCAAGGCCGCCGACCACGCGCTGTACCGCTACACCGCGACCTTCGGCAGGAAGAAGGCCGACGAGGCCGGCCTCGAAACGCTGGCGATTGCCGGCCCCGCTTCCGACAACAACGGCGCGGACGCGCTGGCACAGGGCGTGGCGATTGCCGAAGGCGTCAAGTTCGCGCGCGATCTCGGCAACCTGCCGCCGAACGTGTGCACCCCGGCGTTCCTCGCCGAACAGGCGCGGCGGTTCGCCGCCGACAACGGCGCCCAGGCCGACATCCTCGACGAGGCGCAGATGGAAGCGCTGGGCATGGGCTCGCTGCTCGCCGTGGCGCGCGGCTCGGCCAACCGCCCGCGCTTCATCGTGTTGAAGCACGATGGCGGCGGCGACGCCAAGCCCTACGTCCTCGTCGGCAAGGGCATCACCTTCGACACCGGCGGCGTCAATTTGAAGACGCAAGGCGGCATCGAGGAAATGAAGTACGACATGTGCGGCGGCGCCACCGTGCTCGGCAGCTTCGTCGCCGCGGTGAAGATGCGGTTGCCGCTCAACCTCGTCGCGATCGTGCCGGCGGTCGAGAACGCGATCGACGGCAACGCGTACCGCCCCAGCGACGTGATCACCTCGATGTCCGGCAAGACCATCGAAGTCGGCAACACCGACGCCGAAGGCCGCCTGATCCTGTGCGACGCGCTGACCTACGCCGAACGCTTTTCGCCTGCGGCGCTGATCGACGTGGCGACGCTGACCGGCGCCTGCGTGGTCGCGCTCGGCCATTTCGCCACCGGCCTGATGAGCAAGCACGACGACCTCAGCGACGAACTGCTCGCCGCCGGCGAACACGTCCACGACCGCGCCTGGCGCCTGCCGCTGTGGGACGAATACCAGTCGCTGCTCGATTCCAGCTTCGCCGACGTCTACAACATCGGCGGCCGCTGGGGCGGCGCGATCACCGCCGGCTGCTTCCTGTCGCGCTTCACCGAAGGCCAGCGCTGGGCGCACCTCGACATCGCCGGCAGCGCCAACGGCAGCGGCAAGCACGCGATGGCGACCGGCCGCCCGGTCGGCCTGCTGACCCAATGGCTGCTGGATCGCGTTGCCTGATGCGCGCTTGCGCGAATCGCCGACGAGAACGCTGATGCCCCGTGCCGACTTCTACCTGATCGCCAAGCCGCGCTTCCTCGAGAAGCCGCTGCTGCTGGTGTGCGAACTGGCCAAGCGCGCGCACGCGGCGAGCCAGCCGACGCTGATCCTGGCGCGCGACAGGGCCCAGGCCGAGGAAATCGACGACTTGCTGTGGTCGTTCGACCCGGACGAGTACCTGCCGCATCAAATCGCCGGCATGGACGAAGACGAGGACGAAGCGCCGATCCTGATCGCCGCGCCCGACGCCGACGCCGCATCGCGCCCGCTGGTGATCAACCTGCGCGACGACGTGTGGCTGAACCCGTGCGAACGCATCCTCGAGGTCGTCCCCGCCGACCCGGCCGCGCGCGAACCGCTGCGCGAACGCTGGAAGCAGTACAAGGCGCTCGATTTCGAGCTCAACAAGCACGACATGTAACCGCCGTCATTCCGGCGTACGCCGGAATCCAGCGACTTCATGCGGAAAAACTCAAAGACACTGGATGCCGGCTTTCGCCGGCATGACGAGCAAAAGCCATGAGCAATCTTGAAACCAGCTACAACCCGCAATCCTTCGAGAGCCAGATTTACGCGCGCTGGGAAGCCGAAGGCTTCTTCAAGCCGTCCGGCAAGGGTGAGCCGTACACGATCCTGCTGCCTCCGCCGAACGTCACCGGCACCCTGCACATGGGCCACGCCTTCCAGCACACGCTGATGGACGCGCTGATCCGCTACCACCGCATGCGCGGCTACGACACGCTGTGGCAGATGGGCAGCGACCACGCCGGCATCGCCACCGAAATGGTGGTCTCGCGCAACCTCGCGCTGGAAGGCAAGGGCGAAACCCGCGACACCCTCGGCCGCGACGGCTTCATCGCCAAGGTGTGGGAATGGAAAGCACATTCCGGCGACACCATCGAGCGGCAGATGCGTCGCCTGGGCGCCAGCGGCGACTGGTCGCGCAGCACCTTCACGATGGACGGGATGGCGAGCAAGGCGGTCATCGAAGCCTTCGTGCGCCTGCACGAAGAAGGCCTGATCTACCGCGGCAAACGCTTGGTCAACTGGGACCCGATCCTCAAGACCGCGATCTCCGATCTCGAAGTGGAGAACGTCGAGGAAGACGGTTTCCTGTGGTCGATCTCGTATCCGCTCAGCGACGGCAGCGGCTCGCTGGTCGTCGCCACCACGCGCCCGGAAACCATGCTCGGCGACTCCGCCGTCGCGGTGAATCCCGACGACGAACGCTACACCAGCCTGATCGGCCGGCACGTCATCCTGCCGCTGGTCGGCCGCAGGATTCCGATCGTCGGCGACGACTATTCCGATCCGGAAAAAGGTTCGGGCGCGGTGAAGATCACGCCGGCGCACGACTTCAACGATTTCGAGGTCGGCCG
>JAATFG010000088.1 GCA_015655355.1 Lysobacterales bacterium
ATGCCGCGGTGCATGAAATACGCCCCCACCGGTTCGGTGCTGCCGGCCCGCAGGATGACATCGAACGGATCGACCGCCGCATCGCGCACTACTTCGCGGCGCGCATCGAAGCCGGTGCCCGTGTCCCATTCGACGATGGCATCCGGCCCATGCTCGCGCGTTTCCTGCAGCCAGGCCCGCTTGCCGTCGGCAGAGAACCCCAGCGGGGTGAGCGCATGGCGGCTCTGCGCCGCGTCATTCAGCAGGCGCCACGCGCCGGCATCGTCATCGCGGTAATAAAGCCTGCTGGCAACGTCACTCTCGGAACCATAGGCGAAACGCACCCGGCCTTGCGCATCGGCGACGAAATCCGCATTGCGCACCGGCGAGGCAATCATCAACTGGGTGCGGTGGCCGCTGTAGACATCGAGCCGCTCGACGCGCGGCTTCGGGTTGGCGCCGTAATCCCGCACCTTGATCAGCACGTTGCGATCGTCGGTGGCGAGCGGATCGACCATGAGTGCCGCTTCGGGCGTTTCGCCGCCTTTCTGCAGGTCGGGACTGACCAGCAACTTGGCCTGGCTGCCATCGGCATTGATCGCATGCAGTTCGCCGGTGAGATACGGCCGGTCGCGGCTGCCGGACTGTTTTTCCAGTGCCACCACCAGGCGCTCGTCGTTGATCCACCAATAACCGCCGATGGCCGAATCCTTCGGCCCGCCGAAATCGGCCATCAATGCGTGATCGCGACGGCGGATCACCACCAGCGCCTGGCGGTCTTCCAGCGGCTTGACCGCGGCGTAGTAGTCGCCGCCGGGCGAAATGCGGATGTCGACGTACTCGTCGCGCTTCACGTAGGGCGCCACACCCACTTGCGCCGACGCAACCGGCGCCAGCATGCACAGCAACAACGCCAATCCAGCCCGCATCGCTCCGTTCTCCCCGACTTGCCCCGATCCGCGGATTCTAGGCCACGCACCCGGCTACGGCTTGGGTGCCGCCGCCCGCTGCACGGCCTGTTGTTGCGCCGCCATCTGCGCCTTCTGCACGGCATCGGCGTAGCGCTTCCGGTTCGCCGCGTCGATCGCGGTCCGGATCTGCGGCATCGCCGCCAGCGCGGCGCGCTCGCCCTGCATGATCGCGGTGTTGCGCTGCTCGAAATCGGCCGCGCCGATGGCGTTGACCTGCGGGCGGATCACCACGTCGGCGCGCGCCAGCTCCTGCCGGCCGAGTTGCTGGCCCATGATGGTGATGCTCTGGCCGACGATGCCGAACATGCCGCTCGGCGAGGTGCCATCGACCTTGCGCGAAATGTCCACGGCGATCACCACGTCCGCGCCGAGCTGGCGCGCGGCATCGACCGGCACCGGGCTGACCACGCCGCCGTCGACGTAGTTGACGCCGCCGATGGTCACCGGCTGGAACACGCCCGGCACGCTGCTCGACGCGCGCACCGCCTGGCCGGTGTTGCCGAGCACGAACACCGCGCGTTCGCCGGTGTCCAGGCGCGTGGCCACGGCGGCGAAGGGCTTGCCCAGTTTCTCGATCGGCTTGTTGCCGACCTGCGTGTTGACGTAATCCTGCAAGGCCTTGCCTTCGATCAGGCCACCGCTGAACAGCTTGACGTCGCGGATCGATTTCTCGTCGAGCGCGACGGCCTTCTGCTGCATCTCGAACGCATCCATGCCGCTGGCGTAGAGCGCGCCGACCACGCTGCCGGCGCTGGTGCCGGCGACGACGTCGGCACGGATGCCGTTGGCTTCGAGCATCTTGATCACGCCGATGTGGGCGAAGCCCTTGGCCGCGCCGCCGCCGAGCGCCAGGCCGATCTTCAGCGGCGGCAGTTGCGGCACTGCGACCGTTGGCGCGGGCGGCGCCTGCTTCACCACTTCGCCGCCGCAGGCGGCAAGCAGCGCGAACGCGGCGACGAACAGGGCAAGGCGGATGCAGCGGGCGAAGTTCATGGCGGCGGGCGGCGAAGGAAGGCCGCAAGCATATCGGTCCGTGGCCGGTTGCTGGCTGAAGCCCGGCGCGAAGGCGTGACTGCCGTCGCGCAATCAGGCCTCAGGCCATCGCGGCGAGCTGCACGCGGCGCAGGTCGCGCTGCGCCCACGCGTACAGCAGCAGGCCGAGCGCGGCCATCGCCGCGCCGACGTAGCCGGTCGAGGTCCAGCCCCAGCCTGCACTGATCGCCATGCCTCCGAGCAGCGGGCCGAGCGCGTTGGCCGTGTTGAACGCGGCGTGGTTCGAGGTCGCGGCCAGGGTCTGCGCCTCGCCGGCCACGTCCATCAGATGCGTCTGCACGGCGATCGACAACGCGATCATCATGCCGATCATCACCGCCATCGGCAGCACCGTCCACAACGAATGCGCGGCCAGCGGGAACAGCAGCAGCACCGCGATCGCCCACAGCAGGGATACCGCGACCGCGCGAAAACCGAGCCTGTCGAACAGCCAGCCGCCGGCGATGTTGCCGATCACGCAGCCGAGGCCGATCGCGGACAGGCCAAACGGAATCCACGCCTTCGACACGTGCGTGACGTACAGCAGGGTCGGCGCGAGATAGCTGAAAACCGCGAAGAAGCCGGCGAAACCGATCACGCCGATGGCCAGCGACTGCCACACCGGCAAACGGTTGAACGCACGCAGTTCGTCCTGCAAACGCACCTGCGGCGTCGGCACCGCGTCGATCGGCAGGAACAGCGCGATCAGCGCGACGGTCAACAGCGCCAGCGCACTCACCAGCTCGAACGCGACGCGCCAGGTGAATTGCTGGCCAAGCCAGGTCGAGAACGGATTGCCGACCAGGATCGCCAGGGTCAGGCCGAACATCGTCATGCTTACCGCCTTGCCGCGCTCGTGCGGCGCACTGACCCCTGCGGCGACCAGCGAGGCGACGCCGAAATACGCGCCGTGCGGCAGGCCGGCGATGAAGCGGAACAGCAGCAGCGCGTGGTAGCCCGGCGCCAGCGCGGTGGCGAGGTTGCCCAGCGTGTAGAACCCCATCAACACCAGCAGCAGGGTCTTGCGCTTGAGCTTGCCGCCGAGCATCGCCAGCAGTGGCGCACCGATCACCACGCCGGCGGCGTAGGCACTGATGACGCGGCCGATGTGCTGCTCGTCGACGTGCAGCGCGGCGACCATGTTCGGCATCAGGCCCATGCTGGCGAATTCGCTGGTGCCGATGGCGAAGCCGCCGATGGTCAGCGCGGTGAGGATCAGCGCGCGTGCGCGCCGCGTCGGCAACGGCAGGTTTTCGCGCAGGACGGTTTCCGGGACGGATTCGCGGTTCATCCGCGCATTATCGTGCATTGCAGCAATCGCGTAATCGCCACCGGCGGCACGCTGCAATGCATGACGTGCATCCGGATCATCGGCGCGGCTGCGCCGACGATGCCGAATGGCACCGTCCGCCTCCTCACCGTGCGCTCAGGCCTGCGCCAGCGCTTCGAGGAATTCGCGGCCCCAGCGATGCACGTCGTGGTACTCGACGATGCCGTACAGCTGGCGCAGGCGACCGGCGGCTTCGTCGTCCGGCATCGCCAGCGCCTGTTCCAGGGTGGCGACCAGGTCGGCCGGATCGTGCGGATTGGTCAGCAGCGCGCCCTTCAACTCCGCCGCCGCGCCGGCGAATTCGCTCAGCACCAGCACCCCGCCGCCGCCTTCGATGCCCTGGGTGGCGACGAATTCCTTGGCCACCAGGTTCAGGCCATCGCGCAGCGGCGTGATCCACATCACCTGCGCGGCGGCATAGTGCGCGACGACCTGCTCGAACCGCAGGCTCTGCGCGAAGAAGCGCACCGGCGTCCAGTCCAGCCGGGCGAAGCGGCCGTTGATCCGGCCCACCGCCTGCTCGATCTGGGTCTGCAGGTTGCGGTACACGGTCATCTCGCGCGCGGCCGGCACGCACACCATCAGCAGGGTGACCTTGCCGTGCAGGTGCGCGCGGGTTTCGAGCAGGCGCTCGAACGCTTCCAGCTTGGCCAGGGTGCCCTTGGTGTAGTCGAGGCGCTCGATCGACAGCACCAGCTTGCGCGCGCCGATCTCGCGGCGCAGCTTGAAGATGTCGTTGCGCACATCGGGGTTCGCCAGCAGGCCGCGGATGCGGCCGACGTCGGTGCCGATCGGATGCGCGCCGAGGCGGATCTCGCGTTCGCCGGCGCGCAGGCGGGTGGCCATCGTGTCCAGCCCGACCGCGCTGCCGTAGGTGAGGAAACGCGGCGCGCAACCTTCCTGCGCCAGCACTTCCACCGGCATCGCCCCGCGCACCACGTCGACGAAATTCTCCACCTGGCGCGGGATGTGGAAGCCGACGTAGTCGCAGCACAGCAGCGAGCCGATGATCTCGCGCCGCCACGGCACCACGTTGAACACGTCGGCGGACGGGAAATGGGTGTGGTGGAAGAAGCCGATCTTCAGGTCCGGGCGCAATTCGCGCAGGCGCGCCGGCACCATCCACAGGTTGTAGTCGTGCAACCACACCGTCGCTCCCGGCGCGGCTTCGGCAGCGGTGGCCTCGGCGAACTTGCGGTTGACCTGCTTGAACACCTGCCAATCGTCCTCGCGGAACCGCGCGCGCTCCCAGAACGCATGCAGCATCGGCCAGAACGCCTCCTTGGAGAAACGCCTGTAGAACGCATCGACCTCCTGCTTGCTCAGCGCAACGCGGGTGCAGGTCAGGTTCGGGTGTTCTTCCATCTGCACGCGGCGCTCGAACTTGCCGGCCTTGGCGTCGTCCACGCCCCACGCCACCCACGAGCCCTTGCGGCCATCGTCGAAGAAGCTCAGCAGCGAGGGAATGATCCCGTTCGGCGAGGTCGGGCGCCGGCGCGCGAAACGCCCGTCCTCGACCACTTCCTCGAACGGCGGACGGTGGTAGACCATCACCAGTTCGGCCTTGCCGTTGCCGGGCTCGCGCGCGGCGTAGTCGGTGGTGTCTTCCTGCAGGAAGCCGAAATGCTCGATCGCTTCGAGGATGCCGCCGCAGCCCGGCGCGTGCGCGTGGTAGGCCTCGGCCAGCACGTCGGTGGCTTCCAGCAGCGCCGGTTCCGATTCGCCCACGCACACGCCGCGGAACCCGGCCATGTACATCGACAGATCATTGAGGGTGTCGCCGGCGACGAGGATGCGCGCGTGGGCGAACGCCAGTTGGTCGGCCAGCGCGCGCAGGGTGCGGCCCTTGTCGGTGTCCGGCGGCAGGATGTCGAGATAGCGGTTGGCCGAATACAGCACCTCGCAGCCGATCGCGGCCGCGGTCGCCTCCACTTCGTCGCGGATCTGCGCCAGCGCGTCCGGCGCGCAGTAGTACGAACAGCGCCGTTCCTGCGGCACGTCCTGGCGCTGCAACTGGCCGAAGCGGCGCAGCTCCGCGGCCACGACCTGATCGCCCGGCCAGCTCGCGTCGATCCGCGCCTGCAGTGGCTGCAACGGCTGCAGGCTGTGGCCGTCGACGACGGTCGCGCCGACGTCGCAGACGATGAAATCCGGGCGCGGAATCGCCGGGTCGTTCAACAGCGGCAGCACCGCTTCCAGCCCGCGCCCGGTGATGAAGACCAACTGGATGCCCGGATGCTGGTCGATCAGCCGGTACAGCCGCTGGCGTTGCTCCAGCGTGCCGGCGAGGAAGGTGCCGTCCAGATCGGTGGCGAGGATCAGCGCCGGTTCGCTGCGCGCGCGCGACGGTTTGCGCGGAGCGGAAGAATCCGAACGGAGGGGCGTTGCGGTGACAGCGGTCAAGACGATTCCTTCTGGCAGCGGCGGGAGGGCCGCGCAAGGCGCGGCGATGGCCGGGGCAGGAGGCGAAGAAACGCGGCGCGATACCGCAGATGCGCTGCAAGCGCGGAGGGTGGTATTCGAGCCCCGGTGCCAGTGCGGCATCCGCACCGGCCTTTGGCTCGCGCACCGGGCGCGAACGTGATTTCACCATACCAGCCATGGCCGGCGCGGGCAAATCGTGCACGCCGCATTCGCTACCATGCGCGGATGAAACGCCGCCATTTCCCGCATCTCGTCGCATGCCTGCTGCTCGCCGCCTGCGCGACCGCGCCACGTGCGCCGGACGTGGCATCGCGCAATCCCGATGACATCCGCGCCGACATCGCCCGGCGCCTGCCGCCGCATCTCGCCGACCGCAACGGCTGGGCCAACGACCTCTACGTCGCGCTTTCATCGCAGGACGTGCCACAGGATGCCGAACACGTCTGCGCGGTGATCGCGGTGACGGCGCAGGAATCGACGTTCCAGGCCAATCCGGTGGTGCCGAACCTCGGCACGATCGCCCACGACGAAATCGTGCGCCGCGCAGGCGAACACCACGTGCCCGCATTCGCGGTGAATGCCGCGCTGCTGCTGCCCTCGGCCAATGGCCGCAGCTACCGCGAACGCATCGACGCGGCGCGCACCGAAAAGGATTTGAGCGACGTGTTCGAGGAACTGATCGGCCGCGTGCCGCTGGGCAAGCGCCTGTTCGACGGCTACAACCCGGTGCGCACCGGCGGGCCGATGCAGGTGGACTTGCGCTTTTCCGAAGCGCACCAGCAAGGCTATCCGTATGCGCCGCAAGGCAGCATCCGCAACGAGGTGTTCTCGCGCCGCGGCGGCCTGTGGTTCGGCAGCAAACACCTGTTCGGCTACGACGCCGGTTACGGCGCAATGCCCGGCTCCAACGCGATGCTCTATCGCTTCGCCGACTACAACGCCGGCTGGTACGCGAGCCGCAACGCGGCATTCCAGAACGCGTTGGCGAAAGCCAGCGGCATCGCGCTGCAACTCGACGGCGACGTGCTCACGCCGGATGCACCGATGGATGCGCCCGGCGCCAGCGAACGCGCCGCACGCGCGATGCATGCGCGGCTCGACCTGAGCGATGCGCAAATCCGCCGCGACCTGGGAAAAGGCGAATCAGCCGAGTTCGTCGATACCGACGTCTACAAGCAGGTGTTCGCGCTCGCCGACGCGCAAAGCGCCGCGCCGCTGCCACGCGCGATCCTGCCGGGCATCAGGCTCGAAAGCCCGAAGATCACCCGCGACCTGACCACGGCATGGTTCGCCAATCGCGTCAACGAAAGATGGAAGGCCTGTTTGCTCGGCCCATGAAGAAGCGGCCTTGCGGCCGCTTCCTGGTGCCGCATCGCGGCGGTCGGGACTTGCGATCGACAATGCCTGATCGCGGGTCGATCACACCACGGCGCCGCGCACGGTCAACTTGCTGGCATTGACGTGCTTGACGCCCTTGATGCCGCGCGCCTTGGCAATGGCGCGATCGTATTCGGCACGGGTCTTCAAATCACCGCTCAGCCACACGGTGCCGTTCTTGGTGTCCACCGTGATCGCGTGGCCGGGAACGCCATGCGCGGCCGCCAGTTCGCTCTTTACCTTGGTGGTGATCCAGGTATCGGTGACCGGCTGCTCGGACGCCGCGCTGGGCACGTCGCTGCGGGACTGCGGCTGCGCGGCCAATGCCGGGACGGCGCTGGCCGCGCTGATGGCGAGGGCGGCAACGAGCATCGCCGTTTTCATCTGCTGCGTGTGCATGGCAGGCTCCTTGATGCTGCGTGGGTGGGCTCGCACCTTCGCCAGACACGCATGAACACCGCATGAGAGCCCGCGCGCCGCGGCAATCGCATGCCGTGTCGATTCATGCATGGCGAAGCGATCGCCGCCGCCAACCGACCGTTTCAGCGCATTTCCTGCGACAAATCGAACTGGTCGATGCGGTAGCCCAGTTGCGCCACGGCCAGCCATGTTTCCAGCACCAGCAACACGCTGCAGACAATCGCCGTGACCAGCAACGCCGCCGTGAGTCCGGCCAGCCACCTCAGCAACAGGAACGCCAGCAACCCCAGCAATCCGACCGGCACCAGGCAGGCCGCGAGAACGGCGAAATAGCCGAGCATGAACAACCAGGCCATGCCCTGCGACTCGAAGCGCTGCGCCGTGCCCGCGCCACCGCCCAGTCGGGTCACGAACGCCGGGAAATACAGCATGCCGGCGAATGGCAGGCACATCATCAACGCGCACAGCGGCGGCATGCAGATGGCCAGACCGAAGCCGATGGCGAACCATGCGTGCGGGAGCGCTTCGGCAAGCACGTAGATCGGTTGGTCCGGGTGTGCAACCTGCATCGCCGGCGCGGCCTGCATGCCCAGCAGCAACAGCAACCACGCCGAAGCACTCATTACCAGCACCGGCGTGATGATCTCGCCCAATGCAATCTGCCAGCCACGCAACGGCATCGCCTTGATGACATCCATGCGCTCGAACGCGCGGCGCAAACTGGTGGATGCCGCCATGAACGGCACCAGCAGCACGAACCACAACCCGACGCCCGCGATGATCAACCCGATCAGCGCGAACTCCTGCCCCCAGAACTCCAGCTTGAACAAGCGCTGGCACGCCACCACCAGCACCACGCAGGCGATCAGGAAATTTCGCGGACTGTACAAACGTCCCATCGCCAGCAGGCCTTTCCACAGGAACGCCACGACCGGCCCGCCTTGCGCGGCCAACGCGAACGGCCCGCTGCGCGCTTTCATCGGGCGGCCGACACCCAACCCGCGGCCTGCGCGCATCGCCGCGATGCGTTCGGCGCGCCTGGCGGCGTAGGCGATCGAACCATCCTCGAACGACACTTGCGCGCGCACCGCCCAGACATAGTGCAGCGCCAGCACCAACACCCCGGGAACCAGCGCGCGCAGGAATTCGACGGAATCCCGTGCGAAAACCGGCGCAACCAGCCAGCGCAGCGGCACCAGCACCCACGACATGGGCGCGGTGTTGGCGAGGGCATCCAGCAGATGGCCCGCCAGGCCCTTCGCATCGGAATACTCCGACAGCTGCAATTTCGCGCGCAGCGACCACGCGCACGCAACGACGAACAGCAGCACGATCGCGGCCACCACGATCCGCCGCAGCGTCGTGCCCACGCCGAAACCGAGCAGGCGCTCGCGCGTGAACGAGGACGCGATCGCATGCAGGTTCAAGGTGAACAATATCAACCACAAGCCCACGGCCCCCTGCAGCGTGCCGACACCGAACAGGGCGAACAATCTGTGCAGGAACACCAGGCCGAACAGCAACGCAGTCAACAGGCTCGCCAACGCCGAGCGCAACAGGTTGAAGTGCACCAGCGCGTTGCGCGTGAACGGCGCGGGGAACAGGAACGCGATTTCGGTCTCGCTGAAACGCAGGCGCACCTCGTCGCCGGAAAACAGCCAGTCCCGCACCAGACCCAGCAACAACACGATGGCCAGCGCCGCACTGAACAACTGCACGCGGTGCGGTGTCATCGCCATCGCAACCGGCTTGCCGTCGTGATTGGTGATGCCCTTGCTGTTGATGTGAATCAACCAGGCGAAATAACCCACGGCAAACAGCGTACCCAGCCAATATTTCGGCTGGCGCAAACGCTTCAGGCCACGACCCAGGTAATTGCCAAACGCCATCGCCCACTGGTACGCGAAGGCGCGAACCAGCAAGGCCAGCGGCTTCGATGAAACGGAAGCGGCGGCGCCCATCATCGCGCGTCCGCATCCGCGGTGGCGCGGAAGAACACGTCTTCCAGGCTTTCATTGCCTTCCGCCGCGTATTTCGCGCGCACTTCGGCCACCGTGCCGTCAGCCAGCTTGCGGCCCTGCTTGAGGATCAGCAGGTGCGTGCACACTTCATCGACCAGATCGAGCAGGTGCGAACTGAGGATGATCGCCACGCCTTCGGCGGAAAGCCGGCGCATGATGTCCTTCATCCGGCGGATGCCGTAAGGGTCCAGGCCGGTGAGCGGTTCGTCGAGGATCACCGCGCGCGGCGAGTGCAGCAGGCCACAGGCGATGGCGAGTTTCTGCTTCATCCCGCGCGAAAGTTCGGACGGCAGCAGCGTGCGCTTGTCGCCCATTTCCAACTCGTCCAGCAACGGCTGCGCACGCTCGCGCCAATCGCCGACCTGATACAGGCGCGCGACGAAATTCAGGTGCTGCTCGACGGTGAGATGGTCGAACAGGCGCGGCTCGTCGGGAATGAAGGCCAGTTGCCGCTTGGCCGCGATCGGATCGTCGGCCACGTCGACACTGCCGATGCGCGCATGCCCGAGCGTGGCCGGGATGATCCCGGACACGCAGCGCAAGGTGGTGGTTTTGCCCGCGCCGTTGGGCCCCACCAAGCCCATGATGTCGCCGGCGTTGACCTTGAACGACAAGCCATCGACCGCAGTGAAATCGTCGTACCGCTTGCTCAAATGCTCGGCTTCGATCACCTCGTTACCCCACTGGATGAATTCCCCGGCCCGATTGTAGGGCCAAGCGGCCGCAACAAAAAAGCGGGCTCGCGCCTGCTTCTTGCCTTGCTTCGACAAGCGCGAATCCCGCTAAGATACCGCGCATGAATACACTCGCCCGCATTGCCGTATCCGCGCTGTTTTTCGCTTGTTCGGCTGCACATGCGGCAAGCAACCCGCGCATCGAAGTGAGCTTCGCCGCCGCGGCGCATGCCGCGCCGATCACCGGCCGCGTCTACGTGGCGATCAGCCGCAACAACGACGCGCCGCCGATCGAGCAAGTGGACAAGGCCGAGGTTCCGCTGTTCGCGCTGTTCGGCCATGACGTTGACGCATTGAAGCCCGATGCGGGCGCGACGATTTCCGCCGACGATTTCGGCGCACCGATCGATTCGCTGCAAAACCTGCCGGCGGGCGATTACTGGATGCAGCCGTTCGTCAACGTCTACACCCGATTCCAGCGCGCCGACGGCCACACGCTGTGGCTGCACAACGACCAGTGGGAAGGCCAGGACTGGAAGCATTCGCCGGGCAATCTGTATGGCGAAGCGGTGAAGGTGCATTTCGATCCGGCGTCGAACACGCCGATCAGGCTCGTCGCCGACAAGGCGATCGCGCCGATTGCGTTTCCGCAGGACACGCAGTACGTCAAGCGTTTCCGCATCAAGAGCAGGCTGCTGAGCGATTGGTGGGGCCAGCCGATCTATCTCGGCGCGACGGTGCTGTTGCCGAAGGATTACGACAAGCATCCGCAAACCTTTTACCCGGTGGTGTACGAACAAGGCCACTTCGACACCGATGCGCCGATCCGTTTCGACGACCCGAAATCGAAATCCCGCGATTACTGGCTGGCCGACGGCACGCTGCGGGTCATCATCGTCACCCTGCAGCATCCTTCGCCGTACTACGACGATTCGTACGCGGTGAATTCCCCGAACGAAGGCCCGTACGACGACGCGATCCAGCAGGAACTGCTGCCGCAAGTGGAAACGCGCTTCCGCATCATCCGCCAGCCGTGGGCGCGCCTGCTCACCGGCGGTTCCACCGGCGGCTGGATCGCGGTGGCGCAGCAGGTGTTCCATCCGCAGTTCTACGGCGGCAGCTTCGCGCTATGCCCGGATGCGCTCGACTTCCGCCATCACCAGGTCGTCAACCTCTACGACGATGCCAACGCGTACTGGCTGGACAAGGGTTTCCTGCGCGTGGATCGCGTCGACGTGCGCCGCCCCGACGGCAATGTCGACGAGATGATGAAGGACGAGAACTGGTACGAACTGGCCGTCGGCGACCATTCGCGTTCCGGCGGGCAATGGGACGTGTGGGAAGCCGCGTTCGGCCCGATCGGCGCGGACGGTTATCCGCAGCGCATCTGGGACAAGCGCAGCGGCGCGATCGACCACGACGTCGCCGCGTACTGGAAGGCGCACTTCGACATCCGCAACCTGCTGGAAACGAACTGGGCCACGCTCGGCCCGCAACTGGCCGACAAGCTGCACATCTACGTCGGCGACGCGGACACCTACAACCTCAACATGGGCGTGCACGCCCTGGACGATTTCCTCAAGCACGCGCAGAGCCCGGCGTTCGCCGGCAGCATCACCTTCCAGCCGATGGCGCCGCACTGCTGGGGACCGCGCGGCAAGGAACTGGTCGAACTGATGGACGCGCAATTGCGCAAGCACGCGCCCGCCGATGCGGACGTGGCGAGCTGGCATTACTGAGCAGCGGGGAATACACGCAAGAACCCCGGGCCTTGCAGCACCGGGGTTCGGCTCGTGATGCGGATTGAATCGGCGCTTATTTGCCACCGACCGTCAGTTTCGACGCCTTGACCCGCTTGACGCCCTTGATCGCCTTGGCCTTGGCAATGGCGCGATCGCGCTGCGCGGTCGTCTGCACGTCTCCGCTCAACCAGACGGTGCCGTTCTTGGTATCCACGGTGATGTCCGTGCCGGGCACGCCATCGGAAGCCAGAAGGTCGGCCTTGACCTTGGTGGTGATCCACGTGTCCGTGCCCGGCTGCTCCGACTTCGTGCTTGGCGCATCGGCCACTTGGCCGATCGGCGAGGCGAAAGCAGGGGCTACCGCCAACGTGGCGACAACAGCGGCGATGGACAGATAACTCTTCGATTTCATGGCAAGCTCCTTTGCGTTGGTTGTGACACTGCGGACGTGCGCCACCATCCTGCGCATCCACTTGTTCAAGCCAGGTGAGGGTCTTGCTAAAACCCCATATAGGTGCAGTGCAGCATCCAGACTGGTTGGGAATCCATTTACGGAAAACCCGCCTTTCGGCGGGTTTTCATTCACGGTGCCAGAGGCGTATTACACCCCGACCGGGTTCGCTTTCTCGGGATCGATCTTGTATTGCTTGATCGCACGGGCGACGTCCTTGCCGGTCATCTTGCCTTCCTTCGCCAGCGCGGCGATCGCGGCGTGGGCGATGTAGTAGCGATCGACCTCGAAGAAGCGGCGCAGGTTGGCGCGGGTGTCCGAACGGCCGAAGCCGTCGGTGCCGAGCACGGTATAGCTGGTCGGCACGAAGCCGCGGATCTGGTCGGCATAGACGCGCACGTAGTCGGTGGCGGCGATCGCCGGGCCCTGGCGGCCTTCGAGCAAGGACGTCACGTACGGCTTGCGCTGTTCGACTTCCGGATGCAGGCGGTTCCAGCGCTCGACGTCGAAACCGTCCTTGCGCAGCTCGTTGAAGCTCGGCACCGACCAGATGTCGGCGCTGACGCCGAAATCCTTGTCGAGCAGTTCCGCCGCGGCGATGGCTTCACGCAGGATCGTGCCGCTGCCCATCAGCTGTACCCGCAGCTCGCCCTTCTTCGGCTTGCCCGCGTCCTTCAGCAAGTAAATGCCCTTGATGATGCCTTCTTCCGCACCGGCCGGCATTTCCGGATGGGTGTAGTTCTCGTTCATCAGGGTGACGTAGTAGTACTCGTCGACCTGGTCTTCGAGCATCGCTTTCATGCCGTGCTGCAGGATCACGGTGACTTCATAGCCGAAGGTCGGGTCGTACGAGCGCACGTTCGGGATGCCGCCGGCGACGACGTGGCTGAAGCCGTCTTCGTGCTGCAGGCCTTCGCCGTTGAGCGTGGTGCGGCCGGCGGTGCCGCCAAGCAGGAAGCCGCGCGTGCGCATGTCCGCCGCCTGCCAGGCGATGTCGCCGATGCGCTGGAAGCCGAACATGGAGTAGTAGATGTAGAACGGCAGCATGGGCACGTTGCTGACCGAGTAGCTGGTGCCCGCGGCCATCCACGAGGAGATGGCGCCCGGTTCGCTGATGCCCTGCTGCAGCACCTGGCCGGACTGGTCCTCGCGGTAGTACATCAGCTG
>JAATFG010000129.1 GCA_015655355.1 Lysobacterales bacterium
CCGCGCGCGCCTCTTTCTCCTTCCCGTTCTTCCCTTGGTCGTAATGCCACTTGACGGCGAAGAACATGCACGTGCCCAACACGAGAACCTTGAACGTAACGAAGACTATTGGAACCCAATCCATCATTTTGAGTATTTCCAAGCTATTACTTGACACCATCTATCGTGAGGAGCACTACCTCAAGTCGCTGAATGTCCCGAGGAATTTTACTTAAAAGGAATTTCCATACACTTGGACAAAACGTCCCAGAACTGCCACTACCCGCGCGACACGATCCTCACCCATCCCGAACCAGCGCCTCTTACAACTCCCCTTCCGGCTCCAGCGCCTTGACCAGCACCGCGGCCTGGGTACGGCTGTGGCATTCGAGCTTCTTCAGGATCGCGGTGACGTGCACCTTGACCGTGTTCTCGGCCAGGCCCAATTCGTAGGCGATCTGCTTGTTCAACAAGCCGTCGGCCATGCACAGCAGCACCCGGAACTGCTGCGGCGTCAGTTGCGCCAGACGCGCGGCCAGTTGCGCATCCCGCTCGGAACGCTCGGCGGTCAGCGCCGGGAACCAGGTGCCACCGTCGAGCACCGCCGCCACCGCCTCGCCGATCGCCTCGGCCGGCGACGATTTCGGGATGAACCCGGCTGCGCCGAACTGCTGCGCGCGGCGGATCACCCGTGGATGGTCGTTCGAGGAAATCACCACCACCGGAATCTGCGGCCACTCGCCGCGCACGTGCAGCAGCGCGGAAAATCCATGCGCCCCCGGCATCGCCAGATCCAGCAGCACCAGTTCGACCTGCGGATCGAGCTGCAACGCCCGCACCAGCGTCGCCGCGCTCGATGCCTCGGCCACCGTCGCCAGCGGCATGGCCTCGCGCAACGCGTGCAGCACCGCGGCGCGGAACAGCGGATGGTCGTCGGCGACGAGGATCGAAGGCCGGTTTTCGGCAAGCATGCTGTCGGAAAGTGTGTCCATCGCGGCAAGTCTGGCACCGACGGCGCCGGTTTTCCGCTAACCCATTCGGGCTAGTCGACCGCATCATGCAACTGGTCCATGCGGATGCGGTTGGCGAACAGCGAGAACGCGAGCATCCCGGCCAGCCCGCTGGCGCGTTGCAGCCACGGCGGCAGCCAACGCGGCGGTGCGAGCGTGCCGTCCTCGAACAGCGGAGCGAAGCGGCGCACGTCGTCCAAGCGCATCTTGCCAGCGAACAACCAGCGGCACAGGCGCAATTCGTCGCGCTGCAGGCATTGGCGGAAGAACGTGTGCACGTCGATCAGGCCGCGCAGGTACACCGCATCCTTGGTGAAGGCGACGCCGCCCGTCACCGGCACGCCGCGGAACACGCGCTGCGCCGAGGCGAAACTCTCCGCATCGTCTTGGCCTGCCTGCTGGAAATAGCGGAACACCTGCACGAAGTCGGCGCCGTCCAGCGCCATCGCGATCGCCTCGATGCGCAGCGAAAGGCGCTTCAGGCGGCCGATGTCGATGCTGCCGGTCATCTGCTCGGCGAAGGTCGCCAGGCCTTCCTGGGTTTCGGTCGCGCGCGGCGACGACAGCGCCAGCGACGGCAACACGTGCTGTTCGCGGCCATTGAGCGCGGTCAGCGAATGCACCAACGCCTCGTGGAAGAACAACTGGTGGCGGTCGTAATCGCTGAATTCCGCGCCATCGCGCAAGCGGATGCGGGTCGCGCTGGCGGCGGCTTTCGCGATCAGGTCCGGATCGAGTTCGACCGTGATCACGCGCGCACCGAAGAATTCGTCGAGGTCGTTCTGCATCTGCAATTGCAGCGCTGTCGCCGATACCGTCACCTGTTCCTCCGGCGCCAGCAGTTCGTGGTCGAGTTCGCCGGCGATGGCGATGAAATGCCGCGCTGCCTCGCGCACGCTGGGGCCGTTGCCGGGCAGGGCGACGTCGGGCCGGCCGAACAGTTGCACCGCGCATTCGCCGGCCTGCGCGGTGCCGAGGTTTTCCAGCAGTCGCGCGGCCATGGCCCATTGCCGCGCCGAATCGGCCACGTACGCGCCGAGCGGATGGCTTTCGTCGCATTCGGCGGCGACCGCTTCCAGCTCGCGGCGCGCGGCGGCGTGGTCGCGTTTTGCGTACTCGACCTGCGGCAGCGCGACGTTGCCGCGCGCCAGTTCAGCGAGGAATTCCTGCTGCACCCGCGCCGGCCAACTGGCCTCGCTGAGCAGCTTGATGCCGCGCGCGGCCTTGAGCAGGCGCGCATCCAGCGCGGCGTGGCGGGCGATGGCGGGGTCGGCGGCGGCATTCGTGTCCATGTCGACAATCTAACCCCTCGCCGGCCCCGGGAAGCGATGGGCGGCGCAAGGGCTTGTCCCGGCCTGATCGCGCAATCGCTGTCCGGCATCGGGCAGCGTCGCGCGGTTCAAGCGCTGAGGAATTCCAGCAGCACGGCGTTGAACAAACCGGCCGATTCGAGGTTGACGATGTGCCGGCCAGTGAAGGAGGCATGGCGGCCATCCTTGACGCTGTCGGCGATGAATCGCAGATCGTTCGGCGGGCACACCGGATCCTCGTCGCCGGAGATCGCCAGTACCGGGTTGGCGATGCGTTTGATGTCTTCGCCCAAATCCGCATTCGCCAGTGCCGCGCAGCAACCGATGTAGCCTTCGGGATCAACTGCGACGAATTGCGCCAGAATCGCGTCCACTGCATCGGCATGCCGCGCATTGAACTTCGGCGTGAACCAACGCTCGGCGGTGGCGGCGGTCAACGCAGCCAAACCGTTTGCCTCGACCGCGTCGATGCGCGCGTTCCAGCTGTCGGCCGTGCCGATCTTCGCCGCGGTTGCGCACAACACCAGCTTGTCGAAGCGGTTGCCCGCATGGATGCCGAGCCATTGGCCCGTCAGCCCGCCGAGGCTCAATCCGCAGAAATGCGTCTTTTCGATCTCCAGCGCGTCGAGCAGCGCGATGACGTCGTTGCCGAGATCGGCAATGGAATAGGGCGCCGGTGGCGTGGTCGATTCGCCGTGGCCGCGACGATCGTAACGCAGCACGCGAAAGTGGCTCGACAACGCCTTCACCTGCGCATCCCACATGCGCAGGTCGGTGCCGAGCGAGTTGCACAGCAGCAGCCACGGCGCGTCCGCGTTTTCCGCATCGATGCGGTGATGCAGGGTGTGCGTCGGCAGTTCAAGGAAAGCGTCTTGCGCGGTCATTGCCTCGTCCTTCCTAGACACGCTCGACGGCCAAAGCCAGGCCCATGCCGACGCCGATGCACAGCGTCGCCAGGCCACGCCTGCCGCCGGTGCTTTCCAGTTGATGCGTCAGCGTCAGAGCGAGGCGCGCCCCGCTCATCCCCAGCGGATGGCCGAGTGCGATCGCCCCGCCATTCGCGTTGACGTGCGCGGCATCGTCCGCCAACCCCAGCGTGCGCAGCACCGCCAGGCTCTGGCTGGCGAAGGCTTCGTTCAACTCGATCGCGTCGAAGTCCTCGATCTTCAATTGCAGGCGCTGCATCAGCTTCCGCGCCGCCGGCACCGGGCCGATGCCCATCACCCGCGGCTCGACGCCGGCCGCGGCCATGCCCAGGATGCGCGCACGCGGCGTGAGGTTGAACTGCTTGATGGCCTGTTCACTGGCGACGATCAGCGCCGCCGCGCCATCGTTGATGCCCGAGGCATTGCCCGCCGTCACCGTGCCGTTGGCGAACAGCGGCTTGAGCTTCTGCAAGCCTTCGATTGAACTGTCCGCACGCGGATGCTCGTCGGTGTCGACCTCGACGAACTCGCCCCTCTTCCTGCCCGGCGTTTGCACCGCGATGATTTCCCCGGCGAAGAAGCCATTGCGCTGTGCGTTGACCGCGCGCTGCTGGCTGCGCAGCGCAAACGCGTCCTGATCTTCTCGCGAGACCTTGTAGTCCGTCGCCACGTTCTCCCCGGTCTGCGGCATCGTCTCGGTGCCCCACAGCTCCTTGAGCTTCGGGTTGACGAAGCGCCAGCCCATCGTGGTGTCTTCCAGTTGCTGGCCCCGGCCGAAGGCCGTTTCCGATTTGCCGATCACCAGCGGTGCGCGGGTCATGCTTTCGACCCCACCGGCGATCGTCAGTTGCGCTTCGCCCAGCTTGATCGCCCGCGCCGCCTCGCCGACCGCTTCCAGCCCCGAGGCGCACAGCCGGTTCAAGGTCACCCCCGGTACCGACACCGGCAAACCGGCCAGCAGCAGGCTCATCCGCGCCACGTTGCGGTTGTCCTCACCACTTTGATTCGCGCAGCCGTAGAACACCTCGTCGATCATGCCGGGATCGAGGTTCGGGTTGCGGTGCAGCAGCGCCTTGATCGGCAATGCGCCGAGATCGTCGGCGCGGATATTCGCCAGGATGCCGCCATAGCGGCCGATCGGCGTGCGCACCGCATCGCAAATATAGGCTTCGCTCATTGCTGCATCTCCAAAGGAAGTCCGGTGAGTTCACGCAATTCGTCCAGCGTCGCGCCTTCGACCAGCTCGATCACCTTTGCCCCGTCCTTGCCGACCCCGAACACGCCCACGTCGGTGTAGACCCGCGACACGCAGCCCAGCCCGGTCAGCGGATAGGTGCAGCGTTCGACCAGTTTCGATTCGCCGGTCTTGGTCAGCAGCTCCATCATCACGAACACCTGCTTGGCGCCGATGGCCAGGTCCATCGCGCCACCGACCGCGGGGATCGCATCCTTCGCACCGGTGCTCCAGTTCGCCAGGTCACCATTCGCGGCGACCTGGAACGCGCCCAGCACGCAGATGTCGAGGTGTCCGCCGCGCATCATCGCGAAGCTGTCGGCGTGGTGGAAGAACGCCCCGCCGGCGAGCAGCGTCACCGGCTGCTTGCCGGCGTTGATCAGTTCCGGGTCTTCCTCGCCTTTCGCCGGCGCCGGGCCCATGCCGAGCAGGCCGTTCTCCGATTGCAGGAAGATTTCCTTGTCCTTCGGCAGGAAGTTGGCCACCGCGGTCGGCAGGCCGATGCCGAGGTTGACGTAGGCGCCTTCGGGGATGTCGCGCGCCACGCGCTGCGCCATCGCGGTCTTGTCGAGACGTTGAATACTCACTTCGTACCTCCCACCTGGACCACGCGCTGCACGAAGATGCCAGGGGTGACGATGTGTTCCGGATCAAGCGCACCGAGTTCGACGATTTCACCGACTTGCGCGATCGTGGTCTTCGCCGCCATCGCCATGATCGGGCCGAAGTTGCGTGCGGTCTTGCGATACACCAGATTCCCCCAGCGGTCGCCCTGGTGCGCCTTGATCAAGGCGAAGTCGGCCTTGATTGGATAGTCGAGCACGTAGTGTTTGCCGTCGATCTCGCGGGTTTCCTTGCCCTTGGCCAGTTCGGTGCCGTAGCCGGTGGGCGTGAAGATCGCGCCCAAGCCCGAACCGGCGGCGTGGATGCGTGCGGCCAGGTTGCCTTGCGGCACCAGTTCCAGCTCGATTTCGCCGGCCTTGTACGCCGCGTCGAAGTGCCACGAATCGCCCTGCCGCGGGAACGAGCAGATGATCTTGCGCACCCGCTTGTGCGCGATCAATGCGGCCACGCCGGCATCGCCGTTGCCGGCGTTGTTGTTGATCAGGGTCAGCGCTTTGGCACCATGGGCGATCAGCGCGTCGATCAGTTCGTCGGGCATGCCGGCGGTGCCGAAACCACCGATCATCACCGTCGCACCGTCGCCAATCCCCGCCACCGCTTCGGCACAACTCTTCTGCGTCTTGTCGATCATGGCGAATAGGGGTCGTTGTTGATGAAAATCGGAGTGGATGGGCTGAAAGGATGTTCAACGTGCCGCTTCATCGGCCTGTTCCTCGAGGATGGGTTTGGCCAGCGCGAAGGCGTGGTTGGCCGCCGGCACGCCGCAGTAAACCGCCGCCTGCAGCAGCACTTCCTTGATTTCATCCGCGGTCACGCCGTTGTTGCGCGCGGCGCGGACGTGCAACTTGAATTCCTCGTCGTGGCCCAGCGCCACCATCATCGCGAGGGTCAGCAGCGAGCGCGTGTGCCGCGGCAGGCCGTCGCGAGTCCATACGGTTCCCCACGCGGTACGGGTGATGAATTCCTGGAACTCGGTGGTGAAGGGCGTGCGTGCGTCCAGCGAGCGTTGCACGTGGGCATCGCCGAGCACTTCGCGGCG
Source organism: Lysobacterales bacterium (assembly GCA_015655355.1). Taxonomy (GTDB): domain Bacteria; phylum Pseudomonadota; class Gammaproteobacteria; order Xanthomonadales; family Xanthomonadaceae; genus Pseudoxanthomonas_A. The sequence continues at coordinate 6,123 of JAATFG010000129.1, forward strand.
GACGCGCAAGCCGGCTTCGTATCGTTGGTTTTCGTCCATCGTGGTTCCTCGTGAAAATCAGGTTTTTGCCGTGCCGGCCACATGCGACCGCAACACGCGATCGATCCACGCGTCGGCCATGCCACACCAGCTACCGGGCGCGAACAGGGCCTGCAGTTCGTCCACGCCAAGATGTTCGCGCACGCGCGGTTGTTCCAGCAGCACGTCAAGCAGGCGGCGCGATTGCGCCAATGATTGTTTGCTGGCCGCCTCCACCAGCGCGTGCGCGTCGCGCTTGCCGATGTGTGCAGCCAGGGTCACGGTCACCGCTTCGGCATACAGCAGGCCGCCGTGGCTGCCGAGGTGTTCGCGCATGCGTTCGCGATCCAGCTCCAGCCCTTCGACGACGACGTGCATTTGCGCCAAGCTGCCCGCGGCCAGCCGCGCCAGTTCCGGCAGCACGTCCCATTCGGCATGCCATGCACCGACGGCGCGTTCGTGTTCCTGCACCATCGCCGCGTACAGCGTGGAAACCAGGCCCGGCGCGCGGGTGGCGGCGGCAATCGCGGCCACGCAGCCGACCGGATTGCGCTTGTGCGGCATCGCCGAAGACCCGCCCTTGCCCGTGCCGGATGGCTCGAAGGCTTCGGCCACTTCCGACTGCATCAACAGCACGATGTCGCGCGCCAGTTTGCCGAGAACGCCGGTCAGCAGTGCGAACGCGCTGCCGAGTTCGACGATGCGATCCCGCGCGGCATGCCAAGGTAGGGCCGGCAAAGACAACGCGAGTTCGGCGGACAGCGCTTGCGCAACGTCCAGGCCGCGATCCTGCAGCGATGCCAACGTGCCCGCCGCGCCGCCGAATTGCAGGACGACGGATTCCCCGCGCGCCTGCCGCAACTTGCCGCGCACGCGCAGCAGCGCGTCCAGCCAGCCAGCCGCCTTCAGGCCGAAGGTGACCGGCACGGCCTGTTGCAGCAAGGTGCGCCCGGGCAAGCCGGTGCCGCGCTCGTCCCGCGCCAGTTGCGCGAGGCGGTCGCACAGGGCATCCACGCGCGGCGACAACACGTCCAGCACCGCGCGCATCTGCAGCATGGTGCCGGTATCGATCGCGTCCTGGCTGGTCGCGCCCCAATGCACCCAGCGTGCGGCTTTGGCGTCGATGTCGCCGACCTTCGCGGTGAGCTGCTTGACCAGCGGAATGACCGGATTGCCGGCCAGGGCGGTGGCCGCGGCCAATTCGCCAATGTCGAAACCCGTCGCATCGCATGCCGCGCCAATCGGGCCTGCGGCCGCCTGCGGAATCACCCCGCAACGCGCCTGCGCGCGCGCAAGCGCGGCCTCGAAATCGAGCATGCCTTGCAGGCGCGCACGCTCGTCCAGCAAACCCGCGATGACCGGTTCGCAGAAGAAACGTCCCAGCAGGGAATCCGTTGCCGTCATTGCAGGCTGTCCATTCGGTTGGCGCGGGCCATCATGGCTCAGATCGCGAAGAACACCGTTTCATCGGCGCCTTGCAGATGGATGTCGAGATGATGGACGGCGATGCCGTCGCCGCCGGCTTTCTTTTTCGCGACGAGGGTCTTGCGCCGCACTTCCCATTCGATGCCCAGCAGCACCGGGTCCTTGGCGTTGGCTTCGGCTTCGTCCTCGAAATACAGGCGCGTGTTCAAGCCGATGTTGATGCCGCGCGCGACGATCCACAGGTTGACGTGCGGCGCCTGCAACACGCCGTCGCGGCCGATCACCGCACCGGGCTTGATCGTGTCGAAACTGAAAACCCCGCTGTCGAAATCGCCACTGGTGCGGCCCCAGCCGCGGAAGCTCGGGTCGATCGGCTTGTCCTGCCTGTCGGCCGGATGCGCATACTTGCCGGCGGCATTGGCCTGCCAGATTTCGACCAGCGCGTCGCGCACCGGCGTGCCGCTGCCGTCGAACACGCGGCCTTCGATGCGGATGCGTTCGCCTTGCGTTGCCGCGGTCGCCAGCACCGGGCCGAAGTTGTTTTCGTAGATGTCGAAGCCGGCTTCGCGCGGGGCCAGGCCGATGTGCACGTAGGGGCCGGCGGTCTGCGAGGCGGTTTCCGGCAGGAGCGTGACGTTGTTGATGCTGTCGAGGCTGACGTCCATCAGCGCAATCCTCCGTGGGCGAGGAAGGCAGGCAGCGGGCGCGCGGCCTGCACGGGGTTTTCAAACAGGGTGGCGGCCTGGCCGCGCAGCACGATGTCGAAGCGATAGGCGCGGCTGTCGAGGGCGACGAAGGCGCCGCGATCCTGCGCGGCGATCAGGCGGCGCACCTGTCCCTCGTTGCCGATGCTGCGCACGATTGGGCAGCCGGGAATCAGCGGATCGCCCTCGAAATACATCTGCGTGATCAAGCGCTGCGCCCAGCCGGTGCCGGAAATGGCGTAGTGGATGTGCGCCGGACGCCAATCGTTGATGCGGTTGCGCCACGGGTACGGGCCGGGGCGGATGGTGCGGTAGCAGTAATAACCGTCGGCGTCGGTGAGCATGCGCCCGCAGCCGCCAAAGTTCGGGTCCAACGCACCGAGATATTGGTCCTTCTTGTGCCGATAACGGCCGCTGGCGTTGGCCTGCCACACTTCGACCAGCGCGTTCGGCACCGGGCGGCCGAACTGATCGCGCACGTAGCCGTGGACGATGATGCGCTCGCCGATCGGCAGGCCATCCTTCGCGCCATTGAGGATCAGGTCGTGGTCGAGCTTGCCGAGTTCCTGCGGCTGGAAAATCGGCGCAGTGATTTCCGACAGCGATTGCTGGATCGAAATCAGCGCATTGCGCGGGCTGCGCAGCACGCTGGTCTTGTAGTCCGGCACGTAGGCCGACGGGTGCGAGGAAGGATCGCGCATCAGGTATTCGGCATCCGGCGCGGGTTGCCTAAGCGGGCCGAAAGAAATCGGGCTCATTGACATGGATGTTGCCTCCGCTGTGATCGTGGTCCGCACCGGCCGGCTGGAACCGGCATGCCACGGGATGCTAGGCAGGCGCGCCGGTGGCAACAATTGAATTTCGCGGCAAAAGCGATAACCATGGGTTATGCCTGAAACCCGCCACGACACCCTGCCCTCGCCCGCCGGCCTGCAACGCCGCCTGCACCTGCGCCACCTGCGCTGCGCCTTGGCCGTGGCCCGCCACGGCAGCCTGCGCCGGGCCGCGGAAGTGCTGTCGATCAGCCAGCCGGCGGTGACCAAGACCCTCAACGAAGTCGAGGCGCTGCTGGGGCGGCCCTTGTTCCTGCGCACCTCGCGCGGCGTGGCCCTGGCGCCGGGCGCGGAAGCCTTCCTGGCGCACGCGGCCGATGCGGTGGCCGCATTGAACCGCGCCGTGGAAAGCGGCCACGTCGGCACGCCGCAGGCACCGTTGCGGATCGGCGTGCTGCCCAGCGTTTCGCCATCGTTGTTGCCGCCGGTTTTGCAGGCCTATGCCCAGCATTGGCCGCAAATGCACCTGCGTCTGGAAGGCGGCAGCAACGAGGCACTGCTGAACGCCCTGCGCCAGCACGAGCTGGACGTGGTCATCGGCCGCATGTCCGAACCTTCGGCCCTGGCGGGCCTGCGTTTCGAGCACCTGTACAGCGAGCCGCTGGTGGTGGTGTCCCGGCCCGGCCATCCCGCCGCGCGGCAGGGCACGGATCCGGGCCACTGGCCGCTGGTGCTGCCGCCGACCGGAACGCTGATCCGCCAGTTGGCCAACGAGTACCTGTACCCGCGCGAACATCCGCTGGCGCAGGGTGCGATCGAAACCCTGGACGTGACCCTGGCCCAGGAATTGGTCAAGGCCGGCGATTACCTGTGGTTTGCACCGCTGGGCGCGGTGCTGCCGGAACTCCGGCGCGGCGGACTGGTGCGACTGCCCATCGACATCACCCCGCTGGAATCGGTCGGCGTCATCACCCATGCCGACAAGGAACCGGATGGACGCCTGTCCGCCCTGCTGGTCGCATTGCGCGAGCAAGCCCGGCTCCGTCACGCCTTGGAACAAAAATGACGGCCCCGCAATGCACGGGGCCACAATCATGGTTTAGAAGCGGAGGGTCGCTTCGACGGCAGCAAAGAAGGTATTGCCGTAACCGGCCTCTTTCAACACGCTGCCAGCATCGAGATAATCGATTTTCACTGCAGTCTCGACATGGGTGTTGATCTGCCATGCGATGTCGCCGCGAAGCAACGCGCCCACGTCATGCCCCGGCACGTTCTGGGTACCGGCATAGACACCTTCACTGAAGGTATACACCGCATCTTTCTCGTCCACACGCCGCAAGGGTTCGTACTCGAAACCGAACGAGACGTTCTTGAGTGGTGACAACCTGAAGGTCGGCGCGAATGTCGTCAAATTGGTCGGTCCGATCAGGTTGCCCCACGTGAAGTACGGAATCGAGCCGTAGAAGAACGTGAAATCCCGCATCGTATGGCCGGCGTAGGCACCTCCGCCGGAAGTGTAATCCGCATGGAAGCCAATGGTCGGCTTCCATTTTCCGGGCAAAGTGCGACTGGCATTGCTGAAGAAACCCCATGCCGAAACATCATTGTCGCCGTAATCGCCATCTTGACGGATCAGGCTGGCATCCAGTTTGCTCGCACCGAAGTTGCCCCAGATGCGCGTGCCGTAGATCTTGCGATCTTCATCCGCGGTTTGCGGACCCCACTTCTTGTTCTGTCGTTCCAGCTCCCAGGCAAAGGGATCGATGTAAAGCGCGTCGTCGCCCGGCTTGTCCGGTCGCACAGCTGCAAAACTGGTCGTCACCCCGCGGAATTTGTCGCCATCATCCGAAGAATCGTCGAATCCTCCGCTGGTCAACACGACGGTTTTCAGATCGAAGGCCGTGAAACGGAACCGTTGCCATTGCATGGCTGCCGTCACGCCATCCAGAAAGGTATAGACATCGGGCGCAGGACGGATGTGGATGATGTTCGGCGGACCGTCCATGAATTCCTGCCTGCCCACTTTGACCTGGTAACTCGTGGCCTCGCCATGCCCTGCGTATTCGGCGAACAGTTGCTGCACAACCGCGTCGTTTTCCTGCTGGGCCGATTGGACCTTGCCGGGATTGTGCCCGTGCACAATGCTGTTGTTGGCTTCGCCAAAGATGCGAAAATCCGTACCGAAATGCGCATCGAACCCGATGACGTTGCGCTCCTGCCACGCATCCTGGGCTTCGACCGTTTTGAGCCCCGGATGGTCTGTGTAGTTCAGTCGGGTACGGTGCTCGGCAAGCAGCGTGATGTACGAGTTCGGCAACCGGCCCAATTGGACGTGCTTGTAACTCGGCGCCTTGGATGCATCACTCCAATCCTCCGTGGACCGGTTGTACATGTATAACCCGGACTTCGGCCCGTAACCCATCGCATTGATCGGGTAAACGGGTTTGTTGGGGTTGCTCGCAGCGTTGCGGGCGCCGCCTGCATCGGCAACCGTGTTCTTTCCGGTATCGGCTATCGGAATATCGGGGGCGGCTTGCTGAGCTTTCGCAGCATAGCAATACACCATCAGCGCCGCGCTCAGCGACGCCGTCAACAGATTGGACTTCATGATTGTCTCCAGATGGCTGGCGCCGGGTGGGGGGCGGGCGCACCGGGGGTGGGTGTTACTTGCTTACATCACGCGGATGTGGTTCTTCATTGCGCGTCGGGGAGTTCGACAACTAGTCCGTCGAGCTCGTCGCTTACCTCGATCTGGCAACTCAGGCGGCTGTTGTCGCGGCGTTCCGCAGCAACGGCGTCGAGCATGTCCAGTTCGTCATCACCGGGCGGACCGACGCGAGCGCACCATGCCTGATCCACGTATACGTGGCAGGTGGCGCATGACAGGACGCCACCACATTCGGCCGTGATGCCGCCGAGGCCATTGCGGGTCGCGCCGAACATCACTGAATCGCCGACTTCGACGTCGATCGTTCTCGCGACCCCGTCCGGGTATCGATAAGTCACTTTGGGCACAACAAGCTCCTCTCTTGTTGGTTGGCTAGAAAGAATTAATCAGGTAGTCATCGGTGAATTCGCCCTGGGAAATCCATACCGGGATTTCCTCGAGATCGAATCGGCCGACCGTCAGTACGGCCGAACCGGCAGGTTGTTCGCCTTCGGCCACGGCACGAATTCCCGTTGCGAAAGCGCCTGCGTTCTCGGCACTCATTTCCCACTGGTAATGGCCGTCGACGGCGCGGCGCAAGCCGCGCGGCGCTGGCATGCTGCGTAACCACAGTTCACTGCCGGATGCGTCCTGCACGCGGCCTTCGCCGCCGTCATCGGCAAGCCGTTCCAACTCGCCGGCCAGGCAAGCCAAATCCGTTCGCTCACCCAGAATCAGGAACTGGGGGTGGAAATCGCTGGGCAGGAAATCGAATCTCAGCATGACGCGGATGTCCCGTGGTTTTGCAGTTGCCCCGCCAAGGGCGTAACTGCGACAATGAAATCCATCGATTGGAAATTGCAGGTTTCGAAGCAGGAATGGCCGTTGAAGAAGAGAACGAGGACGAGGGCCAAGGGGGAACCGTCCGCGCGGTGGTTCGCGCCATCGACATCCTCAAGAGCTTCGAAGGAAGCAACGGCGCCTTGTCGGTGGCCGAGATCCAGAAACGCGTCCCGCTGAGCCGCCCCACGCTGTATCGCCTGATCGACACGCTGATCAGCACCGGCATGCTGTTCTCCGAAGGCGAGCCACAACGGTTGCGCTTGGGTCGCACCGCGGCCAGGCTGGGGCAGATGTGGGCAGGACAGTTCGCGATCGAGGCCTACGCCAAGCCGATCCTGGATCGGTTGCGGGACGAAACTGGCGAGAGCTGCGGCTTGTTCAAGATCCAGAACGATCGGCAGTACTGCATCCTTGAATCGCGCAGCCTGCATCCGCTGTCGATGACCCGCGGCTTCGGTGAACTCATGGACGGATTCCATGGCGCCAGCGGCAAGGCGATCCTCGCCTGGCTGCCGCTGGAAGAGGCGCAGCGAATCTCGGTCGAAAGCTCGCCCAAGGGTTCCAGGCCAATCACCCGCAAAGAGCTGCAGGCGATCCGCGATGCGGGTTTCGCCCAAAGCCAGGGCGCGGTCTTCAAGGGCGCCGCTTCCGTCGCGGCTCCGGTGTTCGACGTGGAAAAGCGCATCTATGGTTCGTTGGCGATCTTCGGTCCTGCCGCGCGCCTCAGCGATGGCATGCTGGCCAAAGCGACGCAGTTGGTCGTGGCATCCGCGCAGGAATTGTCCGCGCAACTCGGCGCTGTCGTGACCCCTTAAGCGCCGCGCCACCCAATGGCGACCGGCGGCGGAACTGCCCGCGCCAGGCCGCTCGTTACCGCTGCTGTCCGCCTGCCTCATCGCCTGTCCGTCAGCCTTCGCCGACGATCGCCTTGACGTCGGAGGCATGCACCAGCTCTTCCTCGCCGACCAGCGATGCGTCATCCGCTTCGACGTAGCGGATGTTCAGCCATTGGCCGTCGCCGATGTTCTCCATCACTTCGGCCAACGCACCGGTGACAAGCTTGAGGCGGGTGCCCGGCTCGATGGAAATGACGTTGATCATGCTTGCCCCTCAGAAGAACGCGGTCAGGTTTTTGGCCAGAAGCACGTTCTGGTCGAGGATGATTTCGCGACGCCTGATGCGCCAAGTGTCTTCATGCCGGCGCAGCACGTCGGTACGCTTGCCGACGAAGGTGTAGGTTTCGCGCTCCACGCGGTTCTGGTGCACCAAGAAACGCGAAGAAACCGTCACTTCCTCCGCCGCCTCCGATGTGCCCTTGATGTCGAGCAGCCTGACGTTGGACACCATGTGGCAAACGCGCGACAGCGGCTCCTCGGCGTAGTGCACGCCGGTGAGGATCTGCTCGACGCGCTTGGTCAGGGTCCACTTGCCTTCGTCGAACCAGCTGATGCCTTGGCCTTGCTGGGTGTTCTCGCGCTCGGCGTGCTGGCCGAACTTCACGTTCCTGCGGATCGGCATGAAATAGACGATGTCCTCGTCAAGCATGTCCAGCCATTCCTTGAATCGGCGGCTGTCGAGGTATTCGGATTCCAGGTAGAGGAAATCCTCGACCTCGCCGCGCAGCAGCAGGGTTGCCACCGTGTTCGGAACCTGACTCATGTGCACTCCTTCTGAATGACTCGATTCATTGCGGCGACTGTCACGGTTTGCCCGGAATCGGGCCGCCTTGATGGAAGAAACACCCCACGTCCAGCACGGTGCCGGAGATCGCTTCGGCTTCCTTCGACAGCAGGAAGCCGACGGCCGCGGCCATGTCCTCGCCGTTCATCACTCGTCCGGCGACGGTGCCGGGCGCGCCCTTGCCGAGCTTGTTCGGGTCGCCGCCGACGCGCGCCAGGCTGATGCCGCCGACGATGCCGCCGCCGCCCGGGATGATGGTGTTGACGCGGATGCGATCATGGAAATGGTCGTAGGCCAGCGACTGCGCCAACGCCAGCACCCCCCCCTTGGACGCGGCATAAGCGGCCATGTTGGGTTTGCCGTAACCGGAGCCGGAACCGATGATGGCGATGGCACCGCCGCCCTGGCGCTGCATGGCCGGGATCGTCGCGCGCGCGCACAGGTAGGTCCCGCGCAGGTTCACCGCCATGATCCGATCCCACAGTTCCGGCGGCGTATCCAGCACCGTGCCCAGCGGGCCGATGGCGGCATTGGCCACCAGCGCGTCGATGCGGCCGAACGTGTCCAGCGCATGCTGAATGACGTCGTTCACCGCCGCTTCGTCGCTGACGTCCGCTTCCAGCACTTCGGCGGACAAACCCTCGGCCGCCAGCATCGCGCGGGTATCGGCGATGCCCTGGATGCCCGGCGCGTCCACGCCGAAGGCCACGACATCGTAGCCTTGCGCGGCAAGGTGAAGCGCGATGCTGCGGCCCATGCCGAAGCTGCCACCGCTTACCACGGCAACGGGCTTGCTCATTGCTTCTGTCCCAGCAGTTCACCCCAATCGCCGCCGTCCATGTAGGACGCCCAGCGCTCGTAGTAGTTGCGCGCGTTCTGCTCGGTCATCTGGTAGCTGACGTCGCCGCCATACGGACCGTCCTTGACGAACTTGCCCTGCGACTGCGCGTAGTTGAACGGATAGCGCTTGGCAATCGTGCCAGTGCTGGCGTTGGTGGCGTACAACCAGTTTTCGGCGTCGTCCTGCTCGGTCATGCCGGCAGGGCCGGAATAACGCATGTAGTAGTGGCGCAGGTAATCCTTCACCGCTTCCGGTGCATCAGCATCGACCAGGAAGAAACGCCACGCTTCGGTTTCGGTCGGGCTGTGCGGGTGCCACACGCACAGCCCGCGCGGTTGGCGCGCATGGTACGAGGTGTTCGGGAACACGGTGCCGGTGAAGCCGAGCAGGCGCGCGGTGTCGCCCAGCGCGGCTTTGCGCTTTTCGTGCGCTTCGCGGAAATATGCTTCGATTTCCGGATCGGTCAGAAACGAATCGCCGTATTCGTTGCTTTCCGGGGCGATTGCACTGTGCACGCCGTGACCTTCCGGGAAGCTCACCCAGATGTGTTCGGCCTGTTCCAGTGCGCCGTCGTTGCGGCGACCGGTGGTGCCGGCCTTCGAACCGGGACCGATGCCGATCAGGTCCACCGAACGGTGGCTGGGGTTGTGGTAGGAGTCGCCGAGGAAGTTTTCCGAAGCGAATTTCCAGTTCGACGGCACGATCCACTTGTGCACGCCAATCACTTCCGAGCCGCCCGGACGACCGTCGCGGCAATCGAGGACTTGATCCAGATGGATCAGCGCCTTGCCCATGTAGGCGTCCCATTCCGGCGCGTCCTTGTCCCAGGTCGCCCACACGGTGCCCTTGTAGCGCTTGAGCCTGGCCACTTCGATCAGCGACCACTGGTCGCGTTCCAGCGAACCTTCGTACAGGTTGCGGTACTGCGGCACGCCCTGCAGCTTGCCTTCGGTGGTATAGCTCCAACTGTGGTAGGGACAGGTGAACAACGAAGTGTTGCCTTGCTCATAGCGGCACACCTTCATGCCGCGGTGGCGGCAGGAATTGAGGAAGACGTGCACTTCGCCTTGTTTGTCGCGGCAGAGGATCACCGACTCCTCTCCCATGCGCGACACGAAAAAATCGCCCGGGTTCGGTATCTGGCTTTCATGGCCGACGAACAACCATGCTCGCGCGAACACGGTTTCCAGTTCCTGCCGGTAAATCTCGCGATCAACGAAAATCTCGCGGCTGATTTCGCCGCCTGTCGAATTGACCAGCGTCTTTGCTTCGAGCTTCCGCATTGCCTTCCTCGTCACTTGTCTGTCGATAACCGCGTTTCCGATTGCGCACGCACGCGTCGAGCACGGAAACGAGCGCCTTGTCTTCAATAGTCCGCTAGTCGGACTTATGTTTCATTTATACCAAAGTCCATATAGTGGACACTTGTCTCAAATTAATGATCGGCGTATCAATACCGCCTTGTCAACAAGACGCTTGCGTGTCGCGAGGGCAAAGCGCGACGACTGCAGTGCGTTGCGCACGATCATTCAATGCGGCAACCGGAGGAGGATTGCGTGTACATACCAAGCGTGTTTTTCGCATGGCGCCAAGGCGCGGGAGGATTGCATGTCCGCACGCCATGACGTCGTCGTGGTCGGTGCCGGACACGGCGGAGCGCAGGCCTGCATCGCGTTGCGCGCCGCCGGCTACGCCGGCTCCATCCTGCTCGTCGGCAAGGAACCCGAGCTTCCCTACGAACGGCCGCCGCTGAGCAAGGACTACCTGGCCGGCAAGAAGCCGTTGCAGCGCATGCTGATCCGCCCTGCGGGCTACTGGAGCGAGCAGAACATCGATACCGCACTGTCCACGACGGTGACCCATGTGGATGCGGATGCGCGGACGATCACGACGGACAAGCGGGGCGTGATCGCCTATCGGCATCTGGTCTGGGCCGCGGGCGCCGATCCTCGTCGCCTGAACTGTGCCGGGCACGACTTGAAGGGCGTGCACACGGTGCGGCACAAGGGCGACGCCGACGCACTCGCCGGCGAGCTGGAATCCATTTCCCGCGTCGTGGTCATCGGCGGCGGTTACATCGGGCTGGAAGCGGCAGCGATAATGACCAAACTGGGCAAGCAGGTGACGCTGCTGGAAGCCGGTGAACGCGTGCTCGCGCGCGTTGCAGGCGCGGCCATCTCGACGTTCTACCAGGACGCGCATCGCGCCGCCGGCGTGGATCTCCGGCTGCAGTCGTCGATCCAGGGGCTGGAAGGCATCGACAGGCACGTGACCGCGGTGAAGTTGGGCAACGGCACATCCTTTCCATGCGAGTGCGTGATCGTGGGCATCGGCGTCACGCCCACGGTCAAGCCACTGGTCGACGCCGGCGCCGAACACGCCAACGGCGTGCGCGTCGACGAAAATTGCCGCACGTCCTTGCCCGACGTCTACGCGATAGGCGATTGCGCCGAGCACCGCAATGCGTTCGCCGACGCGGCGTGGATCCGCCTGGAGTCGGTGCAGAACGCGACCGACATGGCCGCGACCGTTGCCGCACACATCTGCGGATGCCCCAAGCCCTATCACGCGGTGCCGCGTTTCTGGTCGGATCAGTACGATCTGAAGTTGCAGACAGTCGGCTTGTCTCTCGGACACGATCAGGCGATCACGCGCGGCGATCCGGCGATTGGTTCGTTCACCGTGGCTTATCTGCGCTCCGGGAAACTGATCGCGCTGGATTGCGTCAACAACCCCAAGGACTTCGCCCAAGGCCGCGCCCTGGTGACCGAACAGATCGAAGTCGATCCTGCGCAATTGGCCGATGTGTCCATCCCGCTGAAGACACTGGCGACGACTGCACCAGCCGCTCATGCATGAGTCTGGAGCGATACAGACTGCTTCACGTTTTCCCCAACTTCACGTGGTGTTGTGCGAACAACCACCAATCGCCATTGCATCCACTTTTTCTGGAACCAAGATGAATTCCACACACATCGCGAAAGACGCCGCAGAGCCGCGCCTCACCTCATATCGCTGGTTCGTTCTCCTCCTGTGTTGGCTGTGCTTCGTCCTGACGTCGGTCGATCGCTCTGCATGGGGGCCATCGTCGCTTGACGTCGGGAAATCTCTGGCCGTCCCACTCGCCAGCCTCGGCGTCTTCGCGACGACCTATTACATCGGCTACGTCATTTCCAACGCCGGCGGCGGCTGGCTGGGCGACAAGTTCGGCGGACGCAACATCATTTCCATCTCACTCGTCGGCGCCGGTCTCTTCATGCACGCCTTCGGCTCGACCACCTCAGCCGCCGTCGGCATCGTCGTGCAAGGCCTGGTGGGATTTTTCGCCGGCGCGGAATACAGCGCCGGCATCAAGCTGCTAACCAGTTGGTTCCGGCAGAAGGAACTGGGCAAGGTGATGGGCATATATACCTCCGCCACGGCGCTGGGTGTGCTGGTTGCCAATACGGTGGTCCCGCGCCTGATCAGGCACTACGACTGGACCACGTCCTATCACGTGTTCGGCGCCGTCTCCGTGGTGGTCGGCATTCTCTGCTACATCGTGCTGCGCGCCGGGCCCGTGTTCACTGCGCCAACTGTGAAAGCCAATGGCGCGAAGGCCGGTTATGCCGAGCTGTTCAAAAACAAGGATTTGATGCTGGTCGCCTTGTCCGGGTTCGGCGGCTTCTGGGGCACGTACGGTTTCGTCACCTGGTCCAACGCGCTGATGATCAAGGGCCACGGGATTTCCCCCATTACCGCCGGCACCATCGTGTCGATCTATGCGGTGATGGGCATCTTCGGCAAGCCCCTCATCGGCTGGATCTCGGACAAGTTCGACGGCGCGCGGCGCGTCCCGGCGATGATCATGTACGCGCTGTTCGCCATCATGCTGGTCGTGTTCGGTTTGATGAAATCGGAAACCGGCTTCATGCTCGCCGCACCGCTGCTGGGACTGGGCGCGTACTGCTATCTGCCGATGGTCGTGGCGCTGGTGCCGGATCTGGTCGGCACGAAGAATGTTGGCCTGGCGGCTGGCGTGATCAATGCCTTGTGGCAACTTGGCAGCATGCTGGTCCCGGTTGTCGTGGGCGGCGTGTTCGCAGCTACCCATCACAACTTCCTAGCCGCACTGGGCACACTGGCCATCGGCCCGGTCATCGCCCTGATCACGATGTATTTCGTCAACGAGCGCTCGGCCAGCGCCTGAAAATGCTCTGGACCCTCCCCGTCCGGAGTACTGCTTCATTCACCGGACAAAACCGGATATTGCCGGCATGTCGATGGATGCGCCCGGCTACGGATTCGCGAGCATCATGGCGCGATGACGGCTTCGACCCGCCCCACGCCTTGCAGCACCGCGACCAGCGATGCGGGCTGGTGCCGCGGGATGGAACCGACGAACGATCCGGTGGTCACCAGGGTGCCGGCCGCGACCGTGCGGCCACGGCGCGATTGCTGGTTGACGAACCAGGGCAGCAGCGGAAACGGATCGCCCATCTTGTGCCCGCCCACCGTGTCGGCGATGGTTTCGCCGTCCACGTCGAAACGCACGGCCAGCGTGCGCGGATCGATGCGGCGCCAATCGGTCACCGCTTCGCCGGCAACGAAGGCGCCGCAATTCTGGTTGTCGGCCAGTTGGCTGAAGCGGTCCACTTGCCGGTAATCGTGGAAGCGGCTGTCGGCGATCTCGATCGCCGGGACGATCGCGTCGATGGCGTCGCGCACTTCGTCGTCGGCATACGCCGCGGCGCGCGGCGGCAGGTCCCGGCCGAAGCGATAGGCGATCTCGACTTCCAGGGTGCAGGCGCCGAACTGCGACAGGAGGAAATGCGCCGGATCGTGCCGGACCATGTGGCCGGGAATGCGCGCGGACGTCTTCGGTCCAATGCCGCCCTTCGCGCCGACCTTGAAGACGTCGCTGGGGCCCAATATAGCCATCACCGCGTCCTGCACCGCATGGGCTTCAGCCTCGTTCGCGGGCCGCGCGTGTTCGGGCAATGCGGGCAGGGTACGGCCGCGGCGGCGCGCATCCAGCAACAGCTCCGCGGCCGCGGCCACGCGCACGGGATCGATCTGCTCGTCGGACGATGGGGTCATTTGCATTCCTTCGGCCGGCCGTCGCGCCGGCCCTGCATCAATGGGTCAGCGCGCGCACTACTTCGGCCGGATAGCCGGCATCGGCGGTGATGACCAGTTGGTCGGACATGGCGCGCAACAGCATCAGGTTGCCGTCCAGGGTCCAGTGCCCGTCGCCGCCGCCGTCGGTGCCCTGCACGAAGATTGTGGTGATCAGCGGACCGCTGCGTTGCCAGCGCTCGGCACCGGCCTCGAGTTCGCGCATGTCCTCGTGCTGGTGGACCAGCACCAGCACGCTGTCGGTCTGCCTGGCCTCGGTTTCCACCAGCGCGCGCAGGCACTCCAGCAGCGCGGGCGGCTCCACCCGCTCCACCTGCACGGCGTCGCTTGGCGCGATGTCGGCCGTCAACGCTGCGCCGGAAGCGCCGACCGCGACCACGTGCAAGCGCTGCCGGCGCTGCGCGCGCGGATCGTACGCGGGCGAGAGCGTTTCCGCGTTCATTCCCACGGGCTCACCGTGCAGTGGATGGCGCCGGGCAGGCCCTGCCCGCCGACGGTGCGCAAGGCCTGGTCGACCTCGGCCAGCGGGAAGGTGTGCGTGCACATGCCGTCCAGCGCGTACCTGCCCGAAGCGATGATGCCGAGCCCGAGTTCCACCGCGTCCCACGAATGCCCGCGCATGCCTTTCACGGTGAGGAAGCGCGAGATCAGCACGTCGCTGTCGAATTCGGGAATCTTCTTGAACTTGCGCCCGCCCATGATGATGCGCCCGCTCTTGCGCGCGAGGTTGATCGCCGACACCACCGTTTCGGTGCCACCGGACGCGCAATCGATGACCAGATCGGCCATCTCGCCGCCGGTGGCGTCCTTCACCGCATCAAACAGGTTCACCTTGTCGACGTTGACGGTGTAATCGGCGCCAAGCTGTTTCGCCAATGCGAGGCGACGCTCGTCCGCCGGCGTGGACAAGCCGGTGACGATGATGCAACTGGCGCCGGCCTCCTTCGCCGCGACCACGCAGGCCAGGCCCTGCTGGCCCGGGCCCTGGATCACCACCGCCTCGCCGATGCGCGCCTTGCCTTGCAGGTAGGCCCATTCGACGCCATTGCCCAGCGGCAACGCCAAGGTCGCCTGTTTCGCCGGCACGTGGTCGGGCACGCGATGGAACACCGAATTCGGATGCAGGTACTGGAAGCGGCTGTAGCCGCCCCACAGCGACGGCGCGCGGCTGATCGGCGTGGAGCCGTAGCGCACCGCATCCGGACGGTTCAACGTGTCGGTGGCATCGCACAGGCGGAAGTCGCCGCTGCGGCAATACTTGCAATGCCCGCACGGAAGATATTCCTCCAGCGCGACGCGATCGCCTTCCTTCACGCCGAAACGGTCGCGCGCGATCCTGCCCAGGGTTTCGACCCGGCCAACCGGTTCGTGGCCGAGGATCAACGGCCCCTTGGTGCCGGGATATTTCTGGTAATACGGCCAATCGCTGCCGCACACGCCGGTCATTTCGACGCGCAACAAGCCGGCATCGTCGGAAATGTCGGGCATCGGGATTTCGGCGACTTCGGTGCGTCCGAATTCGTAGGAAACCGCTGCAACCACGCTCTCGCTCATTGCTTGCTCCATCGACCACCGGCGCATTGCGCCGGTGGCGTCGTCACGGATTGATGTTCTGGTCAGATCGAGGTGTGGCTGATGCCTTGATGGGCAAGCAGCGCCTCGCGCCTGGCTTCGTGGAAAGCCTCGTCGACCGGCAGCAGGAACGAGGCCGAACGCACGAAATGCGATTCCGGCTCCAGCCCCGGCGGGGTTTCGCCGGACTTGGCCAGGGCCAGCGCCGCCTTCTTCAGGCGATGCCGCGCCATGATGATGGCGTTGTCGGTCGAGACCAGGTTCTCGTGCGTGCGGTCCTGCACCGCGCCCATGCTTTCCTGCAACGAGGCATCCTGCATCGCGATGCCGCGCACGCCGCTGTAGTACAGGCCGGCCTTCTGCGCATCGCGGTCGATCTTGTAGTCGTTTTCCTTGCTCAGCAGCGGGCGGAAGGTACCGGGGATGAACTGGGTGTGGATGCCCTTGCCGCTGCGCATCGCGGTCAGTTCGTCCTCGCTCAGCGGCCGCGTCGGGTGGTAGGTGAAGGTCCACGCAAAGCAGTTCTCGTCGTCGATCGGCACCCACGCGTGGCCGTTGAGCGGGTTGTCGCCGTACGGCGGCACCATCGAGAACATCGGGAACATCCATTGCGTCACCCGCCAGTAGTACTCGCCCGGCCCGGCGTTGCGGCGCGCGCCGATGTACAGGCCGCCGCTGGATTCGACGATCTCGAATTTCGGCGCACGATCACGCTGGTATTGCGCGCCCTGGGTCGAACGATGCAACGGATCGGAATTCAGTTCGCCGCTGTGCAGGAACGAAACGTGGCTGGAATCGATGCCTCCCTCCATCGCCTGCAGGTAGTTGTTGTACTGCAGGCGCTTGGTGTTGAAACGCTGCACGTGCGGCACCTGGGTCCACTCGTAGTTCGGCGCCGGCGGCTGCAGTTCCGGCGGGCCCAGGTAGGCCCACAGGATGCCGCCGGCCGCGATCAGCGGATACGACTTGAGCTTGACCTTCGAGCAGAACCCGCTCTCGGCCGGTTCCGACGGCACTTCGACGCATTCGCCCTTCACGTTGTATTTCCAGCCGTGGTACGGGCAGCGGATGCCGCCTTCCTCGTTGCGGCCGAACCACAGCGACACGCCGCGGTGCGCGCAGAACTCGCCGATCAGGCCCAGCTTGTCGTCGCTGTCGCGGAACGCGATCAACGGTTCCGACAGCAGTTTGACCCGCACCGGCGGGCAATCGGCTTCGGGCAATTCCTCGGCCAGGAGGATCGGGAGCCAGTAGCGGCGGAACAGGTCGCCCATCGGCGTGCCGGGGCCGGTCTGGGTCAGCAGGGCATTGTCTTCGGCTCTCATGGTCTTCTTCTCGTCTATTGCATGTGGGAGGAAGCGCGACGCGCGAGGCGTGCGCCGTTTGCAACGTTCAAACTTGCGCGCGGCGATCCGGATCGATGCGGATGCGTCCGTCTTCGACGCTGACGGCGTAAGTGCGCGCCGGTTCGGTGCACGGGGCCGCCGCCACCGCGCCGGTGCAGATGTTGAAAGCGCCGCCGTGGAAATCGCACTCGACCGTTTCGCCATCGATGTAGCCTTCCGACAACGAACCCGGTCCATGCGTGCACAGGTCGTCGATCACGTAGATCTTCCCCGCCAGGTTGAACACGGCCACGCTCAGGTCGCCGTGCTCTACCCTGATCGACTCGCCTTCGATGACGTCGCCGAACGCGCACAGGTCGATCCAGTTTTCTTCATCGGCAACGACCATGTCGGCGGAACGGTTGGCATTCGGGTGCATGTTTCATTCGCCTTTCTTCTTGTACGGGCCGAGCTGCTGCACGGCCTTGGCCAGGATCGAGGTATCCATCAGGCTGGCCGCGGTGATCTTCGGATTTGAAATCAGGCCCTGGCTGCGGAAGAAGGCCAGGTCGCGCTCCAGGCTGGCGACGTTGACCTTGCCGTTGGGATCGGTGGCCGGCGGCGACATCTTGCGGTAGATGTCCCCGTCCTTGACCGCGGTGTACTTGGTCAGGATGGCGATGATCGCGTCCGAACCCGGGCCGGCGATGTGGCCGCCGTTCAACACGTCGTTGTAATCGCGCACGGCGCGCACGTAGGCGCGCATGAAGCGCAGGCCGACGTCCGGCTTGTCCTTCACCAGCGTTTCCGAATACAGCAGCACCGAGGTCTGCTGGTTCGGATACAGCGTGTCGTTGCCGGCCACGCGCACGGCCAGGCCGGCGTCGATCAGGCGCGTCATCGTCGGCTCGTTGGTGATGCTGGCGTCGATGCCCTTGTTGGCGTACGCGGCCATGTGTTGCGGGAAGCCGAGATCGACGATGTCCACGTCCTTGTATTGCAGGCCGCCGAGCTTCAACGCCGCGTTCAACGCCGCCGCGGTGCTGGTGCCTTCGGCGCCGATGGCGACCTTCATGCCCTTCAGGTCCTTGTAGCTCTTGTAGCGGCCGCTATCCACCAGGTCCTTGCGCACCATCAAGCCGGAGAACGCGTAGCCCGGCTTGACCGAGCCCTTGTCGGCGACGATGCGTACCGAAATGTCGCGCGAAACCGCGTTGTACAAGCCCGCGGCCACGGTGCCGCCGCCGGCATCGAGCTGGCCCGCGCCCAGCGGCGCGACCATGTCGGACGCGGACTTGAACGGGATGAACTCCACGTCCAGGCCTTCCTGCTTGAAATACCCGCGCTCCTGGGCGATGTAGACGCCCACGTCGCTGGCGACGCCGACCACGCCGACGCGGAGCTTGGTCTGCGCCATCGCCGGCAATGCGGTGATGGCCACCGCTGCCGCCGCGACCAGCGCAAGCAGGCGATGGAATGTCTTTCCCGGCGCGCGTGCCGGCGAGTTGTTGCGCGAAATTTTCATTGCGTTCCTCCCGATGGATGTATCCGATTCGCGCACCGGACTTGCCGGCACGCGCGCTTTTTCAGAAATACCGGTCGTAATGGATCTGCGCCGCGGGCACGCCGGCCTTGGTCAGCTCCGCAAGCACCGCCTCCGCCATCCGCGCCGGCCCGGCGAAATAGACCTCGCTGGAAGCAAGCCGTTCGCCGAGCGTTTCGACGACGTGCTCGTGCACGAATCCGGTGCGACCGCCCCACGCCGCATCGGCGTCTTGCGGATGCGAAATCGACGCGTGGAAGCGCGCCGTCGCGCCCAATGCTTCGATCACGTCCCCGCCCGCGATGTCGTTCACGCTGCGCCCGCCGAAAAAGAAATCGAGCGCGCGATCCGGCAACATGCCGGCCACGGCCATGCCGCGCGCAACCGACAACATCGGCGCCAGGCCGGAACCGCCGGCGATGCAGACCACGTTGCGCGGCGCGTCCTCGCGCAGGTACGCGAAGCCATACGGCCCGTCGATGCCGAGGCGCGCACCGGGCTGCAATGCGTCGAACAGCACGCGCGTGCCCTGCCCGTCCGGCGTCCGGCGCACGATGAAATGCCATTCGCGCGATGCGTTCGCCGTGTTCGCCATCGAATACGCGCGCACGCCATCGACGCCGGGCAGTTCGAGCAGCGCGTACTGCCCGGGCATGAAGCCCGGATCGGCGTCGAGCCGGAAGCGGAACTCGAGCATGTCGTGGGTGACCGCGCGCTTCTCCAGCAAGGTCGCCAGGGTACGTCGCGGCAGGATCACCGGCGCGTATTGCGGCAGCAGCCGGACCTTGATCGTGCAATCGCCGCGCACCGCCGACTGGCAGGCCAGGCGCCGGCCGCGTTCGCGATCCCGCGCGGACAGGCCGGGCGCGTCTTCCCGCAGCGTGTCGACCTCGCCTTCGACCAGTTCGTAGCGGCAATTGCCGCAGCCACCGACGTTGCACTCGTGCGGGAAAGCCAGCCCCTGGCGCAACGCGGCGCGCAGCAACACCTCGCCATCGCCGCAGCGGAAGCCGGCTTCGCTGCCGGCGATGCGCACTTCATGCGCATTGGCCACGCGTTGTTCGGGGAAGTGGTTCATCGCACGGCCTCAGTGACGCTTCCACGGAACCAGCACGTGCTCGAGTTCGCGGATGACGGTGGCCAGCAGGAACCCGATCAGCGCGATCACCAGCAGGCCCACGTACATCTGTTCGACGTCGAAGATTTCCCATGCGTTCCAGATCATGAAGCCGAGGCCGCTCTTGGCCCCCATCATTTCCGCCACCGCGATCAGCACCAGGCCCATGCCGATGCCGATGCGGATGCCGGTGAGGATCAGCGGCATCGCGCCGGGCAAGGCGATCGTGGTGAAGAACTGCCATTTGCTCGCGTTGAAATTGCGGCCGACGTCCATGTAGATCTTCTCGATCTGCAGCACGCCGGTGGTGGCGTTCATCGCCACCGGGAAGAACACGCCGAGCGCGACCATGAACACCTTGGAGCTTTCGCCCAGGCCGAAGATCAGCAAGGCCAGCGGCAGGATCGAGCTCTTCGGTATCGGATACGTGGCCGCGATCAGCGGCTCGAAGATCACCCGCACCGGCTTGCTCAGGCCCATCACGATGCCCAGCAGCAACGCCGGAATCCCGCCGATCACGCAACCCCAGAACAGGCGCCGCAAGCTCGCCCAGATGTTTTCGAGCAATTCCCTCGACTTCAGCATCTCCACCAGCTTGTGGAAAATGTCCGACGGCGCGGGGAAGAAGCGCGTGTCGATCCAGCCCTGCTTGGCGCAGATTTCCCAGATCACCAGCAACGCGATCGGCGAGATCAGGGTCATCGCGCGTTCGCCGACGAGCGCGTGCCAGTCCCACCGGCGCGCGCGGCGCACGGCGCGCGGGGGCGATTGAACCTGTCCGCTCATTTTCCGATCCTCTTTTCTTCCAGCGCGCGCGCGGCATACACCTCGTCGCGCAACGCGGCCCAGATGGCGTGCTTGGTTTCGCTGTAAACGGAGTTGTTCTGCAGGCTGACGAAGTCGCGCGGGCGCGGCAGGCCCACCGGGATGATGGTCTTCACCTTGCCCGGCTGCGCGGTCATCACCATGATCCGGTCGCCGAGGAACACCGCTTCGTCCACGCTGTGGGTGATGAACACCACGGTCTTGCGGGTTTCGTCCCAGATGCGCAGCAACTCGACCTGCAGCAGCGCCTTGTTCTGCTCGTCCAGCGCCGAGAACGGCTCGTCCATCAGCAGGATGTGCGGATCGTTGGCGAAGGCGCGCGCGATGGAAACGCGCTGGCGCATGCCGCCGGACAACTGGTGCGGATAGGACTTGGCGAACTTGGTCAACCCGGTCTTGTCGAGGTAATGCCCCACCGCCTCTTCGATCCGCTTCTTCGGCAGGCCGCGCATGCGCAGGCCGTAGGCCGCGTTGTCCCATACCGTCATCCACGGGAAGATCGAATCGCCCTGGAACACCATCGAGTTGCCGGGACGGTTGCCGTCCTCCTTCGGCAGGTTCAGCGTCACCGATCCTTCGCTGGCCTGCTCCAGTCCGGCGAGCACGCGCAGCAGCGTGCTCTTGCCGCAGCCGGAAGGGCCGACGATGACGAAGAACTCGCCGCGGTTGATGTCCAGCGAGGTCCGCTCCAGCGCGACGAAGTCGCCGTAGCGCTTGACCAGGTCGCGGATTTCCAGGGCCGGGCGCATGGTTGCGTCCGCTTCGGCCGTTCGGGGGAGGGAAACCACGGCGCTCACGCCCGCTTCTCCGGGGCAACAGTCAGGCTTGCTCGAGTCACGATGACGTCCTCAAATCTTGAACAATCGTTCGGCATTGGTCTGGAAGAACTTTTTCTTGTCTTCCGCGCTGATGTTCATCTTGTCGAGGATGCCGACTTCTTCCGGCGCGTACTGGTACGGATAATCCATCGCGTACATGATCCGATCGGTGCCGATCACGTCCTGCACGAAGCGAATCGACGGCTCCCACGCCACACCGCTGTTGGTGTAATGAACATTCTCGCGAAGATAATCGCTCACTTTGCGCTTCAGCGGCTTCATGCTTTCGTAGCGCTTGGAAACGACGCCGGCGTTGTGCATGTAGTCCAGCCGGTACAGCCAGAACGGCAGCGCTTCGCCGGTGTGGCCGAGGATCATCTGCAGCTTCGGGAAACGGTCGAACACGCCGGCGATGATGATGCGCAGCATGTGCAGGCCGGTTTCGACCGAGAAGCCGAAGATCGCGCCATCCAGGCCGCGCTCCAGGAACGGCCGGCTCATGTCCTTCGGCGGCGTGAACGGATGCAGGTAGATCGGCACGTCCAGCGCTTCGGCCGCCTCGAAGATCGGCCAGAACTTCGGATCGTCCAGGTATTCGCCCTGCGTGTGCGAGTTGATGACCACGCCGCGGAAGCCCAGTTGCTTCACGCTGCGCTCGATTTCCTTCGCCGCGGCAACCGGGTCCTGCGGCGCGCACGCGCCCAGGCCGATGAAGCGGTCCGGATGCCTGGCGATGCCGTCGGCCATCCAGTCGTTCGCATAGGTGGCGAAGGCCACGGCATCGGCCTTCTCCATCACCTGCACGCCCGGCGAGGTCAGGGTCAGCACCTGCATGTCGATGCCGGTGGCCTGCATGTGGGCCAGGCGCTTCTCGCCCAGATCGACCAGCTGGTCGTTGATGATCCGCGCGCGCGCACTGGGACTGTTCAGGTAGAACGCGAACATCGTGTTGAAGGCCGGATCATCGACCTTCTTCTCTTCGACCAGCTTGCGGTAGACGGCCAGCATTTCCGGCGGACAGCACGCCTCCTCGGTGGCGATGCGGCGGTAATCGGGCGAGGGATTGATCGTTGCACTCATGAAAATGATCCATTGCGTGGTGGGGGATGTACGGGGTCAGAAACGGAAGGCGCCGTAGGCCTCGATGAAATGCGTGTTCGCGCCTCCGGCCTTCAACACGGCGTCGTCGGCCTTGAAGTAGACGTATTGCGCGACCAGGGTGAAGTTCGGGAACGAAGCCGGTGCCCAGTCGAATTCGCCCTTCCATGCGGTGCCGATGCGCGTTTCGGTATTGGCGGTGGTGCGCGGCGCGACGACCATGTTGGCCAGGTACACCGCATCGTTCGCGCTGTAACGCCACAGTTCGTCGGCTTCGACGATCAGCTTGCCGCCCTTGAACGGCTGGATGGACACCAGCGGATCGATCGAGCGGATGTTCGACCAGCTGCTCAGCGATGCAAGCGTGTACCAGCTGTTGCGCGGATACAGCGGGTTGAACGTGTTGACCTCGCCATCGGCCTTGTTCTTGTCGCCGGTGGCGATGTCGTAACGCGCGCCGATGCGCGGCTGCAGCGGCACGTCGTCGAAGGTGAAGCCGGTTTCGGTGGCGATGCCCCAGGCCTTGATGTCGTCATCGGC
The DNA here is from genome assembly GCA_015655355.1 of Lysobacterales bacterium. Classification (GTDB taxonomy): domain Bacteria; phylum Pseudomonadota; class Gammaproteobacteria; order Xanthomonadales; family Xanthomonadaceae; genus Pseudoxanthomonas_A. Next base: position 29,010 of record JAATFG010000129.1, read on the forward strand.
GAAATCGCCGAACTGGTACATGCCTTCTTCGTTGAAATCCCAGTTGCCGATGCTGCCAAACAGGCGCAGGCCGAGGTTCTTGCGGTTTTCCTCGCCGCTCTTGCCCGAATAGGTGGCCTTGTCGCGCTGGTAGTCGAGCGCATACGCGTCGAGGTTCAGGCCGGACCTGCCGAGCGGCGTGGTGGTGTAGATGCCACTGAACGCGTTGGTGTGATCGGTCTTGTCGTCCCAGTTGTCCGGCCCGAGCAACACCGCATTGGTGTAGAACGCGCTGACGTCCGTGCTGCCGAGCTTGAACATCGCGCGCACGCCGTCGAAGCTGCGCCGCGTGTTCGGCGCATCGCGCACGCCGATGACGCGCGAAGAGCCGAGCTCCAGTTCCTGCCGGCCCACGCGCAAGGTGAACGGCGACCCGGCCACCTTGCCGCTGAGGTCGAGGAACGCCTGCGCCAGGTCGGTCTTGTCCTGATCAGTGGTGCTGACCGAACCTTCCTTGCTCCACGTGTGCGTGCTGCCGAGCTGGGTGAAGAGGCGCACGTGGTCGCCGAAGTGCCAGTCCGCGTGCACCATCGCGCGGTTCTGGAAATAGCTGTCCTTGTCGAGGCCGTTCAAGCCCCAGTTCGGGTTGTCGAAGAAGTCGACGTAGGTGATGCGGTAATCGCCGCCGAAGCTGACGTAGGCGCCGGAACTGCCCAGCGGCACGAACTTCAGCGGCGCCAGCAGGCCCTTGCGATTGGCCGGATCGGCGAAGCTGGAAAAATCCTCGTTCCAGCGCGCCGACGGCGGACGCGACACCTGGCCGGCAACGGCCTTCTTCTTGCTCGCCGGCTTCTTGGTGGCCGGCGCGGATGCGTTCGCATCCTGTCCCGCATCGTTGACCGGCGTCGCCGGCGTTTCCGCGGAGGCATCCGCAGGCTTGGCGCCCTGCACCGCATCCGTCGCACTCACTCCCGCACTTGCCGCTGCCGACAGGCAAAGCAGCAATGCCTGTCGCAGCTTCTCGTTGTTGATACTTGCCATGAGCCCCTCTCCCATTGACGTCGCTCAGGTTCGACGTTGCGAACCACCGGAACAACGTAAGTACGGGGAGAAAGACACGCCACTATGATCGGCTGACGGTCAATAAGAACAACTTAATCTGCTGCACTACAACAAATCGATCGCGCCGGAAAAACCGGGCGCCGCTTTCGATTCAGGCGACGCTGCGGATGCCTTCGCGCTTCGCGTTGCTCGCCGCGACGCTCAATTTCGGGGTCGCTGCCCCGTGCAGGAGGTCAAGCGCCTGCGGCAAGCGCCATCCCAGCGTCTTGTGCCGGATCACCCGCTCGATGTGCGACTGGATGATCGGCAGCAGCAGGCTTTCGATGACCGTCGACGCATCGCGATGGATCGCCAGCCCGACCGTCCGCCGCAGGCAGGGCGTGATGTGCCGCGCATGCAATGCGCCGCTCTGGATCTCCTCGTGGAACAGCCCGTAGGGAACGATCGAGCAATAACCGCGATGCAGGATCATCTCGCGCTTCATCGCGACCGAATCCACTTCCAGCGCCGAGGACACGTCGATGCCTTCCTCCGTGCACGACTGCTCGATCAGGAACCGCGACGAATGGCAGCGGTTGTCCAGCACCAGTTCGAGTTCGTCCAGGGCTTCCCGCCCGATTTCGTCCGGCAGGTGCCCGACCACTTCCGGGGTCCCGACCAGATACAGGTCTTCCTCGTACAGCGGCATGATTTTCAGCGATGCGGCGGGCTTGGGATCGTAGATGAACGCGGCGGCCAGTTCGCCCCTCACCACCAGGTTCCACAAGTCGTCGCTGAAGGCCTCGCGCAACAGCAGCTTTGCATCGGGCGCACGCGCCTTGACATCGCCCAGCAAGTCGACGAACAAGGCCCGGCCCACGCTGGGCGGCATGCCCAGCGGGATCTCGCCGGCGAGCACCGGCTTGATCGCCTCGGTCACCGCGCGCACCGCATTGTCCAATTCGCCGAGCGCGACGCGCGCATGCTCGAGGAACACTTCCCCGGCCTTGGTCAACTCGATGCCGCGCGGATAGCGCACCAGCAAGGACGCGCCCAGCAGATCCTCCAGCTGCTTGATCTGGCTGAACACGGCCGGCTGCGAAATGTGCAGCCGCCGCGCGGCCTCGGCGAAGTTGCCGTACTGCGCGGTCGCCGCCAGATAGCGGATTTGCCGCAGCGTGATGGCATTGGCGCCATGACCGACAACTTCCTTCATTACCCTTCACCCGATGATCCGAAAGTGGATCGACTGCCCCGATGCTACCCAATCGCCCCCGGCAACTCTTGTTGCCGCGCAACATTCCGGCGCCTGCGTTCAGTGAGGGTGGATCCACGGAAAACACTTCGCATCGCGGCATTGTTGCCGCCAGCGGCCAGGTCCGGGTGTGCGCCGGGCGCGCGGCGGGAACTCAGCGTTTCCGGCGTTTCGACGAAGCTTCGGCCTTCTGCTCGGCGAGGCGTTGCGCCAGCTTGTTCGCCGCGCCGGCCAGTTCATCGCGCAGCTTGAAGTAGTTGTGCAGGCGTGCTTCGTCCAGCGCGCCGCGTTCTATCGCCGCGCGCACCGCGCAACCCGGTTCGCTGCGGTGCGTGCAATCGCGGAACTTGCACTGCGTGGCGAGTTCCTCGATGTCGGCGAAACCGCCTTCGGCCAGTTCCTCTTCGCCGGTGGGCTTGAGTTCGCGCATGCCCGGCGTGTCGATCAGGCACGCGCCGGACGGCAACGCGAGCAGCGCGCGATGCGTGGTGGTGTGGCGGCCGCGCGAATCGCGTTCGCGCACCGCGCCGGTTTTCATTTTCGTTTCGCCAAGCAAGGTGTTCGTGAGCGTCGATTTTCCCGCACCGCTGGAACCGACCAGCACGACGCTCCGGCCTGCGCCGAGATAGCGATCGAGCATCGCGACGCTGCCCGCATCCTTGGCATTGACCGCGAACACCGGCACATCGAGATTCTTCAATGCGTCAAGCGCGGCCTGCGCATCGCCTGCGTCGGCCTTGGTCAACACGACGACCGGCTGCGCGCCGCCCCCGCCGACCAGAAACAGGTAACGCTCGATGCGGCGCGGGTTGAAATCGTCGTCGAGGCCGACCACGACGAACACCGTGTCGATGTTCGCCGCGATCACCTGCTGGTGGTAATGCTCGCCGGCGGCGCCGCGCTTGATGCTGCTGCGCCTCGGCAGGATCGACAGGATCTTGTCGCCGTCGAGCAACACCCAATCGCCGACCGCGGCGCGTTCGTGATTCGGGAAGCGCGGACGCATCCACTGCGGCGGCGATTCGACCTTGAACGAGGTTTCCGGCGCGATGGCGGCGACGTAGCCGCTGCGATGCTGCTCGATGATGCGCGCCACGTTCGCTTGCGGTCGCGCCGCCAGCGCTTCCTCCCATTCCGGCGGCACGGCGGCAGGCCAGCCGATCAGGCGCAGCGCGGGGGAAACGTCGGGGATTTTCGGCATGGCCGAATTCTAGCCGGCGGCATGGGCAAAACCGAACCGGCGCCGCCATCTGCCCGTCATATTTCCGATAGACTGCGCGAAATCGACCTCTCCCACCGGTTTTCGCCATGTCGTCCCCACTGCCGCCACTGCCCATCGCCACCCGTTCGCGCCTGTCCGAAGTGCGCTACGAAATCCGCGGCGAACTGGCGCGCAAGGCGCGCGAACTGGAAGCGCAGGGGCACAAGCTGATCAAGCTCAACATCGGCAATCCGGGCAATTTCGGTTTCCGTGCGCCGGAGCATCTGCAGCACGCCATCGCCGACGACATGGATCGCACCGATCCGTACACGCACCAGCAAGGCCTGCCCGCCGCGCGCGAAGCGATCGCCGCGTACTACGCGCGCCGCAACACGCCGGATGCCAGCGCCGAGCGCGTCTTCATCGGCAACGGCGTCAGCGAACTGATCGACCTGTCGCTGCGCGCGCTGCTCAACCCGGGCGACGAGGTGCTGATTCCCTCGCCCGACTACCCGCTGTGGTCGGCCGCGACGATCCTCAACGACGGCCGCCCGGTGTATTACTCGTGCGACCCGGACAACGGTTTCCTGCCCGACCCGGCGCAGATCGAGGCGCGCATTTCCTATCGCACCCGCGCGATCGTGCTGATCAACCCGAACAACCCGACCGGCGCGGTGTATCCGCGCGAGTTGCTCGCACGCATCGTCGCCATCGCCGCGCGCCATCGCCTGCTGCTGATGGTCGATGAAATCTACGACCAGATTTTGTATGACGGCGCGAAGTTCGAGCCGCTCGCGCCCATCGCCGGCGAGGTGCCGTGCCTTACTTTCAGCGGCCTGTCGAAGGTGCATCGCGCCTGCGGCTGGCGCGTCGGCTGGGCGATGCTGAGCGGCGACATGGCATTGGTCGGCGACTTCCACCACGCGATGGACCTGCTCGGCGCGTTGCGCCTGTGCGCCAACGTGCCGGGCCAGTACGCGATCGACGCGGCGGTCAACGGCCCGGACACCATCACCGAGTTGTGCACGCCCGGCGGCCGCCTGTACGAAACCCGGCGCGCGGTGATCGAAGCCTGCGCCAGGAGCGAGCACCTCGAACTGGTGAAGCCCGCCGGCGCGCTGTACGCATTCCCGGCGGTGGTCGGCGCCGCGGCCAAGGCCTTCGACGATTACCGCTTCGCCGAAGAACTGATGGAAACCGAAGGCGTGCTGATCACGCCCGGCAGCAGCTTCAACGTGCCGTACCGCAACCACTTCCGCGTGACCCTGTTGCCGCAGGCGGAGGTGATGCGCGAAGTGTTCGCGCGCATCGACCGCGCGCTGTCGCGCCATGCCGAGGAAGCGAACAAGGTCGTGCAGCTGAAATCGAAGACGGCGGCGTGACCGGGTCGCGGCAGGAATGCCGCTGCTGCAAGGCGGAACGATGGCTGCGCTGACCTATCTCGCCCTCGGCGATTCCTACACCATCGGCGAAGGCATCGACGAAAACGGACGCTGGCCGGTGCAACTCGCGCAGGCATTGCGCGATGAAGCCATCGATGTCGCGCCGCCGCGCATCATCGCCAAAACCGGCTGGACCACCGACGAACTTGCCGCCGCGATCGATGCCGTCGAACCGCTCGGCGAATTCGATTTCGTCACCCTGCTGATCGGCGTCAACAACCAGTATCGCGGCCGTGCGCTGGGCGAATACCGCACGCAGTTCGCCGCGCTGCTCGAACGCGCGATCGGCTTCGCGCGCGGCAATGCCGGGCGCGTGCTCGTGCTGTCGATTCCCGACTGGGGCGTCACCCCGTTCGCCATCGCCCAGCAGCGCGACGCGACCCGAATCGCGCGCGAACTCGATGCCTTCAATGCCGCCGCACGCGAAACCTGCACGACGCGCGACGTCGCCTTCGTCGACATCGCCCCGGCCAGCCGCGCGCGCGGCGGCGAGGTCGACATGCTGGCCGACGACGGCCTGCATCCCTCCGCGGCGATGTACGCGCTGTGGACGCACGCCGCCCTGCCCGCCGCGAAGGCCGCGCTGGCCTGACCCGGGCTGGAAAAGCTGCGTTCCGCCCGCATGTCCATGGACACGCGTAAACTGCACGCCTCACGAAACATCCGGAAATCCGCCATGTCCGCCCTCGACCCTGCCCTGCGCTCGCGCATCGAAACCCTCCTGCAAAGCAACCGCGTCGTGCTGTTCATGAAGGGCCTGCCGGACATGCCGCAGTGCGGGTTTTCGGCCAAGGCCGTCGGCAGCCTGAACGCGCTCGGCGCCGACTTCCACGCGGTCAACGTGCTCGCCGACGCGGACATCCGCGAAGGCATCAAGCTCTACGGCGACTGGCCGACGATCCCGCAGCTGTACGTCGACGGCGAACTGGTCGGCGGCAGCGACATCATCGTGCAGATGGCCAACAGCGGCGAGTTGTCGCAACTGCTCGATCTCGCCCCGGTCGACCGCACCCCGCCGGCCATCACGATTGCGCCGGCCGCGGCCGAGATGCTGGTCGATGCGCTGGAAGACGCCGGCCCCGGCGCGGCGCTGGTGCTGTCGATCGATGCCCGGTTCCAGCCGCAGTTCCAGTTTGGCGCCTACGACGCCGATGCGATCGCCGCCGAATCCGGCGGCGTGCGCGTGCAGTTCGACCCGGCCAGCGCGCGCCGCGCCGACGGCGCGACGATCGAATGGATCGACGACATCCGCGGCAAGGGCCTGGCGATCAACATCCCCGGCGCGCCGAAGCCGGTGCAGCAGGTTTCACCGGCCGACGCGGCGGCGAAGATCGCCGCCGGCGAACTGCTGCTGGTCGACGTGCGCCCGCCGGAAGAACGCGCGCTGGCGCAGCTGACGCTGCCGTTCAAGACCCTCGACGACGGCCAGGCCGAATTGCTGGCGCTGCCGAAGGACACCGCGCTGGCGTTCCTGTGCCACCACGGCGGCCGCAGCCAGGCCGCGGCCGACGCCTTCCTCGCCCACGGCTTCGGCAACGTCGCCAACATCGTCGGCGGCATCGACGCGTGGGCGCAGCAGGTCGATCCGTCGGTTCCGCGCTACTGAGCCGACGGGCGGAACGGCGCCGCCGTCCATCACACTTTGGTTCCATACGGCAGCGTGTCCAATCGGGCCTCTGATACGGTAACTTCCGCTTTCCTCAGGGGAGTAACCGGAACATGCGCATCGGGATAGTCGTCGATTCGTGCTGCGACCTGCCGCAGGACTACATCGAGAAACACAACATCGTGATCCTGCCGATCACGGTCCGCATCGGCGACGCGATCCTCGCCGACCATCGCAACGAGCAGGCGACGCTGGAGTTCCTGCATGCGCACGTGGCCGAGCGCGGCCACGAGGCCGAGTCGATCCCGTTCACGGTCGAGCAGATCCGCGACCTGTTCCTGAGCAAGCTGGTCATCGACTACGACCACGTGGTGTGCATGACCATCCTCAAGTCGCGCAGCCCGATCTACGACAACGCCACGCAGGCCAGCTTCGCGATCCTCAACGACTACAAGCCGATCCGTGCCCAGGCCGGCCACACCACGCCGTTCGCGCTGCGCGTGATCGACACCCAGACCATGTTCGCCGGCCAGGCGATCTGCGCGGTCGAAGCGGTGCGCCTGCGCGACGAGAACGCCAACGTCGCGGCGATGCGCATGCGCCTGGAACAGCTGGCCGAAAACAGCTACATGTACGGCCTGCCGCGCGACCTGTACTACCTGCGTACCCGCGCCCGCAGCAAGGGCGACCGCAGCGTCGGCTGGATGAGCGCCACCCTCGGCAGCGCGCTGGACATCAAGCCGGTGCTGCGCGCCTGGCACGGCGTGACCGAGCCGGCGGCGAAGGTCAAGGGCTTCGAGGCCGGCGCGGAAAAGCTGTTCGAGTTCACCGCGCAGAAAGTGCGCGACGGCAAGCTGCTGACCCCGACCGTGGCATTGAGCTACGGCGGCGAGCTGGAGGAAATGCGCGCGCTGCCCGGCTACGGGCGCCTGCTCGAGACCTGCGCGGCGCACAACGTCGAAGTGTTCGAGAGCGTGCAGAGCCTGACCGCGATGGTCAACGTCGGCAAGGGCGGCTTGTGCGTCGGCTTCGCCGCCGAGCCGCACGAACTCAAGCTGTGAACGCGATCGATACGCCGGCGCCGTTGCGCATCAATAGGCGTATTCGGCGAACACGCGGTCGATGTCGCCGCGCCACGGCCCGTTGAACCTGTCGAGCTTTTCCTGCGCGGCGGTGATGCCGGATTCGGCGATGCGCCGCAGCGGTTCGAGGTAAACGCTTTCGTCCGCGCCGCCTTCGATGCGTGCGCGGCGACGCAGGCCTTCGGCGGAAATCTTCACGGCCTGCAGCGCGAGCTCGCGCACCGTCGCGTGGCGGAACTTCAGTTGCAGCGCGTGCTCCGGCACGCCATCGCGCAGCGCGTGGCGTTCTTCGAGCGTGAAATCCTTGACCAGGTCCCACGCCGCATCCAGCGCGGTGGCGTCGTAGAGCAAACCGACCCAGAACGCCGGCAACGCGTTCAAGCGCGCCTCGCTGCCGGAATCGGCGCCGCGCATTTCCAGGTATTTCTTCAGGCGCACTTCGGGGAAGGCGGTGGTGAGGTGGTCGGCCCAGTCCTGCAGCGTCGGCAGCGCGCCCGGCAGCACGTCGAGCCTGCCTTGCAGGAAATCGCGGAAGCTCTTGCCGCTGGCGTCGTGGTAGACGCCATCGCGGTAGGAGAAGTACATCGGCACGTCGAGCATGTAATCGACGTAGCGCTCGTAACCGAAGCCGGCGTCGAACACGAAATCGAGCATGCCGGTGCGCTGCCTGTCGGTGTCGGTCCAGATGTGCGAGCGATACGACTGGTAGCCGTTCGGCTTTCCTTCGGTGAACGGCGAATCGGCGAACAGCGCGGTGGCGATCGGCTGCAGCGCGAGCGAGACGCGGAACTTCTTCGCCATGTCCGCTTCGCTCGAATAATCGAGATTGACCTGCACGGTGCAGGTGCGGGTCATCATGTCCAGGCCGAGCGTGCCGACCTTGGGCATGTAATCGCGCATGATCTGGTAGCGGCCCTTCGGCATCCACGGCATTTCATCGCGCCGCCACTTCGGCTGGAAGCCGGTGCCGAGGAAGCCGAGGTCCAGTTCGCCGGCGACGGTTTTCACTTCGCGCAAATGCTGCGCGGTTTCGGCCGCGGTCTGGTGGACGTTTTCCAGTGCGGCGCCGGAGAGTTCGAATTGCCCGGCCGGTTCCAGCGTGACCGAGGCGCCGTCGCGCAGCAGCGCGATCAGCTTGCCCTTCTCTTCGACCGGCTCCCAGCCGAAACGCTGCAAGCCGTGCAGCAGCGCGCCGATGCCGCGCTCGCCTTCCCACGCCGGCGGACGCAGGTCGTCGCGGCGGAAGCCGAACTTCTCGTGCTCGGTGCCGATCCGCCACTGCGCCGCGGGCTTCTCGCCGGACGCAAGGTAATCGACCAGTTGCGTGCGCGAGGAGATCGTGGCGCTCGGGGCGTGGCTGGGGCTGGACAAGGGAATCCCGTGGTCGGCTCGAAAACAGTGCGCCACTATACCGGGCGAATGCGAATGCTTCAGCGTGCAAGGTGGCTTGCAGTTTTCCATACGAGGCCGGCGCGACCCATCCCGTAAACTGGCACGCCGCGCCGCATCGACGAAAGGACGCCATGCCCCACGCCTACCATCACTACGGCCTCGAACACGCCGGCTGGCTGCGCGCCGCGGTGCTCGGCGCGAACGACGGCATCGTCTCGGTCGCCGGGCTGATCGTCGGCGTGGCCGCCAGCGGCGCGAACGCCACGGCGATCGTTACCGCCGGATTGGCCGGCCTCGTCGCCGGGGCGATGTCGATGGCCGCCGGCGAATACGTCTCGGTGCAATCGCAGGCCGACATGGAGCAGGCCAACCTGCGCCTGGAAAAACGCTCGCTGCGCGACAACCCGGCCTGGGAACTGCAGGAACTGACCGACATCTACGTCGAGCGCGGCCTCGCGCCGGAACTGGCCCGGCAAGTCGCCGAACAACTGCATGCGCACGATGCGCTCAGCGCGCACATGCGCGACGAACTCGGCATCACCGAAGCCCTGCGCGCCCGCCCGCTGCAAGCGGCGGCGGCCTCGGCGGCGGCGTTCGTCGCCGGCGCGCTGGTGCCGATCGCCGCCGCGTGGCTGGCGCCGGCGGCGCACGCGATGCTTGTCGTGGTGGTCGTCACCCTGCTCGGCCTGCTCGCCTCCGGCGCACTGGCCGCATCCACCGGCGGCGCGTCGCGACTGCGCGGCGCCTGCCGCGTGTTCTTCTGGGGCGCACTGGCGATGGCCGCCGCGCACCTGATCGGCGATCTGTTCGACGTGACGGTGTGAGCTGTTCCCTCTCCCCTCGTGGGAGAGGGTGCCGCGAAGCGGCGGGAGAGGGGGCGCTCGCGAAGCGGGCGTGCTCTGCGCGAAACGCCGGCCCCTCTCCCACGAGGGGAGAGGGAACATCTCAAAGGCTCAGCCAGTTCGCGACAATCGCGCGCGCTTCGTCAACGCCGAGTTTCGATTCGGACGAGAACGCCTGCGCGCCCACCGTGTCGCCGAAGCGCGCGAACAGTTCGTTTTTGACCTTGCGCAACGTGTCGGTCTGCTGGCCGCGGCCGAGCTTGTCGGCCTTGGTCAGGATCGCGTGCGCGGGAATGCCGCGCTGCACGGCGAACCCGAGCATCTGCAGGTCGTAGTCCTTGAGCGGATGGCGGATGTCCATCACCACCACCAGGCCGCACAGCGAATTCCGGGTCTGGAAATAGCCTTCGATGAATTCCTGCCAGTGCGCCAGCAGGTCCAGCGGCACCTTGGCGTAGCCGTAGCCGGGCAGGTCGACCAGCAGCTTTTCCGGCTTGATCTCGAAGTAGACCAGCTGCTGGGTGCGGCCGGGGGTCTTCGACACACGCGCCAGCGCGTTGTGCCCGACCAGCGCATTGAGCGCACTGGACTTGCCGGCATTGGAGCGGCCGGCGAAGGCGATCTCGGCGCCGACGTCGGGCGGCAACTGCGCGGCGGTGTGGGCCGAACGCAGGTAGTGCGCGGCATTCAGCGGATTCGACGCCGGCTTGGCGGCGGGCTTGGCCGCCACCGGGGGCTTGCCCGAAGGCGCGGGGGGGTTGGTTTTCATGCGCCCAGTTTCCCACGCCTTTCGGCGGATTGACCGGTTTCCACCACCATGCCGATAATCCGGACATTGAGGGGAAGCCCGCTGGAGTCTTGCATGCGTCACGCACGTGCCTGGGGATTCGCAGGATTGACCGCCGCGCTGGTGGCCGCCGTGGCCGTCGCGCAGACCACTGCTCCCGCCACATCCGTACAGCCGCTGCCGGACAATCCGCCGGTGAAGGTCGCCTCGCTCGAAGTGGACTGGAGCAAGACCCACTGGGGCGACGCCAAGGCCGGCCAGGCCAAGGCCGGCGTGTGCGCGGCCTGCCACGGTGCCGACGGCAATCCGGCCGTGCCCATGTACCCGCGCCTGGCCGGGCAGAGCGAGCGCTACATCGCCCAGCAGGTCGCGCTGATCGCCAACGGCCAGCGCAACAGCGGCGCGGTCGCGGCGATGGTGCCGTTCGTGCGCGACCTCAGCCCGCAGGACATGCGCGACATCGGTGCCTACTTCGCCACCCAGAAAGGCGGCGCGGGGCTGGCCGACGACAGCGTGATCGGCGATGGCCCGTACAAGGGCCTGAAATTCTACGAGGCCGGGCAGAAGCTCTACCGCGGCGGCGACGCGGCGCGCGGCATTCCCGCGTGCATGGCCTGCCACGGCCCGGACGGCGCCGGCAACCCGGGCGCGGCGTATCCGCGCATCGGCGGCCAGCACCAGGAATACCTGAGCGCGCGTCTGACTGCTTACCAGGCCGGCGGCCCGGGCAAGACCGACCCGCAGGCGCAGACCATGGAACAGATCGCGCATGCGCTGACGCCGGAGGAAATCACCGCGCTGTCGACCTACCTGCAAGGCCTGCACGACCACGTCGACGACGTCGCCAGCGCGAAATAGCCCAAACCTCACTTTCCAGCCAAGCGCCGGCCCGTATCATGGGCCGGCGTTTTCGTTTCTGTCCCCACGGAGTTTTCGATGAAGTCGCGTCTTTTCCGGCACTCGGCCGTCCTGCTCGCCCTCGCGTTGCCACTGCCTGCGTTCGCGGCCAATGCGGCCGCCGCCAATCCGATGCAGCCGGTCGTCGCCGGGCAGGATTACGAGGTGATCGACAATGGCCAGCCGTTCGCGCCGGCGGGCGGCAAGATCGAAGTGGCCGAGGTGTTCGGCTACGTCTGCATCCACTGCGCGCATTTCGAGCCGCAATTCGAGGCATGGCAGGCGAAACAGGCGGCGGACGTGCGCGTGACCCCGGTGCCGGCGGTGTTCGGCGGCTACTGGATGCCCTACGCCCGCGCCTACTACGCGGCCGAGCAGTTGAACGTGCTCAAGGCCAGCCACGCCGAGGTGTTCAAGGCCCTGCATTTCAGCGGCGAACTGCCGTTGCAGAACGCCAGCGACAACGAGATCGCCAACTGGTACGCCAGGTACGGCGCCAACCCGGCGCAGTTCGTGCTGGCGATGAATTCGGATGCGACCAAGGCCAAGCTGCAGAAAGCCTTCGACTGGGAACGCGCCACGCAGGTGGAGGGCACGCCGACGCTCATCGTCGATGGCAAATACCGCGTGCTCGGCAAGGACTTCGACGACGTGCTGCGCATCACCGATGCATTGATCGCGAAGGAACGCGCCGCGAAGAAATGATCCGGCGACGGCAAAGCGGGAAACCTGACGCGATTCGCAACGCGCTGCGATCGGTGCGCGAAGCATGATGCAGTCTCTTGGCTTAGACTTCCGGCTCCCGCAAGCTTCGATCGCCCTGGAGTCGTCGATGAAATCCCGTTCCGTCCTGTTCGCCGGCCTCGCGCTGTCCTCGTTGGCCCTCGCCGCGTGCGGCAACAACGCGCCCACGCCGCACGTGTTCGCGCCGACACCGAGCACCGCCGCGGCCCCCGCAGCCGCCTCCACAGCGCCTGCCGCCAGCACCGCCACGCCGGCGAGCGTGCCGGCGCCGCAACAGACCGCGGCGAACGACACGCCCGCGCCGCCTGCTCAGGCGTACACCGGCCCGGCGCTGGTGCCCGGCGTCGATTACGAGGAAATCCCCGGCGGCCAGCCGTTCGCGCCGAACGATGGCAAGGTCGAAGTGGTCGAGTTCTTCAACTACATCTGCCCCGGTTGCAACGCCTTCGAGCAGGGCTTCGAGACCTGGGAGCAGCGGCAGGCCGCCGACGTGCGCATCACCCTGGTGCCGGCCACGTTCCGCCCCGACTTCACCGAATACGCCAAGGTCTACTACGCCGCGCAGGCGCTGGGCGTGGCCGAGAAGGCGCACAAGGCGGTGTTCGACGCGATCCACCTGCAAGGCATCCTGCCGGGCGAAGGCCAGCCGTTCGACGCCGACAAGGTCGCCGCGTTCTACGCCCAGTTCGGCGTCGACCCGGCGCAGTTCAAGAACACCCTGTCCAGCTTCGCGGTCAGCGGCAAGATCAACCGCGCCAAGCAGTACATGATCGCCAGCAAGATCATGAGCACGCCGTCGCTGGTCGTCGATGGCAAGTACCTAGTCAAGGGCAAGAGCTGGGACGACATGCTGCGCATCGCCGACGGTCTGGTCGCACAGCAACGCGCCACCGCCGGCAAGTGATGGCAGCGCCAGCCGCCACGCGCCGGCTGCGCCTGCTCAGCGCCAACATCCAGGCCGGTTCCAGCACGCGCCGCTACAGCGACTACGTCACCCGCAGCTGGTCGCACGCGCTGCCGCTGGGCGGCAAGCAGGACAGCCTCGACGCGATCGCGCAACTGGCGCGCGACTTCCACGTGGTCGGCCTCAACGAGGCCGACCCGGGCAGCCTGCGCAGCGGCTTCACCAATCAAACCCACTACCTCGCCCAGCGCGCCGACTTCGATTACTGGAGCCACCAGCCGAACCGCAACGTCGCCCGCGTCGCCGGCAGCGCCAACGGTCTGCTGAGCCGGCGCGAACCGCAGCGCATCGATTTCCACGTCCTGCCCGGCCGCATCGCCGGGCGCGGCGTGCTGATCGCCAATTTCGGCGACGGCACCGATGGCTTCATCGTCGCCGTCGCCCATCTTTCGCTCGGCGCCAGCTCGCGCAAGTCGCAACTGGCCTTCATCGGCGAACTGCTCGCGCCGCATCGGCACGCGGTGCTGATGGGCGACTTCAACTGCACCGTCGAAGAAGCCGAAATGCAGGAGCTGTTCAAGCGCAGCCACCTGCGCCCGCCGCACATGGCGGTACCGACCTTCCCGAGCTGGAAGCCGCAGCGCGCGATCGACCACATCCTCGTCGGCGAAGGTTTGCAGCGCGGCGACGCGATCGCGCTGCAGGCCGGCAACTCCGACCACCTGGCGCTGGCGGTGGAGATCGAGGTGCCCGTGGTCGCGCTTGCTCAACCAAGCTAGCGTGAACGGCGCTGGCCGCCGGTTGCTGCGCAATCCGTGTTGACGGCTCCGTTAACATGCCCCGTGTGACACTTCGCCACATGCCAGCAACGCATCGGAAGCGCATGAATCTTCGCCCGCATCTTTTCGCCGCCGCACTCGCCGCCACGCTCGCCTCCTGCGCGCATGCGCAAGGCCTCGGCGCACAACCGGCCCCGATGCAGGCCGCCTTCGACGCTGCCGCGCACGGTACGTTCGACCTCAACGCCGCCACCGCCGCGCAGCGCTCCGACCCGGCCTGGCCATGGCTGGAATTCGCCGCGCTGAACCAGCAGCTCGACACGTTGCCGCCGGCCAGCGCACAGGACTTCCTGCAGCGCCACGGCAGCGAACCGGTCGGCGAATTCTTCCGTGACCAGTGGCTCGCCGCGACCGCGAAGAAGCAGGACTGGACCGATTTCCTCGCCGCATGGAAACCACGCGACAACGTGGCGTTGCGCTGTGCGCACGCGCAAGCGCTGCAAGCGACCAACGACGCGCAATGGTCCAACGAAGCGCTGGCGCTGTGGCATGCCAATGCGCATCCGCTGCCGGCGTGCGAAGCGGTGTTCGCCGCGCTCGACGCGCAAGGCCAGCTCACCCCGGCGCTGCGCTGGCAGCGCATCGAACTGGCCGCGAACGCCACCGACACCGCGGTGATGCGCAGCGCAGCGCGCGGCCTGCCCGCCGACCAGCAGGCGCAGGCGAACGCCTACGCCGCTTTCATCGACAACGCCGGCGTCGATGCGCTGAGCTGGGACAAGAGCGAGCGCAGCCGCGCGATGGCGGTGCGTGGTTTGTCGAAGCTGGCGCAAAAGGACCCGGATGGTGCCGAACAGCGCCTGCCACTGCTGGCCAACGCGCTTCAATTCACCGACGCGCAACAGCAACAGGTGCGCTACGCCATCGCGCTGTGGAGCGCGGCCAATTACTTGCCCGACAGCGCGCAGCGTTTCGCCGCGCTGCCCGAGGCCACGTTCGATGCGCGCCTGCGCGAATGGCAGGCGCGCGAAGCGCTGGTGCGCAGCGACTGGCCCGGCGCGCTGGCCGCGATCGAAAAAATGAGCGACTCGCAGCGCGCCGATTCGCGTTGGCAATACCTGCAGGCGCGCCTGCTCGAACTCGGCGGCGACACGCAACAGGCGCGCGCGTTGTACGCACAGGCCGCGCAAAGCCCGACCTTCCATGGCTTCCTCGCCGCCGACCGCTTGCAGCAACCGTATGCGCTGTGCCCGATCGATTTGCCGAACAACGATGCGCAACGCGCGCAAGTGCGCAACGACGCCGGCCTGGCCCGCGCGCTGGAACTGTGGCAGCTGCAGCGCCCCGGCTGGGCCATGCAGGAATGGAACGCGGCGCTGGCCCGCTTCGACGACAAGCAGCGCGTGTATGCGGTCGAAGCCGCGCGCGACGCCGGCTGGTACGACCGCGTCGCCCTCGCGCTGGGCAAGAACCCCGACGAAAACCGCCTGTACGCGCTGCGCTTCCCGCTCGAACACGCCGACGCCATCCGCCGTAGCGCGCAGCAGAACGGCATCGACCCGTCATGGGTCGCCGGCGAAATCCGCGCCGAAAGCGTGTTCAACCCGCAAGCGCGTTCCGCCGCGAATGCGCTCGGCCTGATGCAGGTCGTGCCGGCGACCGGCGCGGCCGAGGCGAAAAAACTCGGCCTGCCCTGGCACGGCGAAACCGACCTGTACGACGCCGATTTCAACATCG
>JAATFG010000020.1 GCA_015655355.1 Lysobacterales bacterium
CGCCAAATACAGCTAGCCGATGGCGTCTGCATCACCTGTGTGAACGACAAGCTCAGGCAACGTGTTCGAGTGGAGCGACTGCCACTTCGCTGAGCATCCGCGCGATCGATGCCGCCGCCTCGCGACCGTCGAACACGGCCCGCACCACGAGATCGGCACCGCGCATGTTGTCGCCGCCGGCGAACACCTGCGGATGACCGGTCTGGAACGGCAGGCGGCCGTGGCCACCGGCGAGAACCCGTCCGCTGGCATCCAGCTCGATACCATGCTTCGCGCACCACGCCGGCGAACTCGGACGAAAACCGAACGCCTGGATCACCACATCCGCGCGCAGCTCGACTTCGCTGCCCGCGACATTCGTCGGACGCTTGCGGCCCTCGCCATCGTCGACCAGTTCGGTGGTCACCACGCGCACCTTCCTGACCACGTTGCGGTCGTCGTCGGTATTGCCGCCGAGCAACGCCAGCGGCTGGCGATGGAACAGGAAGGTGACGCCCTCCTCGCGGCTGTAGGCCACCTCGCGTCGCGACCCCGGCATGTTGGCTTCGTCGCGGCGGTAGATGCAGGTGACGGATGCCGCACCGAGTCGGATCGCGGTGCGGTTGCAGTCCATGCCGGTATCGCCGCCGCCGAGCACCACCACATGCTTGCCGTTGAGATCGAGCGCGCGCGGCACCGGCTGGTCGTCGAGCAAGCGGTCGACGTTGGCGATCAGGAACGGCAGCGCATCATGCACGCCGGCAAGCTGCTGGCCCGGCAGTTCGCCATCGACGAAGGTGTACGCGCCGGTGCCGATGAACACCGCGTCGTAGTCGGCAAGCAACTGCTCGAACGCGATGTCGCGACCGATCTCCACGCCGAGGTGGAACACCACGCCCATGCCTTCGAGCACGTCGCGGCGCGTGCGCACCACCGACTTGTCCAGCTTGAACGGCGGAATGCCGAAGGTGAGCAGGCCGCCGATTTCGCGCTGGCGGTCGAACACGTCCACCGCGATGCCCGCGCGGCGCAGGCGATCCGCGCAGGACAAGCCGGCCGGCCCGGCACCGACCACCGCGACACGCCTGCCGGTTTCGACCACGCCGGAAAGATCCGGCCGCCAACCCTGGCGGAACGCTTCGTCGGTGATCGAGCGCTCGATGCTGCCGATGGTCACCGCGCCGAAATCGCCCTGCTCCAGCGTGCACGCGCCTTCGCACAGGCGATCCTGCGGACACACGCGACCGCAGATCTCGGGCAGCGGATTGGTCTCGTGCATCAGCGTGGCGGCCTCGAACAGGCGACCATCCTGCACCAGCTTCAGCCAGTCGGGAATGTAGTTGTGCACCGGGCAGGCATGCTCGCAATACGGATTGCCGCAGTCGATGCAGCGCTCGGCCTGGCCCACCGCGGAAGCCGGCGCGAAATCGCCGCTGATCTCGCCGTAGCCGAGCACGCGGATCGCCACCGGCACCGCCTTCGGCGGTTGTCGCGGCAGGTCAAGGAAGCGGAACAATTTGTCGCTCATCGGTTTCCCCTGTCGTGGCAGGCTTGCGCCCCCTCCCCTGCACGCAGGGGAGGGTTGGGGTGGGGTCCGCTTTTGATCTTCCTGCAAGCCCGGGAACCCCCCTCCCACCCTCCCCCTGCGAGCAGGGGGAGGGGCAGAAGCAGCGCAGCGCACGCGGTCATGCCGCCCTCCGCAGTTCGTCGGCCAGCGCAGCGAGGCTCGCAGCCTTGGGCTTGACCAGCCAGAAGCGTTGCAGCAATCCACGGAAATCGCCCTGCAGGTTTTTCGCCCACGCACTGCCGGTGCGTTCGATGTGCTGCGCGATCAGGTTGCGCAGGTGCTGCATGTAGTGCTCCATGCCCTCGGGCGAAATGCGCACGATGTCGACCAGCTCGTGGTTGTAGCAATCGACGAAATTGCGCTCGATGTCCAGCACGTAGGCGAAGCCACCGGTCATGCCGGCGCCGAAATTCAGGCCGCACGAACCAAGCACCGCGACCACGCCGCCGGTCATGTATTCGCAGCAGTGATCGCCGGCGCCTTCGATCACCGCCAGCGCGCCGGAGTTGCGCACGGCGAAGCGCTCGCCCGCGCGGCCCGCCGCGAACAGCTCGCCGCCGGTGGCGCCATAGAGACAGGTATTGCCGAGGATCGACGCCTCCTGGCTGGCGAACGGCGACTCCGGCGATGGCCGCACCACGATGCGACCGCCGGTCATGCCCTTGCCGACACCGTCGTTCGCTTCGCCGACCAGTTCGATATGCACGCCGCCGGCATTCCACGCCCCCAGGCTCTGGCCGGCGGCGCCCTCGAGCTTCAGGATGATCGGCGTCGCGTCCATGCCGTGATCGCCATGCAGGCGCGCGATGTCGCCGGAGAGCCTCGCGCCGATCGCGCGATCGGTATTGGCGATGGCGTAGCTGAAGGTGGCGCCTTGCGCGCTGGTGACCGCCTCGTCCGCGTCGGCGCTGATGCGCGATGCGAGGGCGGCTGGATCGCGCATCGGATTGCGTGGCATCACGCAGGCGGAATCGACATCGACGCCAAGGCCGTCGTCAACGATCAGTCGCGACAGATCGAGCTGTCGCTGCACCGGCGTGCTGCCCTCGGACTGGCTCAGCAGATCGCTGCGTCCGACCAGTTCGCCGAGGCTGCGCACGCCCAGTTGCGCGAGATGGCTGCGCACGTCCTCGGCGACGAAACGGAAATAGTTCATCACCATCTCGGGCAGACCGATGAAGTGATCCTTGCGCAAGGCCTCGTTCTGCGTGGCGACGCCGGTGGCGCAGTTGTTGAGGTGGCAGATGCGCAGGTACTTGCAACCCAGCGCGACCATCGGGCCGGTGCCGAAGCCGAAACTCTCGGCACCGAGCATCGCCGCCTTGATCACGTCGAGGCCGGTCTTCAGGCCGCCGTCGGTCTGCAGCCGCACGCGGCCGCGCAGGCCGTTGCGGCGCAGCGTCTGCTGCGTTTCGGCCATGCCCAGTTCCCACGGCGTGCC
>JAATFG010000061.1 GCA_015655355.1 Lysobacterales bacterium
CAGCAGCGAGGTGTCCTGCGTCACCATGCCGATGTTCTCGCGCAGCGAATCCTGCGATAGATCGCGCAGGTCGCTGCCGTCGATGCGGATCGCGCCGCTCTCGACGTCGTGGAAACGCAGCAGCAGGTTCACCAGCGTCGATTTGCCGGCGCCGCTGCGGCCGATCAGGCCGACCTTTTCGCCGGGCGCGATGTGCAAATCCAGATGATCGATCACGCCGCCGGCCTTGCCGTAGTGGAAGCCGACGCCGTCGAACCTGATGTCGCCGCGCGCGTGCACGAGTTGCCTGGCATCGGGCTTGTCATCGACGGTCGGCGCCAGCGAAATCGAGCCGATGCCGTCCTGCACGGTGCCGATGTTCTCGAACAGCGCGCTCATTTCCCACATCACCCATTGCGACATGCCCATCAGGCGCAGCACGAACGCCACCGCCACCGCGATCACGCCGGCGCTGATCGCGCCCTGTTGCCACAGCCACAGGCCGAGCACGCCGACCGAGAACAGCAGCAGCATGTTGAGCGCGGTATTGCAGGTGTTGACCAGGGTGATCAGGCGCATCTGCCCGTGCACGGTCTGCAGGAAGCCGTCCATCGCTTCGTGCGCGTAGCTTTCCTCGCGCGAGGAGTGCGAAAACAGCTTGACCGTGGCGATGTTGGTGTAGCTGTCGACGATGCGCCCGGTCATGCTCGAGCGCGCGTCGCTCTGTTGTTCGGCGACCTTGTTGAGGCGCGGGATCGCATACGCGAGCAGCAGCGCGTACAGCAGCAGCCAGCCGGCGAACGGCAGCATGAAGCGCCAGTCCTGCGAGGCGGCGACGACCAGCGTGCCGCCGAGATAGACGATCACGTAGTTGAGCACGTCGAGCAGCTTGATGACGGTTTCGCGCACCGCCAGCGAGGTCTGCAGCAGCTTGGTCGCGATGCGCCCGGCGAACTCGTCCTGGAAGTACGACATCGACTGGCGCAGCAGGTAGCGATGCACCTGCCAGCGGATGCGCATCGGGAAATTGCCGAGCAGGGTCTGGTGGATCACCAGCGAGTTGAGCAGGTTCAGGCCCGGCATCACCAGCAGCACGGCGGCGGCGATCACGATCAGGTGATTGCCTTCGTTGGCGAAGAACGCGCCCGGCGTGAACTTGCCCAGTTCGTCGACCAGCGCGCCGGTCCACGCGTACAGCTTCACTTCGAGCAGGGCGATGCACGCGGTGCTGATCGCCATGACCAGCAGCCACGGTTCCAGTCCGCGCGTGTAATAGCGGCAGAACGCGTACAGCGTGGTCGGCGGTTGCGTCGGCTTTTCGGCCGGATACGGGTTGAGGCGGTTCTCGAACCAGCGCAGCATGGGGGAATTCCTGTGCAACGAAAGCCGCGATTATCGCGCGTCGCGCCGGCGTTTGCCCGGCGCGCGGCGGCGTATGATTTCAATCAATGCAGGCGCCTGCAAACAGGCGCGCAATGGCCGCACGATTTCTTCGCCAACGTAAGGAGCAGTGCCATGTACGAGCGCATCCTGGTCGCCACCGACGGTTCCGAGCTGGCCGGCAAGGGCCTGCGGGAAGCCCTGAAACTGGCCAAGACCTGCGGCGGCAGGCTCGACATCGTCACCGTGTCCGAGCCGTGGGCCATCGGCATGTACGACGCGATGGGCTGGACCGTCGGCTACGAGGCCACGCCCGAATACCGCGAAACCCGCGAAAAGCTGGCGCAGGACATCCTGAAGCCGGCGTTGGCCACGGCGAAGACGGCGGGCGTCGAGGCGCAAGGCCACCACGTGCCCGACCATTACGCCGGCGAAGGCATCCTCGCCCAGGCCGACGCGTTGAAAAGCGAGGTGATCGTGATGGCGTCGCATGGCCGCCGCGGCGTCGGCAAGCTGCTGCTCGGCAGCCAGACGCAATACGTGCTCACCCACGGGACGATTCCGGTATTGGTGATTCGCTGAAGCGAATCGCCGCCCGTCCTCGTGATCCGCTGAGCCGTCATTCCGGCGAAAGCCGGAATCCAGTGCCTTGCGTGAAGCGAGCCGTCATCCGATCGAAAGTCGCTGGATTCCGGCTTTCGCCGGAATGACGAAGAATGTTGCAACGCCGGCTTCCATTGGTGACGTTTTTCCGCAACGCATGGCGCGGCATCATGCGCACTCCAATCACGCAAGAAGAATTGCAATGACCACTCTGTTCGACCCGCTCAAGGCCGGCGACATCGCGCTCGCCAACCGCATTGTGATGGCACCGCTTACGCGCAATCGCTCGCCGAACGCGGTGCCGCCGCCGCGGGTGGCCACGTACTACGCGCAGCGCGCGAGCGCCGGCCTGCTGGTCAGCGAAGGTACCGCGATCAGCCACCAGGGCCAGGGCTATGCCGACGTGCCCGGCCTGTACGCGCCGGAACAGATCGAAGGCTGGAAGCGCGTCACCGCCGCGGTGCACGAGAAGGGCGGCAAGATCGTCACCCAGTTGTGGCACGTCGGCCGCGCTTCGCACGCGTCGTTGCAGCCCAATGGCGGCGCACCGGTCGCGCCGAGCGCATTGCGCGCCAACAGCAAGACCTACGTGATCGATGCCGACGGCGGCAAGTTCGTCGACACCTCGACCCCGCGCGCGCTGGAAACAGGCGAAATCCCCGGCATCCTCGACGATTACCGCAAGGCCGCGCAGGCCGCGATCGAAGCCGGCTTCGACGGCGTGGAAATCCACGGCGCCAACGGTTATCTGGTCGACCAGTTCCTGCGTTCGTCCAGCAACGCGCGCACGGACGAATACGGCGGCAGCATCGACAACCGCGTGCGCTTCCTCGGCGAAGTGGTCGCGGCGGTGGCCGGCGCGATCGGCGGCGGCAGGACCGGCATCCGCATTTCGCCGGTGACGCCGGCCAACGACGTGTCCGACCCGGATCCGCAACCGTTGTTCGAGGCGGTGGTACGCAAGTTGGCGCAGTACGGGCTTGCATTCGTGCACGTGATCGAAGGCGCGACCGGCGGCCCGCGCGACAACCTCGCGTTCGATTACGTCGCGTTGAAGGCGGCGTACCGCGATGCCGGCGGCAACGGCGCGTGGATCGTCAACAACGGCTACACCGGCGAGACGGCGGAAGCGGCGGTCGAATCCGGCTACGCCGACGCGGTAGCGTTCGGCAAGGCCTTCATCAGCAATCCCGATCTGGTGCGCCGCCTGCGCGAAAAGGCGCCGCTCAACGAGTGGAAGCAGCCGCTGTTCTACGGTGGCGGCGACGAAGGCTACATCGACTATCCGTTCCTGCCGTGAGGCTTGCGGAGCGCTGAAAGAAAAAGCGGGCGAAAGCCCGCTTTTTCATGCCGACAGCAGAAGCCTTGCCCACATGCCTAGCACGGCGAGGAAGTTGAGGGTGAAAACCAGTCCGCGCAAACGCACGTTGCGGGTCAGGATTTGCACGGCGCTGTGCAGAAGCCGTCCGGCGACGAATATCCATGCCAGCCATGACAGCAAGTGATCCGTGGCAAGGTGTTCAAGCGTTGCCAGCAGGCAGGCCGCGTAGAAGAACAGCGGCCACTCGAATTGGTTGGAAAGATTCGCGCTGATGCGCGGTTCGTGGCTTGCGAAGGGATTGGTGCCATCCGGGTTGCGACCGATCCCCCAGATGGAAGGTGCGCGGGCAACGGTCAGCATTACGTACAGGAATGCGGCCAGGCCGACATGAACCGCCATCGGACATATCAGTGGATTCGACATTCAGTTCCCCAAGCGCGGAATTCCGTTCTCGTCGTGGACCACGGCGGCGGGCGTGGGCGATTCGAGCGCAGCCTGCCTGGCGAGCGATGCTTCGAGCGCGTCGTATTCGGCCTTCGACAACGCACGTTCCTCCTTGACCGCAGGCAGCAGGTACTGCGCTTCGGCAGCGCGATGCAGGGCGGCGAGCGCTTGCGCCTGGATCACCAGCGCGCGTGGCAGCGGCGGCTGGCCGGCGGTCAATTGCAGCGCGTCGAGCGCGGCTTGCGGTTGTTGTTGCGCCAGTGCGATCTCGGCGCGGGCGATCGCATGCACTTGCGGATGGGCGGATTCGAGCGATTGCAGGTGCGCTTGCGTGGCCGCATCGTCGCCGCGCGCATTCGCGGCGCGCGCGGCGTGCAGCAGCGCGAGGCTGCCGACTTCATCGTCGCCCGATGCCTGTTGCAGCAGTTTCTCCGCGTGCTGCCACTGGCCGAAGTGCAGCGCGTGCAGGCCTTCGATCAGCTTGCCGCGCGCCTGCTTGCGGCGCTTGCGCCGCCACGCGCGCAGCGGCGAGGTGATCGCCTGCCACAACAGCCACAGCAGCAGCGCGGCGATCAGCAGCGCCAGCGCGGCGCCGGGCAGCGAGGCGTGCAATTCCCAGCCACGGCTGCGTACCAGCACTTCGCCATAGCGTTGCGCCTCGGCGCTCAACCACGACGCGCCGAGCAAGGCCAGCAACAGGAGGACGGCGAGTACGGCAACGATGCGCCAGGTTTTCATCGGGAAGACTCCTTGCCGTCGGTACGGCTGTCCACGGATTTGTCGGCGGCCGGCGTGCTCGGGCCGATCGGTGCGCGCGCTTCGCTGCGGTAGTCGCGCAACTGCTGCAGGGTACTGCCGAGCAGTGGCGTGTCCACGCGCAACGGCGTTTCGCGCAGCGCGGCGAGCGTCTCACGCTGCTTGTCCAGTGCATCGCTCTGCGCCCACAGTTGCGGCAGCCAGGCGTCGATACGGTGCAATGAGTCGGCGAATGCGGGTTTGTCGTCGCGTTCCAGCGCCGCGCGGGCGAGGGCGAATTCGACATGCAGCGCCGCTTCGCCGACCGCACGGTCGCGCGCCGACAACAGCGAGGCGTCGTCGGTCTTGCGGATGTCGACCAGCGGCGCGAGCACGCGCTGCCAGGCCGGGCGCTGCGGGGTGATTTGCGCCTGCGCGGCACCGAGCTTCTGCAGCGCCTGTTCGATGGCGTCGAGCTGCGCGGCGAGCGTCGCATGCGGGCCGGCGCCGAGCTGGTCGAGCGCGTCGCGTTCCTGTTCCAGCGTCTGCCGCACGTTGAGCAGGGTCGGATCATCGAGGCCGTTCAGCGCACCATCGGCGAGTTTGTAGGCGCGTTTGGCGCCATCGAGATCGCCGGCGATCTGCAGGCGTTGCTGGCCGAGCGAGAGCAGCAGTTCGGCTTCGTCCAGGCGCAGCGCTTCGGCGCCGTGGCGGCGCGGGTCGGCGAGCTTGGCCAGGTTTTCCTCGACCAGGGTGCTGCGCTGGCCGAGGCCGAGCACTTCGTCGCGCAGCACGCGGTTGGTCGCAGCGTTGTCCTGCAGGCGCTGGCCTTGCGCGCGCAGATCGTCGCGCAAGCCGTCGTCGCGCCGTTCCAGTGCATCGAGGCGCTGCTCGGCGACGTCCAGGCGCGTGCCCGAATGGCTGCGATGCGCATACCACGCTTGCCACAGTTGCCACGCGACCAGCACCAGCACCGCGATGCCCAGCAACGGCAGCAGCAGTTGCCGGCGGCGGTGCGCCGGCGTGGTTTCGTCGAGATCGTCGCGCACGCCTTCGAAGTCCATGCGTCGATGTTAGCCGAGATGCACGCATTGCGCGGCCGCGTGCGCGAGCTGTGCAGGCCGCGGACCCGCGGCCTGCGCGATGCGGGAGAAACCGAGCGCGTGCGCGAGTTGCCGCAGGCGCGTGCTGGCGACGACGGCCGGATGATGCAACAGCAACAGGCGGTCGGCATCGTCGAGTTGCGCGAACAGCACCTGCAGCGCTTCACCGCTGCTGACCAGCACGGCGGCCGGCGCATCGAGTTCGCGCATTGTCTGCAGTGCGTGCGCGGAAACGGGAATGCGCGCACGCGCGTACACGTCGGCGCGAACGATGCGCGCGCCGCGCGCGCGCAATGCGGCGGCGATCAGGTCGCGGCCGCCGGGCGCGGTGACCAGGCCGACTTCGTCCGCGTGCAGCAGGGCAGGGAGTTCGAGCAGGCCTTCGCTGTCCATGCGCCGCGGATGCTGCACGGTGTCGATGCCTGCGCGGTGCAGCGCCTGCGCGGTGCCGGCGCCGAGCGCCAGTACCTGCCGTTGCCCGCGAATGTGCAAGGGTTGCAGGGCCTGCGCGAATTTCACCGCCGCCGGGCTGGTGAACACGACGACGTCGCAGGCGAGCGCGGCCTGCAGTTGCGTGCGGATTTCGCCGCCGGTGCGCGCCTGCAGCCTCCATGGCGACAGCGCCAGCAGTTTCGCGCCATGCCGGCGCGCGGCGGTGCGCACGGCGTCGTGCCCGCCCTGCGGACGCAGCGAGATGACGTACCATGCGCGGCGTTTGTTGGCGCTCATCCGCACATTATCCGCAAGGCAGGCAGGAATGTCGCAATACCAGGCTGCATTGGAACCTTTGCGCACGCTGTTCGCGGCGATGCCGCCGGTGGCGGCGCTGGGTGTCGAGGCCGTGGATTTCGATGGCGAGCGTCTGCACTTGCGCGCGCCGCTGGCGGCGAATGTCAACGACAAGGGCAGCGCGTTCGGCGGCAGCCTGGCCGCTTTGATGACCGTGGCCGGATGGGCGTTGCTGACCTTGCGCCTGTGGCAACTCGGCATCGAGGCCGAAGTCTATGTCGCCGACAGCAGCATCAGGTATCTCGCGCCGCTGCATGCCGACCTGGCGGCGAGCGCGTGGCTGGACGACGCACGCGACTGGGACGGCTTCGTCGCCACCTTGCGCGAACGCGGCCGCGCAAGGTTGAAGGTGGCCGCGCAGGTGGGCCTGCCCGAAGGCGGTGCCGCAAGCGCGATGCAGGCACGGTTCGTCGCGTTCGCGAAACGCTAATATCGGGGCAATCCCGTTGTCGGCCCCGCCATGAACAAGAGCCTCGTCCGCCTGCTCGCGCTGTTGCTGCTGGCCGTTTTCGCCGCAGCGCCAGCCTTCGCCGCGAAGAAGGAAAAGCAGTTGCAGGAATCGATGGACGCTTATGCGACGGCGTTGCGCTGGAGCAATTTCGACCAAGCGCAGCAGTTCGTCGATCCGGTGTACCGGCAGGCGCATCCGCTCAGCGGCCTGGAACTGCAGCGCTACGCGCAGCTGGAGATTTCCGGCTACGGCGATCAGGGCATGGTGCAGGCGCCGGATGGCGACGTGGTGCGCAA
Organism: Lysobacterales bacterium; assembly: GCA_015655355.1. Taxonomy (GTDB): domain Bacteria; phylum Pseudomonadota; class Gammaproteobacteria; order Xanthomonadales; family Xanthomonadaceae; genus Pseudoxanthomonas_A. The sequence continues at coordinate 7,102 of JAATFG010000061.1, forward strand.
CGTCGAGTTGCGGGTGATCAACCGGCACACCCAGGTCGAGCGCATCGTGCATTGCGTCGAACGCTGGCATTACGACGCGGACGCGGGGCGCTGGTGGCAAATCGGCGGCTTGCCGGATTTGTGGCAGGGCGAGTAACGGTAAGCGTAGTACGGCGTGTTTCGCCGGGCCAATATGCGACAATCGCGTTTTTCCGCTGTTCCGACCGAATCTCGCCGTGGATTTCCAGACCCTCAAGGCCTTCGTCGCCGCCAACCCGCTGCCGGCGCTGATCTTCGCCGGCCTCACCGTCGCCCTCGTCGTCAACGAACTGGCCGGCCTGTTCCGCGGCTACAAGGCGTTGGTGCCGGCGCAACTGACCGGCCTGATCAATCGCGAGGACGCGCTGGTGATCGACCTGTCGGCCAGCGCCGATTTCGAGAAGGGCCACATTGCCGGCAGCAAGAACGTGCAGGCCAGCGCCTTCGGTCCCGACAGCAAGCCACTGAATGGTGCCGACAAGGCGCGTCCGGTGGTGCTGACGTGCCGCAGCGGCAATGCCTCGGCCGATGCGGCGAAGAAGTTGCACAAGGCGGGCTTCTCGCGCGTGTACTGGCTCGAAGGCGGCGTCGCCGCGTGGCAGCAGGCGGAATTGCCGCTGGTCAAGGGCCGCTGAGAGATTTTCCCCTCTCCCCTCATGGGAGAGGGACAGCGTGCGCGGCACGCAGGGAGCGGGGTCGGCTTTTCGCGCAGAGCATGCTCGCTTCGCTCGCGCGCCCTCTCCCGGCGCTTCGCGCCACCCTCTCCCACGAGGGGAGAGGGTAACCGCGGCACATGACTTGAATTCGGCGACCGCCGCCTTCATGCCATAATCGCCTTCTTTTTCCCCGTTTTCGGAGCACGCGCAATGACCGACGAAACCACCGCCATCCCGGCCCAGCAGCCGGCCTTCACCGTCGAGAAGATCTACGTCAAGGACGTGAGCTTCGAGGTGCCGGGGGCGCCGGCGGTGTTCAACGACCAAGGCCAGCCGGACCTCAACCTCAACCTCAACCAGCAGGTGCAGCGCCTCAACGACGTGCTGTTCGAGGTGGTGCTCGGCGTGACCCTGACCTGCAAGGTCGGCGACAAGACCGCCTACGTGGCCGAAGTGAAGCAGGCCGGCCTGTTCGGCATCGCCGGCATCGAGCCGGCCAACGTCGACGCGCTGCTCGGCACGCAGTGTCCGAACATCCTGTTCCCGTACGTGCGCCAGCTGGTCAGCGATCTGGTCCAGGCCGGCGGGTTCCCGCCGTTCTTCCTGCAGCCGATCAACTTCGAGGCCGTGTACATGGAAGGCCTGCGCCAGCGCGCCGCGCAGCAGGGCGCCGACCTGTCCGGCCTCGAAACCGCCGGCAACGCCTGATTCCTTCGTGACTGCTACGCTTGGCCTTGCAGCGCAACCTGCGGGGCTTCCGCCGCAATGACCGAAACGACAACGACGACGAACGACATCGCCGTGCTCGGCGCCGGTTCGTGGGGCACGGCACTGGCCGCGCTGATGGCCCGTCACGGCCATCGCGTGACCCTGTGGGGGCGTGACGCACAGAACGTCGCGGCCATCGACCGCGCGCACGAGAACCCGCGCTACCTGCCGGGCATCGCCCTGCCGGACAGCCTGCGTGCCAGCACCGATCTGGCCGCGAGCGTGGGCGACGCCGACTGGGTGCTGGTGGTCACGCCTTCGCATGCCTTCACCGAAACCGTCACCGCGCTCAAGCCGCTGTTGCCGCGCGGTGCCGGCGTGGCGTGGGCGAGCAAGGGCTTCGAGCCGGGCTCGGGCCGGTTCCTGCACGAGGTCGCGCAGGATGTCCTTGGCGACGACGTGCCGCTGGCGGTCGTCACCGGGCCGTCGTTCGCCAAGGAAGTGACCCTCGGCCTGCCGACCGCGGTCACCGTGCACGGCGAGGACGCGGCCTTCACCCAGCAAGTGGCCGAAGCCCTGCACGGTCCGGCATTCCGCGCCTACACCGGCAACGACATGGTCGGCGCCGAACTCGGCGGGGCGATGAAGAATGTGCTCGCGGTGGCCACCGGCGTCAGCGACGGCATGCAGCTTGGCTTCAACGCCCGCGCCGGCCTGATCACCCGCGGCCTCAACGAAATGCTGCGGCTGGCCGCGGCGCTTGGTGCGCGCCCGGAAACGCTGATGGGCCTGGCCGGCCTCGGCGATCTGGTGCTGACCTGCACCGGCGACCTGTCGCGCAACCGCCGCCTTGGCCTTGCGCTGGGCAAGGGCCAGAGCATCGACGAAGCGGTGCGCGAAATCGGCCAGGTGGTCGAGTCGCTGCAAACCGCCGACGAAGTGATGCGCCTGGCCGGTCGCCACGGCATCGAGCTGCCGATTTCCGCCGGCGTGCAGGCGGTGTTGCACGGCCGGATCACGCCGGCCGAAGGCCTGCGGCAACTGATGGCGCGCGAACAGAAACCCGAATATCCGGCAACGCTGTTCAAGGATTGAGCGCCGGTTCCTGCACGCGAAAAAGCCAGGGATTCCCGGGCTTTTTCGCGCGAACGAAAAACGCCGCGGTTTTCCGCGGCGTCGTGGCTTGGATTGCGCCGGTCGCGGCGATCAGAAGCTGTAGCGCACGTTGACCTGGAACGGGTTGTAGTTGTCGCCGTAGCCGGTATAGGCCGCGTTGACCGCCCAGTTGCGGGTGAAGGCGTACTGCACGCCGGCCTGCAGGTAGGTGTCGTGGTCGAAGTCGCCGCGGCGGACGACCGGGCGGGTCGCGTCGCCGACGTAGCCGAACACCTCGAATTGCGGGCTCAGGCTGCCGCGCACGCCGACCTTCACGTCCACGCCGCTGCCGTCGTAGCCGTTGGCGTCGTACTTGGTGTAGCTGGCCTTGACCCCGAGGTCCCAGTTGCGGCTCAGCTCGTGGCGGTAACCGGCGCCGATGCCCCAGTTGTTGAGCCTGCCGCCACCCCATTCGTCGTCGATGTCCTGATGGCTGTAGTTGGCGATGACCTGGAAATCGCGGTTGATCGCGTAGGAACCGTCGACGCCGAGGCCGCTGGTCCAGTTGGAGCCGATGTAGCCGCCTTGCACGTAGGTGTAGTCGAGATCGGCCGCGGAAGCGGCGAACGGGGCGATGGCCAAGGCCAGGGCGGCGAGCTTGATGGCGGCGGGGGACTTCTTCATTGGGTAAAACCTCTCTTCATTTTTTTGTACCGGTGCCATGGCGTTTGCTGTGGCCTGCCGGTATGCAAAGTTTCCGTTAACGCGTGAAATCGGCGCTGAATTTCCCGGCGAAAATGCGCATTCATCGCCCGCGTTCACGCGATTTGCGTGATCCGCTGCACGTTGGTTGGGGAAGATGAAAGCGATGTGAGCGCGCGAGCATCCCGATTGCGCGATGCATCCGGGCAAGGTCAGCCGGCGCCGACGAAGCCCTGCTGGCGCCACGCTTCGAACACCATCACCGCGACGGTGTTGGACAGGTTGAGGCTGCGGTTGTGTGGACGCATCGGCAGACGCAGGCGATGCGCGGCGGGAATCGCCTCGAGCACGTCCTGCGGCAGGCCGCGGGTTTCCGGGCCGAACAGGAAGGCGTCGCCGGGCGCGTAGGCGATCCCGTCGTAGCGTTGCGTGCCGCGCGTGCTCAGCGCGAACAACCGCGCCGGTTGGATGTCGGCGAGCGCCGCTTCGAGCGAGGCGTGCACTTGCAGTTGCGCGTATTCGTGGTAGTCGAGGCCGGCGCGCTTGAGGTTCTTGTCGTCGAGGTCGAAGCCCAGCGGTTCGATCAGGTGCAGGCGCGCGCCGGTGTTCGCGCACAGGCGAATGACGTTGCCGGTGTTCGGCGGGATTTCCGGCTGGTACAGCAGGACGTCGAGATCGAGATGTCCGGGAGCCGGTTCGCGGGCGTCATTCATCTGCGCATTGTAGAAGGCGCGGCGCGATTCATCGCGCCGGATGCGCCTGGCGGAGCTCGCGCAAGCTGCGCCTGTACAGGCACGCGCCGTAGACGAAGACGGCAATGCCCAGGACAAGGACAACGCGCGGCAGGCCGTGGGATGCCACCAGCCACACGCCGATGAGCTGGGCGATGACGGCAAGGTTGAGATTGCGGTTGATCAAGGTCATGGGTCGATCCTTGGGCGGGAGTTGCCGGGGTTCAGGCGGTGGTGTCGTCCGCTTGCGGGCGCACCACGATGGTCGGCAGGTCGACGATGCGGTCGGCGGGGTCGGGGTGCACGACAATGGTCGGCAGGTCGACGATGTGGGTCGCGGTAACCGGTTCGGCATCGGCCCAGAAAACGGCACCGCTGGCGGTGGTCATGACGAGGGCGGTGGCGAGGGCGAGCAGGTTCATGGTGGTTCTCCTTGGTGTGTTTGAGTTTCGGTGTGTTAGTAAAGTAATACACCAGTCTGGTTGATGCAAGCAGCAGAGGGTCCGGTTCGGATTTCATTCATCAGGAATTCATGTTTTGGCCGTCTGCATGTCTGGCAGCGTGATCAGCGCAGATAGCGTGCCAATCTCAAGCAATTGATTTTTTTTGAAGTATTTTTGGATGGAGGGGTGTACGCCCGGTGTCCGCTGTCCGTCCGCGGCGGGTCGATTTGTCCGGAAGCCTGCCGGTGGCGGCCCGACAGCGGCCCATCGGCGGCGGTTTCACACCCCTGCGACTTGTGGCCTATGTGGCCTGCGTGCGTGACGGGCTAGGATGCGGAACCACCCAACCCGGAGCATTCACCGCATGAAGCCGAACCCTCGTCCACGCGTCGCCGTCCTCGCCGCCGCTCTGGCCGTTTCCCTTGCCGCGCCGCTGGCGATTGCGCCGGCCTTTGCCGATGCCGCCGCAACCCCGGCGGTTGCGCAGCCGGACATCGCGTTCCAGCAGTTCGTGCTGCCCAACGGCCTGCACGTGATCGTGCATGAGGACCACAAGGCACCGGTCGTGGCGATCAACCTGATGTACCACGTCGGCAGCGCGGACGAACCGGCCGGGCGCAGCGGCTTCGCGCACCTGTTCGAGCACCTGATGTTCAACGGTTCGGAAAACCATCCGGGCGAATACTTCGAGCCGTTCGAGCAGGCTGGCGCCACCGACCAGAACGGCACCACCAATACCGACCGCACCAATTACTTCGAGACCGTGCCGACCACCGCGCTGGACATGGCGCTGTGGATGGAATCCGACCGCATGGGCTACCTGCTCGGCGCCATCGACCAGAAGACGCTCGACGAGCAGCGCGGCGTGGTGCAGAACGAAAAGCGCCAGGGCGAGAACCAGCCCTACGGCCAGTTGCGCGAAATCGTCTCGCACACCATGTACCCGGACGGCCACCCGTACCACCACACCACCATCGGTTCGATGAACGACTTGAACGCGGCCTCGCTGGACGACGTGAAGACGTGGTTCAAGACCTGGTACGGCCCGAACAACGCGGTGCTGGTGCTGGCCGGCGACATCGACCTGGCCACGGCGAAGGAAAAGATCAGCAAGTATTTCGGCGCGATTCCGGCCACGCCGAGCATGGCGCAGCCGAAGATCGACGTCGCTCCGCTCGCCGCGGGCGGCCGCACCGAACTGGAAGACAAGGTGCCGCAGGTGCGCGTGCAGCGTTTGTGGAACGTGCCGCAGGTCGGCAGCAAGGACGCGGACTTGCTGGATCTGTTCAACCAGGTGCTCGGCGGCAGCGCCAGCTCGCGCCTGGATCAGCGCCTCGTGTATCAGGACAAGCTGGTCGACAGCATCGGCACCAGCAATTACGGCAGCCAACTGTCCGGCGAATTCGGCATCTACGCCACGGTCAAGCAGGGCGTCGACGAAGCCAAGGTCGAAGCGGTGGTCGACGAGGAATTGCAGAAGCTGCTGAAGGACGGCCCGAGCGCCGAAGAGCTGGAACGCGCCAAGACCTCGTACCGCGCCAGCTTCATCCGCGGCATCGAAAGCATCGGCGGTTTCGGCGGCAAGGCCGACACGCTGGCGTCGTGCGCCACTTTCCTCGGCGACGCGGGCTGCTTCCGCGAATCGTTGAAGACCGTCAGCGAAGCCACGCCCGAAGAGGTGCGCGCCGCCGCGCAGAAATGGTTGGACAAGCCCAGCCACGTGTTCGTGGTCAAGCCCGGCACGCGCACGCCGTTGACTGAAGCGCCGGCAGTGAAGCCGGCGCCGTTCATCGTGCCCAAGGTCGACGCCAGGTTCAAGACGTCCGCCAACACGGTCGACCGCAAGACCGGCGTGCCGAAGGTGGACAGCTTCCCGGCGCTGAAATTCCCGGCCCTGCAGCGCGCCACGCTGGCCAACGGCAGCACCCTGATCCTGGCCGAACGCCACGGAATCCCGGTGGTCAACTTCAGCTACGAATTCAATGGCGGCTATGCCAGCGACCCGATCGGCAAGCCGGGCATCGCCAGCTTCAGCGCCAAGCTGCTTGGCGAGGGCGCCGGCGAGCGCGATTCGCTGGCGTTCAAGTCGCGCAAGGAAGAACTCGGCGCGGAACTGTCCTCCGGCGCATCGCTGGATGGCGCCAGCGTCTATCTGTCGGCGTTGAAGGACAACCTGGATCCGTCGCTGCAACTGTTCGCCGATCTGCTGGAGCGCCCGCGCTTCGCCCAGGGCGACATCGACCGGGTGAAGGCGCAGTGGATCGCCAGCATCAAGCAGGAAAAGGCGCGCCCGCAGACCGCCGCGCTGCGCGTGCTGCCGCCGCTGCTGTATGGCGCCGACCATCCGTACGGCATTCCGTTCACCGGCAGCGGCAACGAGAACGTGATTGTCGGCCTGACCCGCGAGCAACTGCTGAACTGGCAGCAGCAATGGCTGCGTCCGGAAAGCGCCACGCTGATCGTGGTCGGCGACACCACGCTGGCCGAGATCGTGCCGGAATTGAACAAGGTGCTTGGCGACTGGAAAGGTACCGGCAAGGCGCCGGCCGCGCCGGTGGTGCCGGTGGTGAAGAACCCGGCCAAACCGCGCGTGTTCCTGATCGACCAGCCCGGCGCGGTGCAGGCCAACATCTACGCCGGTGAGCTGGAACCGCCGACCGGCGACGCCAACGCGGTCAAGCTGGAGATGAGCAACGAAGTGCTCGGTGGCTCGTTCACTTCGCGCATGAATATGAACCTGCGCGAAGACAAGCACTGGTCGTATGGCGCCAGCACGCGCCTGGTCGGCACGCTGGGGCCGCGCCCGTTCCTGTCGATCGCGCCGGTGCAGATCGACAAGACCGCCGAATCCGTGGCCGAAATGCGCAAGGAAATCGCCGATTACGCCAGTGGCGCCAAGCCGGCCACCCAGACCGAAGTGGACAAGGTGGTTGCCAACGACCTGCGCAGCCAGCCCGGCGCCTATGAAACCGCGGAAGCGGTGATGGGCACCATCGGCGGCATCGTCCGTTACGGTCGCCCGGACAACTGGGTGCAGGTGCGCAATGACCAGGTGGCCGCGTTCACCCCGGCGCAGGCCAACGAACAGGCCAAGGCCTTCGACCCGAACGCACTGACCTGGGTGATCGTCGGCGACCTGTCGAAGATCGAGACGCCGGTGCGCGCGCTCGGCATCGGCGACGTCACCGTGCTCGATGCGGACGGCAAGCCGCGCCCCGCGAAGTAATCCGCGGGCTGGGCAATGAGCGCGTCGCAACGCGCCCGGGCAATGAATCGCCGGGCCGTTGCGCACGCACCGCGAACCTGCGCACGCGCAACCGCGCGCAGGTTCCGGCACAATCCCGATTTACCGTTTCCAGCTGGAAGAACGTCCAATGCGCAAGATTGTCCTGATCGCCTCGTTTGCCGCGACCCTGTCCGCCTGCACTTGGGTGCACCTCGACCCGGCCGCGGAGAACGTCAGGGTCGTCCCGGCCGGCGCCGCGCCGGCGGCGTGCGCGAAGAAGGGCGAGATCAACGTCTCGGTCAAGAACAGCGTCGGCGTCTACAACCGCAAGCCGCTGAAGGTGCGCGACGAGCTGGAAACCCTCGCCCGCAACGAAGCGCCGAGCCTGCAGGCCGACACCGTCCAGTCGCTCGGCGATCCCTTCGACGGCACCCAGCATTTCGCCGCCTACACCTGCGGCAAGTGAGCCGGACCGGCACATTCGCCGCCGTGGCCGCGGGAATCGGGCTGAACAGGCATGGCGACGGCAGCGGACTGCCGCTGCCGCGCGCTGCCATGAACCGTCGCGAAGATGCGTGAACCTGCGGAAGCCGCTAGAATCGACGATCTTTCCGTCCACTCGCCCGCAACCCGGGCCGGCACGCCCATGATCTTCCAGAACGTCTCCATCGCAGGCCTCGCACACGTGGATGCGCCGCACGAACTGACCACCGCGGAAATCAACCGGCGCCTGAAACCGACGTTCGACCGCCTCGGCATCCGCGCCGACGTGCTCGGCAACGTTGCCGGCGTGCACGCGCGCCGCCTGTGGGACGATGGCGTGCAAGCCTCCGACGCGGCCACCGAAGCGGCGCAGAAGGCGCTGCTCGATGCCGGCATCACCGCCGACAAGGTCGGCCTGCTGGTCAACACCTCGGTCAGCCGCGACTATCTCGAACCGTCCACCGCGTCGATCGTCTGCGGCAACATCGGCGTGAGCGAAAACTGCATCACCTTCGACATCGCCAACGCCTGCCTCGCTTTCATCAACGGCATGGACGTGGCCGCGCGCATGCTCGAACGTGGCGAAGTCGATTACGCCCTCGTCGTCGATGGCGAAACCGCGAACATGGTCTACGAGAAGACCGTCGAACGCCTCAACGCCGGCAACGCCACCGAACAGCAGTTCCGCGACGAACTGGCCGCGCTCACCCTCGGCAGCGGCGCGGTGGCGATGGTGATGACGCGCAAGGAACTTGCCCCGGACGCGCCGCAGTACATCGGCGGCGTGACCCGCTCGGCGACGCAGTGGAACAAGCTGTGCCGCGGCAACATGGACCGCATGGTCACCGACACCAAGAGCCTGCTGATCGAAGGCATCAAGCTGGCGAGCAAGACCTTCGTCGCCGCGAAGGAAGGCCTCGGCTGGGCGGTGGACGAACTCGACCAGTTCATCATCCACCAGGTCTCGCAGCCGCATACCCAGGCCTTCATCAAGACCTTCGGCATCGACCCGAACAAGGTCACCACCATCTTCGGCGAACACGGCAACATCGGCCCGGCCAGCGTGCCGATCGTGCTGAGCAAGCTCAAGGAACTGGGCCGGCTGAAGAAGGGCGATCGCATCGCGCTGATGGGCATCGGCTCGGGCCTGAACTGCACGATGGCCGAAGTGGTCTGGTAAGCCTTTCCTGGTTTGATTGAAAAAGGCCGGTTTTCCCGGCCTTTTTCGTGAGCAACGAAATGACGAATCTTCCCGGTTATCCGTTCACGCCCAAGCGCTTCGATGTGCGCCCCGGCATTTCGATGAGCTATCTCGACGAGGGCCCGCGCGATGGCGAAGTCGTGGTGATGGTCCACGGCAATCCGTCGTGGAGCTATTACTGGCGCAATCTCGTCAGCGGCCTCTCGAACAAGTACCGCTGCATCGTGCCCGACCACGTCGGCATGGGCTTCTCCGACAAGCCGGGCGACGACAGGTACGAGTACACGCTGCAATCGCGCGTCGATGACCTGGCCAGATTGCTCGATCATCTCGGCATCACCGGTGACGTCACCCTCGCCGTGCACGACTGGGGCGGCATGATCGGCTTCGGCTGGGCGCTGTCGCACTTCGCGCAAGTGAAGCGGCTGGTCATCACCAATACCGCCGCGTTCCCGCTGCCGAAGGAAAAGCCGATGCCGTGGCAGCTCTCGCTCGGCCGCGACTGGAAATTCGGCGAGTTCATCATCCGCGGCTTCAACGCGTTCTCGTCCGGCGCGTCGTTCATCGGCGTGGAAAAACCGATGCCGCACGACGTGCGCCGCGCCTACGTGTCGCCTTACGACAATTGGTGCAACCGCATCTCCACCGTGCGCTTCATGCAGGACATTCCGCTTTCGCCGCAAGACAAGGCGTGGCCGCTGCTCGAAGCCGCGGGAAGGAAACTGCCGGAATACGCGCCGCTTCCGGCCTTCATCGGCTGGGGCCTGAAGGATTTCGTGTTCGATCGCCACTTCCTCGCCGGCTTCCGCAAGGCGCTGCCGAATGCGGAAGTGATGGCTTTCGACGACGCCGGCCATTACGTGCTGGAAGACAGGGCGGAAATCCTCGTGCCGGCGATCCGCAAGTTCCTCGACGCCAATCCGGCGTGATTCTCGTCATTCCGGCGCACGCCGGAATCCAGCGACTTTCTGCGCGAGAATCAAAGGCACTGGGTACCGGCTTTCGCCGGTACGACGGACATCAAATCTCCGGCAGCGGATTCTTGTCCGCATCGTTGACGCCGGTCCAGTCATCCGGCGTCAGCGCGCGCAAACCGTGGGCGATGCGCGACTTGTCGCATTGCGTGCTCGCTGCGCCGAACTCGTAGCTCGCCGGCACCAGCGCGCACACCGAGGGCCGCCGGTCGTGGATCGTGCAGCGCGAGTATTCGCCGATCACCGCGTCCAGCGCGATGCAGCGTGGATGGTGCTGGTTGGTGCCGCGCATCGCCCGCTCGTGCGTGCGCAGGGTTTCGGTCAGCTCGACCGGCACGCGCCCGCCTTGTTCCGGAGCGGCCTCGCTCCAGTGGAAACTCACGCGGAAATAGGCGCAACAGGCGCCGCAGGTCAGGCAGGGATGCATGGGGAGCCGGGCCATGCGCGGCAGGTCGAGTGGACGGGTGCGCAATTCTGCCGCTTCCGTCGGCAGACGCAAGCGCCGCGACAGGCGACAATGGGCGCATGCAGAATCCCTCCGACGCCGGCCCGTGCAACATCGCCGCCGCGCTGCCGAAACTGGCCGCGGAAAATCCGCAACGCATCGCCATCCGTTGCCCGGACGGATCCGGCAACTACACGATCGAACTCAGTTATGCGCAACTCGACGCGCGCAGCGATGCCATCGCCGCCGGCCTGGCCACGCTCGGCATCGTCCGCGGCACGCGCACGGTGGTGATGGTGCGGCCGTCGCCGGAATTCTTCCTGCTGATGTTCGCGCTGTTCAAGGCCGGCGCGGTGCCGGTGCTGGTCGATCCGGGCATCGACAGGCGCGCGCTCAAGCAATGCCTCGATGAGGCGCAGCCGGATGCCTTCGTCGGCATCCCGCTGGCGCAATTCGCGCGCATCGTGCTGGGCTGGGCGAAATCGGCGACGAAGATCGTCAGCGTCGGTTCGCGTTTCCTGTGGGGCGGGAAAACGCTCGCGCAAGTCGAAGCGCTCGGTGCCAATTCCGGCGCGCAACTGGCGAACACGCAAGGCGACGACGTCGCCGCGATCCTGTTCACCAGCGGCAGCACCGGCGTGCCGAAGGGCGTGGTGTACCGGCATCGCCATTTCGTCGCACAGATCGACTTGCTGCGCGACGCCTTCGGCATCGATGCCGGTGGCGTGGACTTGCCGACGTTCCCGCCGTTCGCGCTGTTCGATCCGGCGCTGGGCCTGACTTCCGTCATTCCCGACATGGACCCGACGCGCCCGGCGAACGCCGATCCGCGCAAGCTGCATGCGGCGATGCGCGCGTTCGGCGTCACCCAGGTTTTCGGTTCGCCGGCGCTGATGCGGGTGCTGGTCGATCACGGCGAAGAACTTCCGCAAACCGTGCAACGCGCGACCTCCGCCGGCGCGCCGGTGCCGCCGGAAACCGTGGCCAGGCTGCGCGAACTGCTGCCGGCGCACGCGCAATTCTGGACGCCCTACGGCGCCACCGAATGCCTGCCGGTCGCGGTGATCGAGGGCCGCGAACTGCAGGCCACGCGCGAAGCGACGGAGCAGGGCGCCGGCACTTGCGTCGGCCGCGCGGTCGCGCCGAACGAAGTGCGCATCATCGGGATCACCGACGAGGCGATTGCCGATTGGCGCGATGTCCAAGTGCTTGGCGCGAATATCGTTGGCGAAATCACCGTCGCCGGCCCGACCGTGACCGACAGCTATTTCAACCGTGAATCCGCAACGCGAGCGGCGAAGGTTTCCGAAACGCTGGCCGATGGTTCGACGCGCATCGTGCACCGCATGGGCGACGTCGGTTATTTCGACGCGCAGGGCCGGCTGTGGTTCTGCGGGCGCAAGACCCAGCGCGTTTGCGCGGAAGCCAGCCGCGGCGACGTGTACACCGAACAGGTCGAGCCGGTGTTCAACGCGCATCCGCAGGTGCGGCGCACGGCGCTGGTCGGTGTCGGCGAGAAGGGCGCGCAGCAAGCGTGGTTGTGCGTCGAATTGAAGCCGGGGGTTGCACCGCGCGAATGGCCGCGCATCGCAAGCGAGCTGCGCGTGCTGGCGAAAAAATCGCCATATTCCGCGCGCGTGGCCGGCTTCCTGCCGCACGAGTCCTTTCCCGTCGACATCCGCCACAACGCCAAGATCGGCCGCGAGAAACTCGCGCGCTGGGCCGCGCAACAACTGGAGCGCAAATCAACCGGGGGCAGGCGATGAGGATTCTGGTCACCGGCGGCGGCGGTTTCCTCGGCCATGCGCTGTGCAAGGGCCTGGTCGAGCGCGGGCATGAAGTGTCCAGCTTCAACCGCGGGTTCTATGCCGATCTGGAACCGTTGGGCGTCAGGCAGGTTCGCGGCGATCTGGCCGACCGCGAGGCGATGCTCGCCGCGGCGAAAGGCGTCGATGCGATCTTCCACAACGCCGCGAAAGCCGGTGCATGGGGCAGCTACGACAGTTACTACGAGCCGAACGTGGTCGGCACGCAGAACGTGCTCGATGCGTGCAAGGCGCACGGCATCGGCAAGCTCGTCTACACCTCGACGCCGAGCGTCACCCATCGCGCCAATCATCCGGTCGAAGGCCTCGGTGCGGATGAGGTGGCGTATGGCGAGAATTTCCGGGCGCCGTACCCGGCGACGAAAACGATTGCGGAAAGGGCCGTGCTCGCCGCGAATTCGCCGGACCTCGCCGTGGTCGCGCTGCGCCCGCGCCTGATCTGGGGCGTCGGTGATTCGCAGATCCTGCCGCGCCTGGTCGAACGCGCGAAGGCCGGGCGCCTGCGCATCGTCGGCGACGGCTTGAACAAGGTCGACACCACCTACATCGACAATGCCGCGCGGGCGCATTTCGACGCGTTCGCGCATCTTGGCGTCGGCGCCGCCTGCGCGGGCAAGGCCTACTTCATTTCCAACGGCGAGCCGATGCCGATGGGCGAGCTGCTGAACGTGCTGCTGGAAGCGGCGAACGCGCCGCGGGTGGAGAAGTTCATCACCTTCCGCGCGGCCTACAACGTCGGCGCGATGTGCGAGGCGGCGTGGAAGCTGCTGCCGTTGAAGGGCGAGCCGCCGATGACGCGTTTCCTCGCCGAGCAGCTCTCGACGCCGCACTGGTACTCGATGGAGCCGGCGCGGCGCGATTTCGGCTACGTGCCGAAGGTGTCGATGGCCGAAGGCCTGCGCCGCCTGCGCGAATCGCTGCAAGGCTAGGCCACTCCGGTAGAATCTGGACGCATGTCGATCCTCGATTCCCTCAAACCCGTCGCCGGCCGCGCGCTGGAAATCGCGTTGAACCGCGCGCTGGCGCTCGATGCCGACACCCGCGCCGCGCTCAAGCCGCTGGACGGCCGGCGCATCGCCATCGCACTGGATGCTCCGGCGCTGGCGCTGGAAATCCGCGTCGATGGCGATGCGTTGCGGGTCGGCCCGGTGCAGGGCGAGGACGCGGATTTGTCGGTGCGCAGCACGCTTGGCGGTTTCCTGTCGCAATTGCCGTTCTTCAGGAAGGACGATGCCGCGCCGGTCGGAAAATTGCACGTCAGCGGCGATGCCGAGCTGGCGCAGCGTTTGCAGAAGCTCGCCGCGCGCTTCGATCCGGATTGGCAACTGCCGTTCGTTGCCGTGTTCGGTGAAGTGCTCGGCGTGCAGGTTGCAAATGCACTGAAGGCGGGCCTGGCGCAAGCCGCTTCGCTCGGCAGGGGATTCGCGGACAACGCCGCCGGTTACGTGGTCGAGGAATCGCGCGACGTGGTCGGCCGCGACGAGCTCAACGCTTTCCACGACGACATCGATGCGCTGCGCGACGACGTCGAACGCGCCGCGGCGCGGGTTGCGCGTGTCGTGGCGGCGCGGGGTGGCAACGCATGATCGGCGGTGGCATCAACGGCGTCCGTGCCACGCTGCGCGCCAGCCGCATCGGCCGCGTGCTGATCCGCTACCGGCTGGAAGTGCTGCTCGATGGCACGCCGGCCGAGCGTTGGCTCAACCTGCTGCGTCCGTTCGTGCCGCGCGTGCCGCAAGCCATTGCCGAGAAATCGCGCGGCGCGCGCTTGCGCTTGGCGTTGCAGGAACTCGGGCCGATCTTCGTCAAGTTCGGGCAGATTCTGTCCACGCGTCGCGACCTGATTCCGCACGACGTGGCCGAAGAACTCACGCTGCTGCAGGACAAGGTCAAGCCGTTCGACGGCGAAACCGCGCGGCGCATCGTCGAAGACGCGCTGGGCATGAAGATCGACGATGCGTATGCGTCGTTCAACGTTGAGCCGCTGGCCTCGGCCTCGATCGCCCAGGTGCACGAGGCGACGCTGCACGATGGCCGCGAGGTCGTGGTGAAGGTGCTGCGCCCGACCATCGCCGCGCAAATCGCCGCCGACATCGCCCTGCTGAAATCGCTGGCCGCGCTGGTCGATGCCGCGCATCCGAACGCGGACAAGATCCGCCCGAAGGAAGTCGTCGCCGAAATCGAGACCACGCTCGCCGCCGAACTGGATCTGCAGCGCGAAGGCGCCAATGCCAGCCTGATGCGCCGCAACTGGCTGGATTCGGCCGATTTCTACGTGCCGGAGATCGTGTGGTCGCACAGCGGCGAGCGCGTGCTGACGATGGAGCGCGTGCACGGCATCCCCTCCGACGACATCGCCAAGCTCGACGCGCTCGGCATCGACCGCAGGGCGCTGGCGGCCAAGGGCGTGCGCGTGTTTTACACGCAGGTGTTCCGCGACAACTTCTTCCACGCCGACGCGCATGCCGGCAACATCTGGGTCGACGTCGATCCGGCGCGGCGCGACAACCCGCGCTTCATCGGCCTCGACTACGGCATCGTCGGCCAGCTTTCGGCGCAGGACCAGTACTACCTCGCCGAGAACTTCATGGCGATCTTCAACAAGGATTACCGCCGCATCGCCGAGCTGCACGTCGAAGCCGGCTGGATTCCCGTCGGCGTGCGCATAGACGAACTCGAAGCGGCGGTGCGCTCGGTGTGCGAGCCGTATTTCACCCGCCCGCTGAGCGAGATTTCGCTGGCCGAGGTGCTGGTCAAGCTGTTCCGCACCGCGCAGAAATACCAGCTCACCTTGCAGCCGCAGCTGATCCTGCTGCAGAAGACCCTGCTCAACATCGAAGGCGTCGGCCGCCAGCTCGACCCGCAGCTCGACATCTGGGCGGTGGCGAAACCGGTGCTGGAGAAAATCCTGATCAAGCGCTACAGCCCGTTCAACGTGCTGCGCGAACTGCGCAAGCGCATGCCCGAGATCATGACCCACACGCCGGACATGCCGCGCCTCGTGCATGCGTGGCTGAAGCAGCATACCGAAGGCACGCACGAGATGTCGATCCGTTCGCGCGATCTCGCCGACCTCGCCCACAGCCTGCGCGCGTTGCAGCGGCGCACGGTGTACGCGATCCTCGGCGCGGCGTTGTTCATCGTCAGTGCGGTGACCTATTGCCTTGACGCGAACGCGCCGAAATTCCTGCTGGTGCCGGTGCCGGCGTGGATCGCCGCGCTCGGCGGGTTGTGGGCCATCATCGCGGCATGGCCGCGATCAAAATAAGCAAGGTACGACGCGGCGTGGCCGCTCGAAATGACGTGGATGCAAACGATGAAGAAGAATCTCGCGCTGTTGTCGATGATCGCCGCCTGCATCGCGCTGTCCTCGTGCGCGACGGTGCAGAAGAATCCGCTGGCGACCTGGGTGCCGTCGAAGAATCACGACATCCGCAAGCCGGTGCTGATCGTCGTCCACTTCACCGAGGAGGACAGCGCGCAGCAGGCGCTGGACACGTTGCGCAGCCAGAACAGCGGCGGCAAGGTCAGCGCGCATTACCTGATCGGCAAGGACGGCACGCGTTACCAGTTGGTCGATGACCGCAAGCGCGCATGGCAGGCCGGCGCCGGGCGCTGGGGCACGATGACCGACCTGAATTCCACTTCGCTCGGCATCGAGATCGACAACAACGGCCACGAGCCGTATCCCGACGCGCAGATCGACAGCCTGCTGGTGCTGCTCGACGACCTGTGCAGGCGCTGGAACATCCCGCGCACGCAGGTCATCGGCCACGCCGACTTGGCGCCGGGGCGCAAGCCCGATCCGGGCAAGTTCTTCCCGTGGAAGCGCCTGCACGATGCCGGCTTCGGCATCTGGCCGGCTGACGACGCGCCGCCTGCGCCGCAAGGTTTCGACGTATGGCGCGCAATGGCGCAAGTCGGCTATTCGCTGAAAGATCGTGCCGGCGCGGTGCGTGCGTTCCACCAGCACTTTCGCGGCGACGATGGCGACGTGCTCGATGCGGAGGACGCGCGCATCCTGTATTCGCTGACGCAACCGGAAGGCATCGGCACCGAGGCACAGCCGCAAGCCGCGGATACGCAAGCGCCGACGCAATGATGTGCAAGAAAAAGCCCGCGAAACGCGGGCTTTTCCGTAGCTAACGATGACGCTTGCGATCAGCCGCCTTGCTTCGCTTCGGCGACGCGCTGCTGGAAGAAGTCGTACACGCCGTCGTCGCTCATCTTGCGTGCGTCGGCCAGTTCGCCGGCCTTGGTCGCGTACAGCACCTTGCCCTTCGGCGAGACGATCACCGCGGCGGGGATGCCCTTGGCGATAGGCTTGCCGTAGCTGTCGCTGATGTCGAGGTTCTTGTCCCAGTCGCCGACGTCGATCTTCACCACCTGGAAATGCTGGTTGATCAGCGGCGCGTTCTTCTCGCTGTGCAGCGAGGCATCGAGCGCGCGGCAATCCGGGCACCAGTTCGCGCCGAAGACCAGCAGGGTCGGCTTGCCGGTCTTCTTCGCCTCGGCCAGCGCGGCCTTGATGTCGGCGTGCGCATCGGCGTTGACGTCGTACGGGTGCGGCACGTCGGCCGGCACTTCGTGGTGGGTCTTGGGATGGTCCTGGGCAAATGCCGGCGCGGCGGCGAGCAGCAGGGCGGCGAGAGCGAGGACGACGGGGGCGCGTTTCATGGCGGTACTCGGTGGCGAGGAAAGGGGGCAGGCTGCAATCTTGGCGCAATGGCCGGCAGAATCAAGCGGACACTGTTTTCCAGCAGGACCCGCTAGAGTACGCGCCCGATCCGGTCCCGCAGGTGCGGCAAGTGAATATCGAAATAGCGTCGGTGCATGAGGCGCCGGTCGAGGTGCTGCTGCATGACGCGCACCTTGCCGTGGTCAACAAGCCGGCCGGGCTGATGGTCCACGACAGCAAGCTGGCGCGCGGGGAGGCCGATTTCCTCGCCGACCGCCTGCGCGAGCAGTTCGGCCGGCAGGTGTTCCTGATCCATCGCCTCGACCGTGCCACCAGCGGCTGCCTGCTGCTGGCCTTCGACCGCGACACCGCCGGCGCGCTCGGCAGGCAGGTGATGGAGCGCGATTTCGACAAGGAATACCTGGCGGTGTGCCGCGGCTGGCCGGATGAGGAGTTCGTCGTCGATCATCCGCTCGACGGCGGGCCGGGCAAGCCGGAGAAGAAACCGGCGGTCACCCGCTTCCAGCGCATCGCCACCGGCGAATTGGCGTTGCCTTCGGCGCAACACGAAACCTCGCGCTACGCGCTGCTGAAATGCCTGCCGCAGACCGGACGCTTCCGGCAGATTCGCCGGCACCTCAAGCATGCATTCCATCACCTGATCGGCGACACCAGCCACGGCGACGGCCGCCACAACCGCAACTTCCGCATGCTCGGCGTGCATCGCATGCTGTTGCATGCGAATCGACTGGGTTTCGATCATCCGCAAAGCGGCGAACGCATCGAAGTCGTCGCGCCGCTGGATGCGGAATTTCTCAAGGTGTTCGCACTGTTCGGCTGGAACGAAGAAACCTGATCAGTTCGCCTTCAATGCGGCCAGCGCGATCAAGGCCAGCGCGCACAGCAGGCCGAGCAGCCAGGTCAGGCTGCGCAGCGGCGGCTTGTCGGCGACGTAGAACAGGCCGTGCAGCACGCGGAAGATCACGAATGCGACCGCCAACTGGTTGACCAGATGCGGTGCGACGCCGGCCAGTTGCGCCAGCACAACGCCGGCGGCGAACGCCGGGAACGCCTCGAAGCCGTTGAGGTGCGCGGCATGCGCGCGCAGCGAACGCCCGCTCTGCTTGGCTTGCCAGCCGCGCGGGTCATGCGCGTTGTAGCGCTCGCCACTGCGTTGGGCGATGAACACCCAGATGTACGGCAGCGCGGCGGCGATCAGCACGCACCAGTAGGCAATCGACATGGCAATTCTCCCGTGGAAAGTGGCGCAAGCCTAACTGATTTCCTCCTCTCCTCCGTGGGAGAAGGTGCTTGAAGGGCGGGAGGGGGGGCGAGCGTTGCAATGAAAAGCCGACCCCTCTCCCTGCGTGCTGCGCACGCTGTCCCTCTCCCACAGGGGGAGAGGGGAACAGCCTCATTTTTTCATCATCGCATCGCGCGCGGCCTTGAACGCATTGCCGTCGTACCAGTCCGGCCACGCATCGCTGTTGGCCAGGTCGTTGCCGACCGCGTATTCGAGGCCGAGCAACTGCACGATGCCGTCGAACTTCCACGTCGCCGGGTCGTATTCGTCGCGCGGGGAATGGTAGCGGTTGTCGCCGTAGTCCTTTTCCGCGGCCTTGCCGGCGGCGATGCCGCCATCGACGAGGTCGGCGCCGTTGCTCAGGTCCAGCGCCGGCACGCCGGCCTTGGCGAAGCTGAAATGGTCGGAGCGGAAATAATGGCCGCCTTCCGGGTTTTCCTCGGCGTGCAGGCTCAGCGCCTGCTTGTCCGCCTCGGTCTTGAGGATGTCTTCCAGATGCGAGGCGCCGAAGCCGGTGACGGTGATGTCGCGGGTCTTGCCGATCGGCAGGATCGCGTCGATGTTGAGCACGCCGGCGATCTTGTCCAGCGCGAAGCTCGGGTGCGCGGCGTAATACTTCGAGCCGAGCAGGCCGGCTTCCTCCAGCGTCGGGGCGATGAACACCGTGGAGCGCTGCGGTGCAGGCCGCTGGTGCGCGAACCGGTCGGCGATTTCGAGGATGCCGGCGACGCCGGCGGCGTTGTCGACCGCGCCGTTGTAGATGTTGTCGCCCGGCTCGTCGTCGTGCTTGCCGAGATGGTCCCAGTGCGCCATGTAGACCACGGCTTCATCGGGGCGCGTGCCGCCGGGCAGCACGCCGATCACGTTGCGCGACTGCTGTTCGCTGATCGTGCTGCGCAGATCCACCGACAGCTTCGCGTGCAGCGGCACCGGCTTGAAGCCGCGCTTGTTCGCGGCCTTGTACAGGTCGTCGAGGTCGAGGCCGGCGTTGGCGAACAGCGCTTTCGCCGCGCTCTGGGTGATCCAGCCCTGCAGCGGCACGCGCGGATCCGGGTCGTCGGCCGCGCGCAGGTCGTACTGCTTGCCGCCCCACGAATGCTTGACCACGTCCCAGCCGTAGGCGGCGCCTTCGGTGTCGTGGATGATGATCGCGGCGGCGGCGTGCTGGCGCGCGGCCTCCTCGAACTTGTAGGTCCAGCGCCCGTAATAGGTCATCTTGCGGCCCTCGAACAGGCTTTCGTCGTGGACGTGGAAGCCGGGGTCGTTGACCAGCATGACCACGGTTTTCCCGCGCCAATCCTGCCCGGCGTAGTCGTTCCACTTCTGCTCCGGCGCATCCACGCCGTAGCCGACGAACACCATGTCGCTGCCCTCGAGCTTCACCTCCGGCTGGCCGCTGCGGGTGGACACGACCATGTCGTCGCCGAATTTCAACTTCGTCGTCGTGCCGTTCCGGGCGATGTCGAGCGTGGTCGCCGGATCGGCGGTGGTGACCAGCATCGGCACGTCCTGCGTCCACGAGCCCTTGTTGCCCGGCTGCAGGCCGATGCGCCGCATCTGCGCGGTGATGTAGGCGACCGACTTGTCCTCGCCCGGCGTGCCGGGGCCGCGACCCTCGAACGCATCGGAGGACAGCACGCGCACCATTTCGCCGAAATCGCCGCCGTCGATGTCCGGCGCGAACCGGTGCGCATCCGAATTCGGCAAGGCCGGCGCAGCCACTGCGGACGCGGGACTTGCCGCAGGCATCGACATGCCGTCGTGCCTGCAAGCGGCCAGGGCGGCCAGGGCGATTGGAACGAGCAGGAGTTTGCGGTTCATCGGGTTCTCTCCGGGCGGTGACCGGATTCTAGTCGCAAGCGGGTACCGGATTGGTCTTGCGGCGATGGTCCGAAGCGCGCGCCTTCGCGGGGCCGTCGCGGTGCGGCGCGTTACAATCTTCGCGTCATCCGCTACCCGATGGAAACCGCCGTGTCCGCAGCCGCTCGCCCGAAGCCCCTGGTGTTGATGATCCTCGATGGCTGGGGCCATCGCGACGACCCGACCGACAACGCGGTGGCGCAGGCCAACCTGCCGAACTGGAACCACCTGCTCGCGACCTGCCCGAACACGCTGATCCACAGCGAAGGCAAGTTCGTCGGCCTGCCGGACGGGCAGATGGGCAACAGCGAAGTCGGGCACATGAACCTCGGTGCCGGCCGCGTCGTCTATCAAACCCTCACCCGCATCGACGCGGCGATCGAGGACGGCAGCTTCTTCGCCACGCCCGAACTCAATGCCGCCTGCGATGCGGTGCTGAAGGATGGCGGCACCCTGCACGTGATGGGCCTGCTGTCGCCCGGCGGCGTGCATTCGGACGAGAAGCACATCTTCGCGATGCTCGAGCTTGCGAAGAGCAAGGGCGTCAGGCAGGTCGCCGTGCATGCCTTCCTCGACGGCCGCGACATGCCGCCGCGTTCGGCGCAGCCGAGCATCGAGAAGTTGCAGGCGCTGTGCGAAAAACTCGGCAACGCCGGGATCTACAGCGTGTCCGGCCGCTATTACGCGATGGACCGCGACAAGCGCTGGGACCGCCTGCGCAAGGCCTGGGACGCGATCGTCGAGGCCGAGTCCGCCACGCACGCGCCGAGCGCGCTGGCCGCACTGGAAATGGCCTACGCGCACGAGGAGAACGACGAATTCGTGCAACCGACCGTGCTCGCCGGCGCGCAGCCGATGAAGGATGGCGACGCGGTGGTGTTCATGAATTTCCGCGCCGACCGTGCGCGCCAGCTCGCCGCCGCCTTCATCGATCCGAAATTCGACGGCTTCGACGCACGCAAGCCGAAGCTGGCGCGTTTCGTCTGCCTGACCGAATACGACGCGAAGTTCGACGCGCCGGTCGCGTTCGGCCCGCAGGATTTGCAGCACACGCTGGGCGAGGTGATCGCCGATGCGGGCCTGACCCAGTTGCGCATCGCCGAAACCGAGAAATACGCGCACGTCACCTTCTTCTTCAGCGGTGGCGTCGAGGACGTGCTGCCGGGCGAGGAGCGCATCCTGGTGCCGTCGCCGAAGGTCGCCACCTACGATCTGCAGCCGGAAATGAGCAGCGTCGAGCTTTCCGCGAAGCTGGTCGAAGCGATCGCCAGCGACAGGTTCGACGTCGTCATCTGCAACGTGGCGAACCCGGACATGGTCGGCCACAGCGGCATCCTCGGCGCGGCGATCAAGGCCGCCGAGGCGACCGACAAGGTGATCGGCGCGGTCGAGAAGATCGTGCGCGAGAAGCACGGCGCGCTGCTGATCACCGCCGACCACGGCAACCTGGAGATGATGCGCGACCCGGTCACGCACCAGCCGCACACCGCGCACACGGTCGGCCCGGTGCCGTTCGTCTACGTCGGCGAGCAGCACGCGGATGCGAAGCTGCGCGGCGGCGGCGCGCTGCGCGACGTGGCGCCGACGATGCTGGACCTGCTCGGCTTGCCGAAGCCGGCGGAAATGGACGGTGCGAGCTTGTTCGTTTGATCGTCGTTCCGGCGCATGCCGGAACTTGGCGAGGTTCAACGCGAAAATCGAAGGCACTGGATTCCGGCTTGCGCCGGAATGACGAGCGAAGAGCAAAATTTGGACAAGTCTGCAAAAATCGCATTGTTCGCGTTGCTGGCATGTACGGCTGCATTGCATGCGCAGGACGCGAAGGACGCCGAGCAGAAGCTCAAGGCGCTGCGCGGCGAGCTGAAGGACGTCGCCCAGCAGCGGCGCAAGCTCGATGACCAGCGCGGCGATGCCTCGCGCAAGCTGCGCGACGCCGACGAGAAGGTCGGCAAGAGCAGCCGCACCCTGAGCCAGACCGAAGTGCAGCTCAAGCTGCAGCAGCAGCAACTCGACGCCTTGCAGCAGCAGCGCGCGCAACTGCAATCGAGCATGCAGCGGCAGCGCGAGGAACTGGCCACGCTGTTGCGTTCGGCCTACCTGCAAGGCCAGGACGCGCCGCTGAAATCACTGCTGGAACAGGACAAGGTGGCCGATGCCAACCGCGTGCTCGCCTACCATCGCTACATCGACCGCGACCGTGCGCAGAAGATCGCGGCGCTGTCGTCACAACTGGAGCAGTTGACGCAGGTCGAACAGGAAATCCAGGCGCATGCGGCGGCGCTCGACGCGGCGCGCAAGCAACAGCAGCAGCAGGTCGCCAGCTTGAACAAGGAGCGGCAGGCGCGCGCTTCGCTGGTCGACGACCTCGAACAGCAATACCAGGACAAGGCGCAGCGCGAGAAGGCGCTGGGCGCGGACGCGAAGGCGCTGGAAACCCTGCTCGCCAATTTGCGCGCCGCCGCCGCGCGCGCGGAAGCCGAACGCCGCGCCGCCGCGCAACGCGCCGCCGCGCAGGCCGCGCGCGACAAGGCCGCCGGCAACCCGGTTAAAACGCCGCCGCCGAAGACCGTCGCCAGCGCGCCGGCGTTGAAGGTCGGCGGCCTCGGTTGGCCGGTGTCGGGCAATTTGCTGGCGAAGTTCGGCGGCACGCTGCCGGACGGCCACGCGTCTTCCGGCGTGTTGATCGGCGCGCCGCTTGGCAGTTCCGTCACCGCGGTCGCCGACGGCACCGTGGTGTTCTCCGAATGGATGACCGGCTACGGCCTGATCCTGATCATCGACCACGGCAACGGCTACATGAGCTTGTACGCGCACAACGAGAGCCTGCTGCACGATGCCGGCGACGTCGTGCATCGCGGCGATGCGGTGGCCAAGGTCGGCAACTCCGGCGGCTTCGGCCAACCTGCGCTGTATTTCGAGCTGCGCCGCGATGGCCAGCCGGTCGATCCCTCGTCGTGGTTGCAGCGCCGTTGATGCGGCGCCGTGCATAATCGATCGCAACCCACGAAAAGGAGCCGTCCATGCGCCGCTGGCTGATGTCGATGATGTTGCTGTTCGCCGCGGTTCCGGCATGGGCGCAGGATGCGACGCAGGCACAATCCGGAGCGCAGGACGATGCCGCCGCGGCCACCAGCGATGGCACGACCATTGACAACCCGGCCGAAACCGCGCCCTCGCAGATTCCGCTGGACGATATCCGCCGCTTCGTCACCGTGTTCAACGCGGTGCGTGGCGCCTATGTCGAGCCGGTGACCGATCAGAAACTGATGGACGCGGCGATCCATGGCCTGTTGCTCGACCTCGATCCGCACAGCGAATACATGGACAAGGACGATGCCCAGGATTTCGACGAGGAAGCCGAAGGCGCGTATGCCGGCATCGGCGTCGAATTGCAGGCGCAGCCGGACAACACCTTGCGCGTGGTCGCGCCGATCGACGACACGCCGGCCGCGCGCGCCGGGATCAAGGCCGGCGACGTGATCGTCGCCATCGACGGCAAGCCGCTGCCGGCCGACGACACGATGAAGCCGCTGCGCGGCGCGCCGGGGACCAAGGTCAAGCTGGCGATCCTGCGCGGCGACAGCGACAAGCCGTTCACCGTCGAGCTGACGCGCGAGACGATCCACGTCGCCAGCGTGAAGAGCAGGATGCTGGAGCCGGGCTATGGCTACATGCGCCTCATCGCGTTCCAGGCCGACACCGGCGCGGAATTCGAGAAGCAGTTGAACGCGTTGCAGGCGAAGGCGAAATTGAAAGGCCTGGTGCTGGATTTGCGCAGCAATCCCGGCGGTTTGCTGAATGCCGCGGTGCAGGTCGCGGATGCCTTGCTGGACAAGGGCGTCATCGTCAGCACGCACGGGCGCATGCCCGGCAGCGATTCGGAAATGAAGGCCACGCCGGGCGACTTGTTGAACGGTGCGCCGGTCGTGGTGCTGGTCGATGCCGGTTCGGCGAGCGCGTCGGAAGTGCTCGCCGGCGCGCTGCGCGACAACGGCCGCGCGCGCATCGTCGGCAGCCGCACCTTCGGCAAGGGCAGCGTGCAGACGGTGTTGCCGCTGAGCAACGGCGATTCGGTCAAGCTCACCACCGCGCGTTATTTCACGCCCAGCGGAAAATCCATCCAGTCCATCGGCATCGTGCCGGACGTGGTGCTCAAGCCGGAGGGCAAGGACGCGCAGGCGCCGGTGGTCGATTACAGCGAAGCCTCGCTGCCCGGTCACCTGAAAGGCGATGACGAGGACGCGAAGGGTTACGTCGAAGGCGACGTGCTCGATGGCGATGGCTACATCGCGCAGGCGCTGAAGGAACTCAAGCAGCCCGGTTCGCTCGCCGCGCAGGCGAAGGCCGCCGCAGCGAAGAATGCAGATGCAAAGAAGGATTCGGCGAAGAAGTGATGTTCGACGCCGTCATTCCGGAGAAAGCCGGGACCCGGAGCCCTTGATTTTTCCGATGCAAGTCACTGGATCCCGGCTTTCGCCGGGATGACGGGCGGGAATCAGCGCGGTTTCGCAGGAACCGGGAAAGGCATCACCACCTTCTCGCCGCTGGCCGCATCGCGGATGACCGACTGGCCCTTGCGCTCGACTTCCTCGACGCGAACGATGCTCTGCATTGGCAAGTGCAGCGACTTGGTCGCGGCGAACTCGTCGCGCAGGCGTTCCTCGGTCGGGTCGATCACCATGCTTTCGTGCACGTCGAACACCAGCTCGCCGAGTTCGGTGAAGCCCCACAGGTGGCTGGCGCCGACGTGGCGCGCATACAACTCATAGATCTTGCCGGCGTTGAAGAAGGTGACTTTGTAGAGCGCTTGCTTGGCCATGCGCGCGATCTGGGGCCGGGCATGCCGGATTTCAATGGGCGCACCGATTGTGCACTGCGATGGCTGTTTAGACTTGGACCGCACCTGAATCTTCAAGGAGGAAGTTCACATGCAGCCCATGACGCGTGGTTGGCGTGTTTCGGTCCTGGCCTTGGGCGTGTTCGGCGCCTTGGCCGCAGGCGATGCGGCCGCATCGGGATTCCAGTTGCGCGAGAACAGCGTCAAGGCGTCCGGGCGCGCCTCGGCCGGCGCGGCCTCGGCCAAGGGCGACGCCGCGGTGGTCGCCAACAACCCGGCGCTGATGACCACGTTCAAGCTCAAGACCGCGCAGGTCGACGTCAGCGTCATCGACCTGCGCTTCAAATTCAAGGGCAACACCTGCGCCGCCGGTTCCGCTTACGACGCGGGCGACTACACCTGCGACCGCTACGTCGGCGAGAACGACAACAAGGGCGGCAATGCCGGTGGCCTGAACCCGGTGCCGGCGATGGCGGTGGTGATTCCGCTGAAGGACAACCTCGAAGGCTTCGCGGTCGGCGCTTCGCTCGGCGCGCCGTTCGGCCTGAAGACCGACTACGACCCGAACTGGAGCGGGCGTTACCTCGCCACGCTGTCGGACGTGAAGGTGGTCGATGCGACGTTCTCGGCGGCGGCGAACATCGGCGACAATTTCTCCGTCGGCGTGGGCCTGATCGCCGAATACATGAAGGTCACCCTCGGCGAGCGCATCGATTTCGCCAGCGGCGCGTGCAACCAGGCCAACGGCCTCCTGCCCGGTGCCTGCGCGCTGTTGCCGTTGCTGTATCCGGGCACGCCCGACGTCGCCGCGCACGAAGCCGACGGCAGCGAGGATGGCAGCGCGCGGATCAGCGGCGACGACGTCGCCTTCGGCTGGAACGCCGGCATCGACTGGCGCCCGACCGACACGCTTTCGATCGGCCTCGATTACCGCCCCGGGATCAAGCACAAGCTGAAGGGCAGCGGCGATTTCAGCGTGCCGGCGAACATGCAGAACCTGCTCGATTCCGCCGCGCCGGGGCAATACGCCGATGGCGGCGGCGGCGCCAGGTTCACCGTGCCCAAGGTCGCCACCGCGAGCGTGACGTGGGAAGCCACGCCCAATCTTTCGCTGATGGCCGAGTACCAGCGCACCGGCTGGTCCTCGCTGAAGGAAATCCGCATCCAGTTCGACGACGTCACCCTCGACGACGGCAGCGTGGTGTCGCGCCCGGACCAGGTCGAGGATTACAGCTGGCAGGACAGCAACTACTTCGCGCTCGGCGGCGAATACAAGTTCGCCGAAAACTTCGTCCTGCGCGCCGGCGTCGGCTTCGACCAGTCGCCGATCAGGGACGATTACCGCACGCGCACGCTCGACTACAACGGCGGTGCGCAAGTCACCGACAGCTATCGCACGCCGCGCCTGCCCGACGAGGATCGCCGCATCTACGCGCTGGGGTTGAGCTGGAATCCGTCGTGGGCGGGCAACTGGGAATTCGATCTCGACTGGGAACACGTGCAGATCGCGAAGACGCCGAAGGTCGATCTGGTCAGCGGCGAAAGCGGGCAGGGCGCGCGCCTGATCGGCGAATTCGCCGGTTCGGCGGACGTGATCGGCATTGCCGCGCAATTCGGGTTCTGAGCAATGTGCACTTGCATCAATACGCGAACGTATCGATGCGAATTCATACCAATGTCGCACAGTACCGGAAACGTTATTGTCGCGTTAGCGCACGTGGCTATACTGCCTTGCATTACAACGACACATCGGAGTTTTTCCATGTTTGCACGCACCACCCGGTTCTCGCTGCTCGCGCTCGGCATCGCAGGCGCCTTGGCCATCCACAACGATGCGCACGCCGCCGCGTTCCAGCTCAACGGCGCCAGCGCCAAGGGCCAGGGCACCTCGTTCGCCGGCGAAGTCAGCGCGCCGGGCGACGCGGCGATCATCGCGGTCAACCCGGCCGGCATGATCGGGCTGAAGGGCCAGCAGCTGCAGGCCGACGCCAGCGTGATCAGCTTCGGTGCCCGATTCCATGGCGATGCCACCTATTCCGACGGCTCGACCGTTTCCGGCGGCAATGGCGGCAATGCGGGCACGGTGATCCCGGTGCCGGCGATCTATTACCACCTGCCGATCGGCGACAACCAGCATTTCGGCGCGTCGTTGAACGTGCCGTTCGGCTTCACCACCGAATACGACCGCGATTGGGTCGGTCGCTATGCCGGCGTCAAGACCAAGCTGCAGGCGATCGACTTCACCCTGGCCTATTCGTACGACGTCAACCCGTACGTGTCCTTCGGCGCCAACGTGTTCGCCGAGCGCCTGGACATCGATTTCTCGCAGGCCATCGATTTCGCCTCGGCGATCAACGGCATCCTCGGCTCGCAGGCGCTCGATCCTGGCAGTGCCGACGGTTACCTCGACCTGAAGGGCCACAACACCGCGGTCGGCTTCACCCTCGGCGGCTTGTTCAGCCCGAGCGAGCATTCGCACATCGGCATCAGCTACCGCTCCAAGGTCGACCACAAGATCACCAACGGCAAGGCCAGCTTCAACAATCCGGCGGACGGCAACTATGCGACGCTGACGCCCAATGCCACTGCGAACGCCCTGATCTCCGCGGGTACGGCATTCGGCCTGATCGCGCCGGGCTCGTACACCGACACCGGCGGCAAGGCCACGGTGACGATGCCGGCGGTGGGCAAGATCGGCTTCACCCAGGACATCAACGAGCAGTGGACGTGGATGGTCAACGTCTCGCGCTCGCAGTGGAGTTCCGCGTTCGACGACATCGTCCTGCACTACGATTCCGGGCAAGATCCGACCACGCTGAAGTTCGGCTACCGCGACACCACGATGGCCTCGCTCGGCGCCGAGTACCGCTTCAACCCGGAATGGACCTGGCGCTTCGGCGTGGCTTGGGACCAGACCCCGACCACGCTGGAATACCGTGACGTGCGCGTGCCCGACCCGACCCGCAAGTGGGCCTCGCTCGGCTTCACCTGGACGCCGAGCCAGAACATCGAGTGGACGCTCGGCTACACCCACCTGTTCGTGAGCAAGCCGCCGATCGACGAGAACTTCGTCCCCGGCCAGAACGCCGACGGCAGCGACATCGTCACCGGCACGCTGCAGGGCGAATACAAGGTCGACGCCGACGTGCTGGCGCTGGGCTTCAACTGGAAGTTCTGAGCGCCGCCACACCCTGGCAATGCGAAAAAGCCCGCGGTTTCGCGGGCTTTTTCTTGTGCGCCGGTCAAAGGTCCGTGGCGCGATCCTGCGTGATGCGCGTGTTCCGCCATGCGCCCGTGCGCGAATGCGCGCGCCGCGTCAGGCCGCGGCCGCGGCTGCGGCGCGCACCTGCACGCGGTCGCGGCCCTGGCGCTTGGCTTCGTACATCGCTTCGTCCGCGTCGCGCATCAGTTCTTCGATGTCGTCGACGGCGTGGTGCCCCGCGCTGGCCACGCCGGCGCTGACCGTGATTTTCTCCGGGGCGATGCCGTCGATCTGCAGCGTCGCCACTTCACGGCGGATGCGTTCGGCCAGCAGCCGCGCGTCGTCGCAGTTGGCGTCCAGCGCGACCACGACGAACTCCTCGCCGCCGATGCGCGCGAGCAGGTCGCTGCTGCGGATGCAATGCCGCACCGCCTCGCAGAAGCGGCGCAGCACCTCGTCGCCGACGGCGTGGCCATGGCGGTCGTTGACGCGCTTGAAATGGTCCAGGTCGAGCACGATCACCGCGGTGCCGCGCGAACGCGTCGGGCGCGACGCGATCAGTAGTTCGTTGTCGAGGCCGCGGCGGTTGAGCGCGTTGGTCAGCGGGTCGAACAGCGCGTAGCGGCGCAGCGATTCGGCGGCGCGGAAGCTGCCGAGCATCAACATGCAGAAATTCATCACGAACCACAGGTTGAGGTCGAGCGTTTCCCAGCCCTTGACCGGTTCGTAGGCGCTGGCCAGCGCGTAGCCGAGGTCGCGTGCGTACAGGCAGGCGAGCAGGGCGCCGACCACCATCATCAGCCGCGCGGGAAAGCGATAGGGCGCATGGTCGAGCTTGTCCAGCCACACCACGATCACCGCCAGCGCGATGATTTCCGCCACGCTCAGCGCCATGCCCTGCGCGTTGAGCGTGCCGGGCCAGGCCCACGCGGCCAGTGGCATCGCGATGCACAGCGCGACCAGGGCGTAACCGCTGCCGCGCAGGCCGCGGCGTGCGCGCGGATCGATGAACTGGACCATGGCACAGGCGAGCAGTGCGACGCCGACGCAGGCGACGACATTGCCGACGCCCGCGAGCCAGTCGACGGCATGGGTGCGTGCGCTGCCGTCGCCGAGCTGGTAGGCGGCGGAGTCGAGCAGTGCCGAGCCGGCGGTGTAGGCCATGTGCGCAAGGCCCCACAGCGCCACGCCGCGCAGGCCGGGCGAGGCGTGCGAGACGTACCAGAACAGCGCGAGCAACACTGCCGACAAGGCGAAATCGCCGAGCAGGAGAATGTAGAAGTCCGTGGCCATCGGGGGAAACAACCAGGGGGCGGGGTGCTGCATCATCGTCATGAACGCGCGCATGCATTGTGATCGCCGTCGTGCATTGCGATCGACGCGTATCCATGGCGATGAACGGTTCAATTTTGTCGACGCGGCATTCACGCGCCATCGCTCGATCGAGGCGGCATGTCGATGCCGCCGCTTCGATCCGGGCACGGCAAAGCAGCGTTGTCCGGCCGGCAGTTCCGGCGAAACCGGCGGGGACGGCCGCAACGGCGAAGCGGGTTCGGGACGGGATTCACGAGGCGGATGCATGGCGCATCCGGGCGGATCTCGGGCGGGGAGCGGCATTTTAGGACTTTCGTATGCCGTCGCGCGCCTTGCCCCCTTGCGCCGCGCAGGGCTACCATCGACCCAGTGTTGATTGGCGGTTGTTTCCGCCGACGTGAATGCGTCGGCGGCCTCCGGGGAGGGCCTTGTGGCCCGCATGCTTTTAGACGATTCGTTCATTGGTTCGCCACAAGGTCTGGGCAATGACGCAAGCGATTGGAAGGGGCAGCATGCAGTTGGCGCAAGCCGTGGTCGGCGCTTCGCCGGCGCAAGCTATTGCAGAGCCGGCAGCGCCGCACCGCTGGCAGTTGAACATGGGCTACGGCGTCACCTCGTCGGCGCACAACGCCTACGACGCGCACATGCTCACGTTCTGGATCTGCGTGGGCATCGGCGTCATCGTGTTCGGCGCGATGGCGTATTCGGTGTTCGCCTTCCGCAAGTCGAAAGGCGCGGTGCCGGCGAGCTTCACCCACAACACCAAGGCGGAAATCGTGTGGACGGTGATCCCGATCCTGCTGCTGCTGGCGATGGCCGCACCGGCGACGACCAAGCTGATCAAGATGTACGACACCCGCGACGCCGAACTCACGGTGAAGATCACCGGCGTGCAGTGGATGTGGAAATACGACTATCTCGGCCAGGGCGTGGCCTTCGGCAGCCGCCTGGCGCGCAATTCGGACGAATTGCGCCAGAGCGGCGCGGTGGTCGATGGCGCGCAGCATCCCGATTACCTGCTCGAAGTCGATCATCCGCTGGTGTTGCCGGTGAACACCAAGGTGCGCTTCGTGCTGACCAGCGACGACGTCATCCACGCCTGGTGGGTGCCGGCGCTGGGCTGGAAGCAGGACGCCGAGCCGGGCATCGTCAACGAAGCGTGGACCGACATCGAGAAGCCCGGCATCTACCGCGGCCAGTGCGCCGAGTTGTGCGGCAAGGACCATGGCTTCATGCCGATCGTGGTCAAGGCCGTGGGCAAGGAAGAATTCAAGCAATGGCTGGCCGCGCAGAAACCTGCGGCGCCGGCCGCATCCGCAAGCAGCGCGCCCGCCGCCAGCGGCATGAACTGAAGGAAACGCACCATGTCCGTGACGCATCCCGAAGCGGTTTCCCACGACGATCACCCTCACGGCGAGCATCATCAGGGCTTCGTCGAGCGTTGGTTCTTCTCGACCAACCACAAGGACATCGGCACGCTGTACCTTGTTTTCAGCTTCATCATGTTCGTCATCGGCGCCGGCATGTCGGTGGTGATCCGCGCCGAACTGGCCGCGCCCGGCCTGCAATTCGTCAAGCCGGAATTCTTCAACCAGATGACCGCGGTGCACGCGCTGGTGATGATCTTCGGCGGGGTCATGCCGGCCTTCGTCGGCCTGGCGAACTGGATGATCCCGTTGCAGATCGGCGCGCCGGACATGGCCTTGCCGCGCATGAACAACTGGTCGTTCTGGATCATGCCGTTCGCCTTCGCGCTGCTGTTGTCCACCCTGTTCCTGCCCGGCGGCGCGCCGGCCGGCGGCTGGACGATGTATCCGCCGCTGTCGCTGCAAGGCGGCATGAACGTCGCGTTCTCGGTGTTCGCGATCCACATGATGGGCGTCAGCTCGATCATGGGCGCGATCAACATCATCGCCACCGTGCTCAACATGCGCGCACCGGGCATCGACCTGCTGAAGATGCCGATCTTCTGCTGGACCTGGCTGATCACCGCGTTCCTGCTGATCGCGGTGATGCCGGTGCTGGCCGGCGCGGTGACGATGCTGCTGACCGACAAGTACTTCGGCACCTCGTTCTTCAACGCGGCCGGCGGCGGCGACCCGGTGATGTACCAGCACATCTTCTGGTTCTTCGGCCACCCCG